>DATNMW010000132.1:0-17781 GCA_035602155.1 Bryobacteraceae bacterium | reverse complement strand
ACATGAGGGTCACCTGGCCGTTCGAATTCATGATGGCCAGGGGCGAGATAGCCGGCACGTCCGTCAAGTCGGTATTGCCGAGGGCAGCGGCGATATTCACCTGGCCGGCGCCAATCGTAAAGAGGTCCGATATGTTGTTGTAAGTAAAGTGGTGAATTATATCCTGCGCGCTGGTGTAGAGCGAAAAAGTCTTGGTGGCGGTCTTCATGAGCCGGGCTTTGACTTGATCCGGGGTCAGCGACGGAGACTTCTGAATGAGAAGCGCGGCCGCGCCGCTCACCACTGGGGTGGCCATGCTGGTTCCGCTCAGGCAGAAGTACGTGGCGGACGTACCCGCTGGGTTGCCCGATTCGTAATACGAATTTTCGGTAAGAGTCGTCGGATATGTAGTCTCGAGCGTATTGTTAGGCGCCATCAACGAAACGATATTGTCGCCGGGGGCCACCAGGTCGGGTTTGGCGATATGGTCGATCGAGGTCGGACCATCCGAGCTATAGCTGGCAACCGTGTCGCCCGATACGTTAGTCGAGCCGTGCGTGTTGGTGGCGCCCACGGTGATTACATAAGGATCGTTTCCCGGCGAAGTGATGGTTCCATAGAGAGGCAGGCTGCCCAGGACGTTTCGGCCGGCATTGCCCGCCGCTACTACCACTACGATGCCACCGCTCCAGGCGGCTTCCGCGGCCTGGCAGAGGGGATCGAGCTTATAACTTTCATACACAGTCTGGCCGAGCGAGAGGTTCAAGACACGGATATTGTATGTGCTCTGCAGGCTGATGGCTTCGTCGATGGCCGCGATCACGTTGCTATCCGACCCCGACCCGTTCTGATCCAGGACCTGCAGATTGACGAGGTTGACGTTGGGCGCCACTCCGTTGAAGGTACGTGTGAAACCCGCGCCGGTGGAGTCTTTGCCATTGGAACCGATGATGCCCGCCACGTGCGTGCCATGGCCGAAAAGATCGGTGCCGGTCAGCCCGGTAACGAAGCTTTGCGTGTAGACGATGCGGGAGCTCTTGCCAGACGTGGTCATGAGGTCGTCATGCGCGAAGATGCCGCTGTCGACCACGGCCACGCCTATACCGGTGCCGTTCCACCCCGATTGCCAGGCGACGTTGGCGCCGACTGTCTGCGTGGTGATATCGAGCGTGCCGGATACGGCGCGATTGGGCGACATATATGTAACCAGCGGGTTGGATTCCAGCGCGCGGATCTCGGCCGGCGTGAGGAGCGCGTGAACGGCCTTGATGTGCCGGAATCGCCGCACGATCTGGTTCGCGGAAAACAGTTGGAGGTCCGTAGCCGTAGGTATGCGGGTGAATTGGACAATGACCTCGATGTTTCCGTTGCCGCCGAGCATTTGCTGGAGGTCGCTGGAGAGTTTGGAGCCGGCCATCGCCAGACCGCACGCCACAAAGAAAGCGAGCGCCGCGAGACGCAGAACTTGCCGCAGGCCGTAGCGCAAAATCGAGGCGGCCGTGGGCCGTTGTACATCGCCCCAAACTGCATGGTCCGGGGAAGGCTGCTTTTGGCAGCTTGTAAGATCGTGATTGTCCGAGGTTAACATTTCTTGTTGTCTCCCGATAGTGCTATTTGTTTCTTGCCGAAGCTTTACTTGCATATCCACGGCTTTTCTAAAGCATCGCGTCTGCCATACATAGGGCCGCGCCTAAGTCATTGCGATATCGGGCGTTTGGCGCGTCGACAGGTAATGAACCGCAGCGCCAGGTGACACGGTTGTCACCGCACTGGTGACAGGGGTGGCGCAATGACGCAGGCGAGTTTCGCGGGTCGAGTGGCCTGTCTACAATAGAGGACGATGCCATTGGACACGATCGGGAAAGCGTTATGCCTGCTGAGCGGGGGACTGGATTCCTCCACCTGCCTGGCTCTGGCGCGCAGGGAAGGATATCTATGCTACGCGCTGTCGTTCGACTACGGGCAGCGGCACCGCGTGGAGTTGGAGGCGGCGGCGCGGGTGGCGCAGGCATTGGGTGCGGCGCGGCATGTGGTGGCGCGGGTCGACCTGCGGCAGATCGGGCACTCCGCGCTGACCGGTGACCTGGCCGTGCCGAAGGGACGATCGGCGCAGGATATGTCACATGGCATTCCGGTGACTTACGTGCCCGCACGCAATACCATCTTTCTGTCGTTTGCGCTGGCATGGGCCGAGGTGCTGGAAGCGCCGGACATTTTCATCGGCGTGAACGCGCTGGACTATTCCGGTTATCCGGATTGCCGCCCGGAATACATCGCAGCCTTCGAGCGCATGGCCAACCTGGCCACCAAGGCAGGCGTGGAAGGCCGGTTGCGCGTCCGGATTCACACGCCGCTGATCCGGCTATCTAAGGCGGAGATCGTGAAGCTGGGGCGTGAACTGGGCTTGGATTTCGGGTTGACGCATAGTTGCTACGATCCGGATGCGGACGGGCAGCCGTGCGGGCAATGCGACTCCTGCCTGCTGCGGCGCAAGGGATTCGAAGAGGCGGGCATTGCGGATCGCTGAGATTTTCCATTCCATTCAGGGCGAAGGCTCGCTGGTGGGCGTGCCGTCGGTATTTGTGCGGACGAGCGGCTGCAACCTGCGCTGCGTATGGTGCGACACCCCGTACACCTCATGGAATCCGGAAGGCGACGACTGGACGCTGGAGCGCATCCTGGCGGCGGTGGAGGCTTATCCGGTGCGCCATGTGGTGGTGACCGGCGGCGAGCCCATGATCGCGCGCGAGATTGTGGAACTGACGCGCGGTTTGCGGGCGCACGGGCTGCACATCACCATCGAGACGGCGGGCACCGTGTTCGCGCCGGTGGAGTGCGACTTGATGAGCATCAGCCCGAAGCTGGCCAATTCGACGCCCGCGGGCGAGTGGCAGGAGCGGCACGAGCGCTTGCGCATGCAGCCGGAAGTTGTGCGGCGGCTCATGGCGGATTACGATTATCAACTCAAGTTTGTGATCGCGCGGCCGGAGGATGTGCGGGAGGTGCGGGGTTTGGTGGGCGCGGTCGATGCGGATACGACCAAGGTGATACTGATGGCCGAAGGCATCGACGCGGGCCTGTTGCGCGAACGTGGCGTGTGGTTGGCGGAGATCTGCAAGCGTGAGGGATTCCGGTTTAGTCCGCGGCTGCATGTGGAGTTGTGGGGGAACCGGCGAGGTACGTAGGAAACATCATGATTCAAAATAGCAAGCGCATGCTTTTTGTAGAGATATTCTTCGCTTTTAGCTTAAGCCCAGAAGGGTGTGGGTGATCTCTGGCTGCTCGGTCGAGTATCGGACGCGTGTTGCGGTCTTGACTCGCGCGATGTATCGCCTTGGAATTTCAACCGTCGGTGGCATGTCGGCGTCCTCCGCGATTTTGCCTCGGATAATGGTGCCGCCTTCCGAGGGATCGAAGCGAAACATCCGTGTCTTAGAATCGAATCCGAGCAGGAGCCCATGGAAGCGGTTCTCGTCTATCTCTAGATCGCTCGTCTGGCTAATCAGGTCTCTGAGAGCTTGCGCTTGGGCCGGCTGCAGGAGAAGCGATCCTTTGGCTGAATCATCCTTTTTCCACTGGAGATCCGCCCCGGCGTCCGAGCCGGACAACGCGTCCACCCAATCGTAAATTGCACGCACCGGAGCGCGCCCGACCTTCCTTGCGAAGTCCTTGACCTCGCCCGTCGTCGAACATTTCGCCATCGCGAAGAGCTGATTCATGGCCTCATCAAGCCGGGTCTCCCCCAGAAGCAGACGTTCGTTTGGTATCGTAAATACGAAACCGACCGATCCGGAAAAAGCATAGGAAAAGTCAAAAGAGGACTGCTGAATCACTGCCGAACTGAGGTGTGCGGTGTCCTTAGGCTTCGCGTTTACGATCGCAGAATACAGTACCGCGTACAGCGTCTGGAAGGAGTCCATGGCCCTGCCAACGGAAGCCATGGTTGGTTGTCTTCCATCGAATAGCCGGTACGTGACTACATCCACCTGATCGGCGGCCGCCGCCTCTCGAAACTCAGCTTCCAGTCCTGAACGGAGCTTGTACAGCGATTTCAGGGAGGAACTCAACGCGCGGGACGGATGGTGTCCCAGTGCCCTCTCGAGCCGGGCAATCTCGGCTGCATTGTTGAGTAGATGCTCTTGAATATCCAGCAGTCTGCTCATATACACCCACCTGGCAATAGTATACGGCCAATGCCTTTCGATTGGCCTTCGCGGCTTGTACCGAAAAACCTCTTCCAATGCACTTCCTGACGGACAAAGTGCGGAAACTCAATGTCCCCAATAGGGATTTTGGGCAGGCTGAAAGTGTCGCATTGGAACAGTTTCCCCGGCTCGTTCTCGGGGTCATCCCACCAATCCCAAACCGCCAACTGTTCATCGGTTGCCCTTTGATCAAACCCCTCAGGCAGCACCAGAACAAGGTCCACATCCTTGGGGTCAATCTTTTCGGTAAGAAAGCTGCCGTCAACCCAAAGCTCTTCGCCGACACCCCATCTGCACAAAACACGCGCACATGGTCCACAGGCTTTTCATGATGGGGGTCCTTGTTTTCGATAGCCGAAAACGCTGATCTTCGACCGTGGTGGAGGGCGGTAAGCGTCATGAGATGCAGCCCCGGCGCGAGTAACGGAGGCAGGTCCAAAGGCACGGTCTTGAAGATTATTACAAATTCGCCAAATCGCGTCAATTCCTAGTTCTTGGACGCTGACGCCCGCGCTGCCATTTCAGGCTTTCTTAAACGCCAGCACCGCGTTCAACCCGCCAAACGCAAACGAATTCGACAGCGCATACTCCACTTGCGCCGCCCGCGCCTTATTGGGGATGACATCGAGATCGCACTCCGCATCCGGCATGCGGTAATTGGCGGTGGGCGGCAGCATGCCGTCGCGCAGGGACAGGATCGTAGCTACCGCTTCAAGCGCAGCCGCCGCGCCCAGCGCGTGCCCGTGCATGGACTTGGTCGAGCTGATGGCCAGGTTGTTGGCGTGCGCGCCGAAGACGCTACGAATCGCCGCAGTCTCCGTGGGATCGTTGGCCGCCGTGGCGGTGCCGTGGGCGTTGATGTAGCCGATCTGTTCCGGCTCGATGGCCGCGTCGCGCAAAGCCCCGCGCATGGCCCGGGCGGCGCCCTCCGCCGAAGGCTGCGTGATGTGGCAGGCATCCGCGGACATGCCGAAGCCCACCAGTTCGGCGTGGATGCGCGCGCCGCGCGCTTCGGCCGCATCCCAAGGCTCCAACACCAGCATGCCCGCGCCCTCGCCCAGGATCATGCCGTGACGGTCGCGCGAGAACGGCCGGCAAGTGTCGGGCGAGACCACCCGCATGGCTTCCCAGGCCTTCAGGATGCCGAAGCTGAAGGGCGCTTCGCTGCCGCCGGTCAGCGCCAGATCCACCATGCCGGAGCGGATCATCCAGGCCGCCTGGCCGATGGCGTGGGCCGCCGAAGAGCAAGCCGTGGAGATGGTGAAGCTGGGGCCGGTAATGCCGAACTCCATGGAGATGTGGCTGGCGCCGGCGTTGCCCATGGTCTTGGGGATGGTCAGCGGATGTACGCGGTTGTGGCCCAGCTTGTAGACTTCCACGAATCCGAGGTCTTCGGTCGACTGGCCGCCCACGCAAGACCCGGTGACGATGGCAGTCCTCTCCCGGAGTTCCGGAGTCCATTCAATGCCGGCCTCGGATACGGCTTCGCGTGCCGCGATTACCGCGAACTGTGCGAAACGGTCCATGAAATCGGCGCGGCGGTCTTCGAAGTAGGGCGTGTGAGAGTAGCCGCGCACCTCGGAACCATTTTGGAAACGGATACCGGAGCAATCCACGGATTCCAGGGGTCCAATGGCGGGACGGCCCTCCAGAAGGCTCTTCCAGAACTCGCAGGCGGTGCGGCCTGGTCCGGCGATTACGCCAAGGCCCGTGATGGCGACGCGCCGCATATTACTGGGCCGTGGGCGTCCCCGCCGACTTGGCCGCGAGCAATCTCTCGACGCCTTCAACCATTTGACGCACGTTGCGAACCGATTTCACTTCTTCATCCGGGATGTTGATGTCGAATTCATTCTCGAGCGCGAAAAGAATCTCAACGGCATCCATGGAATCGATTCCCAGTTCTTCGAAAGCGCTATCGATCGTCACACTCTCCTCGGGGATGCGCTTGGATGCGGCAATCACTTTGCGGACTCTCTCGATCAATTCGTCGGACATAATAAGCGGCTAACCGTTTCAAATTTGTACCCCTGGTCCCGAAGTGCGGGGATCAGGCGAGCGACCCCCGCGACCGTCTCCCGGATATCGGGATTGGCCCGGACCTCGCGCCCGTCGTGCAGGCAGAGGATGGCGCCGTTGGCCGCCCCCGCCAGCATCCGGCCTACTATGGTATCAGCCTTCAACTTCCAATCATAGCCGATAGCGGTCCACATGACGCCTTGCAGTCCGAGGCGGCGCTGGGCTTGCCGGAAACCGAACCAACGCGCGCCAAAGGGGGCCCGCAGCAACACCGGCGGGCGGCCCGTGGCGTCGGCAATGGCGATTTGGGCGCGGGCCAAATCCCGATAAACAAACTCAGTGGAATGAAAGCAGAACAGCGGGTGCGTGTGGCTGTGATTGCCGATTTCGTGGCCGGCGGCGGCGACCGCACGGGCGATGTTCGGCAGGCGCTCGACGTTTGCGCCGATTTGAAAGAATGTGGCGGGCGTTTGGTACTTATGGAGCAGGTCCAGTATGCGGGGCGTGGATTCGCTGGGGCCGTCGTCGAATGTGAGGGCGATGGCTTTGCGGTTGCGCGGGCCGCGATGGACGGAGGGGCCTAAGACCGAGGATGCGCGGCCACGTACGGCCCAAGCTAGGAAGGCGGCGAAGGCGGCGGCTCCGGCTAGGCCGCCGAGTTCAGGGCTGGTCATGACGTCGCATCCCAGGGTGGGGCAGGCATCCCTGTCTATCGAACCCACGCCTCAGGATGCGAATCCCGCGCTCTTTCCATCTGAGCTACGCGGGCATTCGAAGCCCATCTGAGGATAGCACATCCTGACCCGCCCCGGCTGTGAGCATGAATGTTAGGAGGCCCGAAGTGAGCCGTTCGAAAGGGGCGCGTGGATGCCCGCAGATACTCCACGTTAGGTGCGAGAAGCATGCCTGCAAGGGGCAGAACTCCTGCAAGGGCGCGTGGATGCCCGCAGATACTCCACGTTAGGTGCCCCCTCTTGCCTGCAGGGTTAGGTGTGGTTCATCCCGTAGTTCTCAGCGCTCGGGCCTTCCACGGGAACATGCGTAGTGTTCGAAATCTGGCTCCAAGCGCCTGCCCGTCCCGATCACCAGGCCTAGCTCAGCAACGCCGTTGCTGGAAGTGACCGAGTTCTCGTACCAATTCGCGCTGCCGATCGTCTGGAGATTTCCGTGTGATAGTGCTGGTAGCCGGTCGAGGTATCCAAGCACTGCAGGGTGCCGCCGAAATGCCTATTGGTGTGGACCTGATTGTCCAGCCGGGCTGCCGGCAACGTAGTCAGGTTAGACGTGCCGTTCCGGGTGGTGAGGAACACGGCGCCGTCGTAAACATCCACGGCGGAACTGGAGGCCGCTTCGGTGACGCCCCCGCAACCGATCGACGAGACCGAGCCGGTATAGTCCAGGCCGCAGAGAACGCTTCCGCCAATCCTGCACGCCTTCCTCAAACCTGAGGCTGGCGCAGAAACGGAACGCTAGCCTTCATCAAATCCAGGTTCATCTCGACGAAATAATTCTTCAGCCCGCCGGTCTTCGCCGCGGCAAAGATCTCCATCCAGTCGAGCGTGCCCTGGCCCACCGCCATAGTCTTCTTTGTTACGGACGACGAGTCCTGCACGTGCATCGAAAAGAACCGCCCGGAGCTCGAACCCCTCGTTGTGCAGGCCCTTTGCCGACTGTTCGCCCATCTTGTTGGATGCGCAACGGTGGGCCGATTAACAATCGGCCTGCAGCGGTTCGATTAGGTGGATTGTACAGGCAATTTGGCGACCTTCAGGATGCCCGTCGGGACCTGGTTGAACCCGATGTAGAGGCCCAGCACGATCCCCAGCAGTAACCGGTACAGGTCCATGGCACGAGGAATTCGCCGGCAGCTCACCGTCTGTTCCACCAGGGCCTGGAAGTCGAGTTTTTCCAGCAGGGTAACGACCGGCAGCAGCCCGCCGTAGGGCGTCGGATCTTACCATTGAAATCGTGTGGGAGCGTTGATTTTATTGGGTTCGGTTAGTACCGTTGCAGGGCCTTGTTTTCCGGCCGTTTTGCGGTTATCCTTTTCTTTGTCTGTAACCATTTGGTTGCATTCTGGCACTGTAAAGGACGGGCCAGGAGGCCTGTCCGGCTTATGGAAGTTCTGCACACTCCGGATGCGCCGATTGGCGACGGCCTGGTTTTGACGCATGGCGCGGGATCGAACTGCAATGCGCCGCTGCTGGTCGCACTGGCGGATGCGTTCTGCGCGACGGGCTTCGCGGTGCTTAGATGCGACCTGGCTTTTCGAGAGGCGCGTCCCCACGGGCCGCCGTTTCCGGCGATGGCGGCGCAGGATCGCGCGGGACTGGCGCGGGCGGTGCGGGTGATGCGCGAGCGTGTGCCTGGGAAGGTATTTCTGGGAGGGCATTCGTACGGCGGGCGGCAGGCCAGCATGCTGGCGGCGGAGGAGCCGGATCTGCTGGCGGGATTGATGCTGCTCTCGTATCCGCTGCATCCTCCGCAGCGTCCCGGCGATCTGCGAACCGCTCATTTTCCTAAGATCGCTACGCCTGCGCTTTTTGTGCATGGGACGCGCGATCCGTTTGGGTCGGTGGAGGAGATGCGGGCGGCGTTGCTGTTGATTGCTGGGCCGCACGAGATTGTTGTGGTCGAGGGGGCGGGGCACGATTTGGGGGGTACAGGATCATATGCGCGGGTGGCGGGGCGGGTGGTGGCGGCATTTCGCGAATTTGGAGAGGCCGATAAACAATCGGCCTGCAGGTTGGCAACCTGCCCCACAGGAAGAGATAAGCTGGGGTCATGAGACACTTGCGGATCATCGCGCTGCTTCTTCTGGCCGCCGCCACCTTGTTGCCCGACTGGCAATCCGAGGGCGTCGTTTCCGTCAGTCACTCGCCTTATGCCAGGCTGCACGCGGTGCCAATTCGCGCGGTGAAGATGGGCGACGGGTTCTGGAGCGCGCGCCGCGCGGTCAACGTGGAGAAGAGCATCCCCACGATGCTGGTCGAACTGGAGCAGCACGGCAGGGTCGATAACTTCCTGCGCCTGGAGGGCAAGAAGGACACTCCCCAGCGCGGTCCGCTCTACTCCGATTCCGACATCTACAAATGGATGGAGGCTGCCGCCTTCGTGCTGCAATCCGGCGACGAGCCCAAGCTGCGCGCGGAGTTCGACCGGCTGACCGGCATCATCCTGGCCGCGCAGGAACCCAGCGGCTACCTGAATACCTACTGGAACGACGAGCGCACGCCCAAGCGTTTCACCGAAATGTATCGCTCGCACGAATTGTACTGCATGGGCCACTTACTGCAAGCGGCTATCGCGTATTACCGCGCGACGGGCGACCGCAAGCTGCTGGATGGCGGCATCCGCTTCGCCAATTACATGATCGAGAACTTCGGACCGCGGAAGCGTCCCGCGCTGACAGGGCATCCGGAATTCGAAATGGCGCTGGTCGAACTGTACCGTACCACCGGCGATCGGCGCTATCTGGATTTCGCGGGCTATCTGCTTTCAGGCGTGGAGCGCGAGCGGCTGCACCTTACCGACGAACAGGTCCAGTACATGTTCGGCGGCAAGCCGTTCACCTCGCGTACTGAGTTCGAAGGGCACGCGGTGCGCGCCATGTACGCTTCGTGCGGCGCCACCGATTACTACATGGAAACCGGCGACGCCGCTTATCTGAAGACGCTCGAAGCGCTGTGGGGCGACCTGGTGAATCGCAAGATGTACATCACCGGCGGGGTGGGATCGCGCGAAGCGGGCGAGGCGTTCGGCGAAGCCTATGAGCTGCCTAACGCGCAGGCTTACGGCGAAAGCTGCGCGGCCATCGGCAACATGATGTGGAACTGGCGCATGCTGCTGGCGCTGGGCGAATCGCGCTTCGCCGATGTGATGGAGCGTGCGCTGTACAACGGGATCAACTCGGGCATGTCTCTTTCGGGCACGCTGTATTGTTATCGCAATCCGCTGGAATCACCGGGGGAGAAGATTCGCAACGAGTGGTATGACACCACCTGCTGCCCGCCGAATCTGGAGCGCATCCTGGCATCGCTGCCGGGCTATATGTATAACACCAGCCCGCAAGGCGTGTATGTGAATCTGTTCCACAACTCCACGCTCAACTGGCATTTGGAAAATGGCGCGGGAATCCGCATCGCCCAGCAGACCGAATACCCGTGGAAGGGCGCGGTGGAACTTAGCGTGGACCCGGTCAGCGCCGCCGAATTCAGCCTGTTTGTGCGCATCCCGGCGTGGTCGGATGGAACCAGCGTGGATGTCAAGGTTCCAGCGCCTTTTTCCGCGCGGCAGGATCAGCCCAAGGCAGGAGAATACTTCGAGATTCATCGCCGCTGGCAGCCCGGCGACAAGGTACATCTCGAGTTTGCGATGACGCCGCGGCTGGTGCGCGCCAATCCGTTGGTGCGCGAGGACGCCGGGCGCGTCGCTCTCGAGCGCGGCCCGCTGGTCTACTGCCTGGAACAGCCGGATCAGCCGGGATTCAATCTGATGGATGCCACGCTGCTCGACGACGGATCGAGCTTTGTCAGCGGCTTTCAGCCGGATTTGCTGGGCGGCGTTATGGTGCTGAAACATCATGGGACCGTGGTGGACAGTCCGTTCAGCAAGGAGCCGCTGTACCGCGCGTTTCGAGAGGAGGTCGAACGCCCCGGGAAAGTGGTCGCACTGACTTTCATCCCTTACTATGCGTGGGCCAATCGCGGCCCGGCCCGCATGGAGGTTTGGGTGCCCTATACGACAGCCGGGACTGAGTGACCGCGGAGCCAGCGAAACGTATATTCCAAGTCAGTGGATTGGAAGACCAGCGAGCCGGGCACGATGGCGTCCGCGCCCGCCGCGTAAAGCTCGGGGACGGTGTGCGTGCGGATGGCGCCATCAGCCACCAGGCGCACTGTTGGCTTCGCACGCTTGCGCAGCAGACTGCGCGCCTCTCTTAGACGGTCGTACGCCTGCGGCGCGAGATCGCGGCCCTTCACGCCCACCTCGGTGGCTAGCAGGATAACAACGTCGACCGCATGGAGATACGGCAGCACAGCGCGCACGGGTGTTTCGAGCTTCAATGCCACCCCCGCGCCGCATCCATGGCGGAGCGCTTGTTCGATGGCCGCCCCGGCTTCGCGCTCGCCGTTCTCCACGTGTACGGTGAGCAGGTCCGCGCCGGCGTCGAGAAACTCCGCGGCGAGGATCGCAGGGCGATCGGCCATCAGGTGCACATGAAAGGGGACTGCGGTGTGCGGGCGGATGGCGCGAATCAGATCGGGGAAGAAAAGCAGGTTTGGCACGAAGTGGCCGTCGGCCGCATCCAGATGGAAAGAATCGGCCCAGGGCGAGACGCGGCGCACTGCGGCTTCGAGGTTGGAGAGGTCGGCGGACCAGAGGGATACGTCGGCCAACAGGCGCTCACGCGGCAAGTGGGACCAACCGGGCACATCTCAGGGTAGCAGCTTCGCCCGCGCCGGATGGTGTGCGAAAATCGGATAGGGACACCGCATGAAGGCCAAGATCTATATCTCGCACCCGCCACTTTCCATCGAGGAGACCGCGAGGAGAGTGGGCGTCTCCAAGCGCCGCATGAGGGAACTGATTGCGCTCGCAGCTGAGCTGAGCGGATCGAAGACGCCGCATCCTTTGAAGTCGAACGGCAAACCGCGTGCTCGCAAACATCCCTTACGAACCGCCAACCGCTAAAGAATATGGCGTGTTCCTCAACGTCCCGTACGACCGGGCCTTCGAATCTCTCTATCTGGCGTACATCGCCCGGCTAATCGCGTTTGGATTGGAGCCACGAGCAACGCTCCAGATTCCGGGCGGCGAGCGCCGGCTTGATCGAATTCTCGATCTGATCCGCGATTGCCGCTATTCCTTCCACGACCTCTCCGGAGTCGAGCTGAATCCAAAGCCGCCCCGCGACTCCTCGCTTCAACATGCCTTTCGAACTGGGCTTGGCAGTCGCATGGCAGCGGTTCAAAAAGCCATCTCATGCCTGGTGCGTTTTTGAATCGCGCACTCGGAGAGATGGCGAATCGCTAAGCGATCTTGGTGGCACGGACGTGTACATTCACGACGGTACTCCGGCCGGGATCTTCCGCGAGCTCGGCAATGCCCTCGTTTTAGCGGACCACCAAGCGACGGTCGCACAAATGGGCGCGATTTATCGGGGGCTGCGCCGGGGTTTGCCCGGTATCATGCGGAACGCCGGAGCAAGATCGGCGTTCGAGGCGCGTGTTTTCGCGGATTTGATCGTTCTTGGCAAAGCCCTGACCGCCCGATCGCCAAATTGACTCGTCGGTTCCCCTTAAAGCTCCGATACGAATAGATGAAGTGCCTGGTTAATCGATATAATCGTAAGCGACCATCGTCAGAAACTCCGGGAAGTCCGCCCTGGTCGTGATCTGTTCGAACACGCCCGCCGCGCGCGCGAGTTGCTCGCCGCCGATGGAACGGCGCAATCCCTCGGCCACGTCCGCAATCGTGCGCTTCACCAGATCGGCCGTCACCGGGCGGCCATCGTTTAGCTTCGCGCCGTGCTTGACCCATTGCCACACCTGCGCGCGGCAAATTTCGGCGGTGGCGGCATCTTCCATCAGATTGTAGATCGGGACGCAGCCGTTGCCGCGCATCCACGCCTCCAGGTATTGAATCCCCACGTCGATGTTCCAGCGCAAGCCGGCTTCGGTGATGTCGCCATCGGGCACCGCCAGCAGGTCCGCGGCAGTCACTTGAATGTGCGGCCGGTGCTGCAACTGGTTCGGTCCGGGCATGTACGCGTCGAAGATTTCCTTGGCCACGGGCACCAGGCCGGGATGTGCCACCCAAGTGCCATCGTGCCCGGCGCGCACTTCGCGCAGCTTATCCTGACGCACCTTCTCGAGCGCCAGCTCGTTGGCCGCCGGATCGTTCTTGATGGGAATCTGCGCGGCCATGCCACCCATGGCATGCACGCCGCGGCGATGGCAGGTTTCGATCAGCAGGGTGACGTAAGAGCTGAGGAAATGCCGCTCCATGGTGACTTGCGCCCGGTTGGGCAACACGAACTCGGGCCGGTTGCGGAATTTCTTGATGAAGCTGAAGATGTAGTCCCAACGCCCGCAATTCAGGCCGGCGGAGTGTTCGCGCAACTCGTAAATAATCTCATCCATCTCGAAGGCGGCCAGGATGGTTTCGATCAGCACGGTGGCGCGAATGGTCCCAGACGGAATTCCCAGTTGCCGCTGCGCGAAATGGAAAACATCGTTCCACAGGCGCGCTTCCAGGTGGCTCTCCATTTTCGGCAAATAGAAGTAGGGCCCCGTCCCCTTGGCCATCAGGGCTTTGGCATTGTGGAAGAAGTAAAGGCCGAAGTCGAAGAGACTGGCCGAAATCGACTGGCCGTCCACCAGGAAATGTTTCTCCTCCAGATGCCAGCCGCGTGGCCGCACCATCAAAACCGCGGTGCGTGCGCCCAATGCGTAGCGCTTGCCTTCGGGGCTCACATAGCCGATCGTGCCGTTCACCGCGTCGCGCAGGTTGAACTGCCCGTCGAGATTGTTCCGCCAGGTAGGCGAATTGGAATCTTCGAAATCCGCCATGAACACGCTGGCTCCCGAGTTGAGGGCGTTGATGATCATCTTGCGATCCACCGGCCCGGTGATCTCGACGCGGCGGTCGAGCAGATCGGCGGGGGTGGGCGCCGCCACCCAATCGGAATCGCGTATCCAGGCGGTTTGCGGCAGGAATTGCGGCATTGCGCCGGCGTCGATTTCGCGCTGCCGTTCGCGCCGCAGCGCGAGCAGTTGTTGGCGGCGCTGCTCGAAGTTTGCCGCCAGCGTTTTCAGAAAGCTCGTGGCTTCAGGAGTCAGGATGCTGCGGTCGGCTTCGGTGAAGTCTCTCTGCATATCTACTTCTTCAGTTCTTCCGCTGGGATCACCGGCAGCAGCACGTGAGACGGGTGCTGTTGGTCGTGGTAAATCACTTGGCGCGCGGGCACGAACTTCGTCTCTGTTTCATTATGTCCGCCGGTGTTCAGGTTGCGCGAGAACATCGGGAAAAGCGCCGAGGCGACTTCGACCCGCAACTGGTAGCCTGCCGGAACTGTGATGCCCGTCTGCCAGAGATCCAGTTTGTATTCGTAAATCCGGCCGGGCTTCAGCAGTTCGGGCTTATGCACGCTGTCGCGAAACCTTGCGCGCAACTTGCCCGTGGCCAGCGTGAACGGCTTCCCAATCTTATCGACTTCGACAAGACTGACGTACCAGTCGGTGTCCAACGCCGAAGAAGATGCGTAAATGGTAGCCGAGACCGGTCCGGCGAACGTCAGGGGCTCGCGCAACTGCTCGGTCCGGTAAACGAGCATATCCTGGCGTCCGGCGGTAACCGCATCGTGGTGTGCCTTAGCCTCGTTCTTCTTCTCCAACTCCGATATTACCTGTTTGTCTTGTTCTTCGGTCGTCTCGTAGAATTCCGGGTCCGGAGTCGGATCGCCCGGATCGTACACATACTTGTCGGCGGGCGCGCCGGCTGGCGGCTCGTCGAAAGTAAGCCGCCCGTCTCCGTATAGGGTGTTTGCCTCGCCCGAGCCGGAGAAGTATAGCTTCGTGAACTTCGTAGCCGGCAGCGGGTAACTATCCCCGTGCAGCCATTGGTTAGTGCCCATCACGAAGATACTGACTAATGGCTCCTTGGTTATGCCATTGTCGACGCCTTTCAACCAGTAATCGAACCAGCGCAGGTAATCCCGCTGCAGGTCGATGATGGCTTGCGGACCGAAATCGCGGTCCCCAAGTTTGCGCGACGCCGTGTCGGTGTGCCCCCACGGTCCGATAGTGAGTTTCTGGTTGGCGTGCCCATACTCTTTCATCTGTTGGTAGTTCAGCTTGGTGCCGATGCCATCGCCATCGAACCAGCCAGACTGATGAAACGCCGGAATATTCACGTCTTTCAACTTGTTCAGGAAATCCGCCTGCGCCCACCAATCGTCGTCCACTGGATGCTCGATCCACTTGCGCCAGTAAGGATTCTCTTTGCCGAGCACGGCTTTATCCAGATCGATCACCGGCAGCGCGCGCAGCAGTTGCCCGTACTTCTTTTCGCCGATCTTGCTGAGGGCGACGCCTGACAAATCGCCCGTTGCTTTGGATTCCAGGATGTCCGCCCACCAGATGGCGCCAAAGATGAAAAACGCCCCGTGCTCGTAGGGGATGTTGTAAAACGGATCCGGCGGCGCCACGTTCGGAATGATAGTGACCAGGTGCGGCGGGCGCTCACTAGCTGCCCACCACTGCACCCATCCTACGTAAGACCCGCCGATCATGCCGACCCTGCCGTTCGACCAGGACTGCGCGGCCAGCCACTCGATGGCGTCGTAGCCGTCCTTCGGCTCGTTGATGAACGGCTCCCAGACACCTTCGGATCCGAAGCGGCCGCGACAATCCTGGATGGCAACCCCGTAGCCCCGGCGGGCGTAGTATCGCCCTTGAATCTCACTCATCTCCTTCTTATAAGGAGTGCGGATCAGAATCACCGGTACCTTACCTTCGGTCTGCGGCAGGTAGATGTCGGTTGAGAGCTTCACGCTGTCGCGCATCGGGATCTTCGCCGCGGCTTCCACCCTCACCTCGAATTTCGGCCGCGAGATCAGCGGATCGGAGACCGGCTCTTTGCGCAGCGCCTCATACCCGTCGCGCACGTAGGCGGCGTGCTGGACGGGCACTTCGCCGAGATAGACCCGGCCATCCGCGTCGGTCCACAAGGTGATGTCGATGCCGGCCAGTGAGTAAGTGTACCGGAGGAAAGTCAGATCCTTGCCCGCCACGGTGCGCTCGACCTGGTCCTTGAATTCCAGCGACGCTTCTATATCCGCGCCGGGCAGGACGATCAGCGGGAAGGGCTGCTTGCCGCCTTTTGCGCGGTCGTAAAGCCGCACGGCCTGACTCATTAATGCCGGTCCGTAATTGTCAAAAAGGCGTGCACCGGGCTCGACGCCGAATGTCGTGGTTTTGTCCTTAAGCGTGCGGCGTGCGGTAGCGCCTTCGCGCACACACGTGGCGGTGCCGGCCGGCGCCGCGGAGGTGAATTGGGTCCACGAGCCAGCCGCGTCTACCGCGATAGAGGTGTTAACTGTCATGCTTTGGCCGGCCATGGCGAGGGTGGCTTCGTTCTGGTAGGAGCCGCCAGGCAGCCATTTGGTTTTGATGGCGCCGACGCGGTCTTCATTCACGTAGAGGTAGAAGGTGGTGTCCTCGCCCGACCCTTTTAGGGTTGCGGGCTGCGCCCAGAGGGGCGCCGCAGCCAGCGCGCAGAGTAACAGGCGGGAGAAGCGAAATCGTTGGGACATGCGGCTTATGTTTTATCATAGATGGAATGAACCGGCAAGAGGCGTTGGAGATCCTGCATGAATTCACGAAATCGGAAGGGCTGCGCAAGCACGCGCTGGCGGTGGAAGCTTGTGTCGTCGCGTATGCCCGCAAGCTGGGCGAGGACGAAGAGAAATGGTCGGTCACCGCGCTGCTGCACGATTTCGATTGGGAGATTCATCCCGTACTGCCGGACCATCCCACGAAGGGCGAGGCCATTTTGGCCGAGCGCGGCGTGAGCGATGAAATCCGCCGCGCGATCCTCTCGCACGCCGATTTTACCGGCGTGACGCGCGAATCTCCGCTGGAGAAGATTCTGTTCGCTTGTGACGAGCTTGCGGGATTCATTACCGCCGTCTCCTATGTGAAGCCGCATCGCAGCGTTTTCGAAGTGGATACGGCATCGGTGCGCAAGAAGATGAAGGACAAGGCGTTCGCGCGCTCGGTGAGCCGCGATGACATCGTGAATGGCGCGCGCGAGTTGGGGTCGGAACTCGACGAACACATCGCCTTCTGCGTGCAGGCCATGCAGGCGCGCGCCGATGCCTTGGGGTTGAAAGGCAATATTTGAAACTGACTTGGTCACGCGCGGCGGCTTGGCGAGTGCGCCGCCATTACCTGGATCGACGCGCGCCTGCCGGCAGCAGTTGGGGCACCATTCTGAGGCCGGCCGCGTTTGAGGGCCGGTTGTGCTTTGGGCCCAGCGTGGGTCAGCGGGTCAGGTTCACGCGACCGAATACATGGCTGGCCAATACGGGATGCTCCGTGAGTCCGCCAGTCGATCCGCTGGCCGCGACGGCCGCCGTCACGCGACGGTACTTGGAGGCGTATGGTCCGGCCACCGTCCACGATTTGGCGCGCGGTGGGGTGGAAGCAGCGGCGTTTCCACGGCACGAAAACGGATCGCCTCGCTCGGTGAGGAAGTGTCGCCGGTCGACCTGGAAGGCGCGCAGGCCTGGATTCTCGCCTCTCACATCCGCGAACTGCGCGAGTTTTCGCCTAGCCGGTCGTGCGCCTGCTGCCCGGCTTCGATCAGTATGTGGTCGCCGCGTCGTGCCATGCCGAGCGCCTGCTGCCCGGCAATTTTCGGCGCCGCGTGTACCGGCCACAAGGCCTCATCTCGCCGGTGCTGCTGGTCAATGGCCGTATGGGGGGCACCTGGCGGCATGAAATCAAGGGCAGCCGCATCGAAGTTGCGATTGAGCCGTTTGTCGAAGCTCCGGTCTGGGTCCGTCGTGCGG
>DATNMW010000131.1:0-3550 GCA_035602155.1 Bryobacteraceae bacterium | reverse complement strand
CCGGTTCAGCTCATCTAGCGTTTGGGCCTGACTGTGCGCCCCGGGGAAGCCCGGGACATAGCCCACACAGAGACCGGTGTCAGGGCATTGCTCAGTGAGCTTTCGGTAAGCGTGCGTAGCTATGACCGGAGGTCAAAAACGCAGGCTGGGCGTATCGGTTATTCTGCGCCTGCTTGCAGGGGATCAGTGGATGGTTTCACTCTGATGAAAAGCTTGGTCCATTTGAGATGTTTGCCGGATGCGGTAGGCCGGCCTCCCGGAAAGCTCTGCTCCAGCAACTCGAGGTCAGCGATTTCATCCGCCTTCATCAGTATCCAGTTGGGAAGGGGACGACTACTGGAACCGCCAACCTGATACGCCAGTAATTGGACCGAGCCGTTGAGAATTCCGTGATCGTGTGGCTCAAGAATGCGATTTCTGCGGTGATAGAGCAGCCGAATCATGCGCCTGTCTTCGATGGCCTTCCAGAGCAACGGATTAGGTTGCAGCAGCATCTACGACCATTTTGGCGCGGCTTTAGAGACCCTGGGGACCGACACCTGGGAGCTTTCGAAAATGTTTTTCCTGGAAATAGGTCAGGCCAGAATCCGACGAACCGAGGTGCGACTGATCTGCAAGCGGCGGGCGATCTCGGCTTTGCTGACGCCGGCACGATGCAACTTCCGTACCTGGCGGGTTTGCAGCGCCGCTGTTGGCGGCCGCCCCAGGCGCTTGCCGTTCTGTCGGGCATGCGCCAAGCCAGCTCGAACCCGCTCGCGGAGGATGTCCCGCTCAAACTCAGCAAACACGGCCAAAAGACCCGCCATCGCCCGCCCGGCTGGCGTGGTCAGATCCAGCGCCTCCGTCAGTGAGACGAAACCGACGCCCAGGTGATTCAGTTCCTGCAGTGTCGCGAGCAGGTCCGCCACCGACCGTCCCCAACGATCCAATCGCCACACCAGCACCATGTCGATTTCGCGGCGGCGCGCCGCGTCCAGCAACTTCTCGCGCAGTTGTCGTTGCGATGCGCCGCTACCAACCTCTTTTACCTGCAAGGCGATCGTCCAACCGCGCCGGCCGGCGTATTCGCGCAAGGCGCGGATCTGCAACGGGATGGTCTGTTGGTCGTTGGTGGAAACGCGGGCGTAGAGGCCCGCGCGGAACATTTTCGCCGGTTTCCGTGCCTGGCCAAAAACCCTGGGCGATTTGGCCTTCTCAGATGTCTGTTTGGCGGGCATTTCGAGATGCCGCTCCTGCATGGCCGAATACTATCCTTTTCGGCCATGCAGGATTCAGCATACCCTATGCCGCATCCAAGAGGGCGCCGGTCCGCGCTAGCGTCGCGCGGTAGTTCCAGGGCATCCACTCCGACGGCGTTAGCTTCAACTCCTCCGCGTGCCGCTGTAGCTGGTTCAGATAATCGAACGGATCGGCGCCATTCAACTCGCAGGTGTGAATCAGGCTCATGAATAAGTCGCCTATCCGAGCTCCATTTCGAGTCTTATAAAACAGCGAGTTCTTACGATGCAGGATGGACTTCTTCAATGCTCTCTCGCAGATGTTGTTATCCAACGGCGCTCCTGGCTGCCGCAGGAACAGAGTCAGTCTGTCCCAGTGTTTAAGTAAGTAAGATATCGCCTGGCCCAAGCCGGAGTTAGGCTCCACTCTTCTCTCGTCGAACTGAGCTTCCAGCCAGATATGCAGCTTTTCCATCACTGGCCCGCTGTGTTCCTGATGGAAATGCAGGCGCTGTTCGGGAGACATGCCCTGCGCCCGCGCCGCTTCGTCGTACCCGTAAACTTCACCCAGACTCTCCAATACGAACCGGCACTCCTGCGGGAAGTTAGGCGTCACCTCCACAAAGTAGCGGCGGGCATGGGCCAGACAATGCCCGATAATGATTTCCAGCTTCTCGGGCAGCTTGGGCAGATTGCGCGACAGCGCGTCGCACATCTGGATGGGCGCTGCCAAGCCCGCCGCCCGCTGCTTCAATATGTCGGACAGGTTCTCCCCGGCATGCTTGCGCCCGGTAAAATACAGTCCGATCCGATATCCTTCGCCGATGGATATGATTCCGGTGGTGAACACTCCCGTCCGCTCTGCGGCCAGGTCCGCATCGCTCGCCGCGCCCCGATCCAGGGCCAGCACGCGCATGGAAGTATCGTCGTTGTGCACCACCCCGCCCTGGGCTGCCTGGCGGATCAACTCATCGCCCGCGGGCTGGATCTGGGCAGCGGTTTCCTTTACGATCTCGCACTGTGTCGCCGTTGGTAGAGGGATGCCCAGGTTCTCCTGCAGGCCTTCCAGCCGATACCAGGGAAACCCGCTGCCGTAGCGCAGCAAAGCGATCATACTCGCCGCTGTCTCATCATACTTCTCTTCGCCCGCTTCTTCCGGCGCCGCGGCGGTAAACACATCCCCGCACAGGTTACACCGGAACTTCTCCAACTCATACACCGTCGCGGCGATGGGCGCTTGCCCTTTGATCCGCACCAATACGCCAGGGTCGCGCTGCGGATAGACTTTGCCGCGCTGACAATCCGGACACGGGTCGCCCGCCTTTAATGATGCATGCGGAACCTCGACCTTGCGCGCTCCCCGATACGCCGCAGCGCCGTTGCGCCCATGCCCAGGAGCCTTACTCTTGGGGGCGCCCGGCGCCTTGGGCTTCTTTTCCCCCGTCTCGATGCCTGCCTGCTGCAGTACCGTTTTGGTCTTCTCCGTGCTGGAGTGACACAACAGCCGGCGCAGTTTCTCCAGCGTCGCCTGGCGAGTCTCCAGTAACTCAGTCACATAACCCAGAGTTCGGATCGCGGCTTGTAATTTCTGGTAACCGGTTTCGCCCAGCGCCTCGCGTACTGCTTCCACTAAGGCCGCTAACTCCTCACTGGTGACATCGAGCCGCTCCGTGGCTGCTTTCATACTCACTTACACCTGTTGCAATAACTCGCGAAACCGCCGGGTGAGTGGAAGCCCAAGCACTTCTTTGATCGACCGGTTAGCCCGATGCGTCTGATCGTCTTTGCCGCGCCCCGTGGTTCGCCCCAGCACCATCCAGTTCGCCGCACGATAACAGGTCCCGCGAAACCGCTCCGGGTCGATGAAGGTCTCCAAATAATAGATCGGATGCCCGTAGACGCGTTCCCAATCCTCCGATAGGTGACGTGCCATGCGGCCAAGAATGTGCGAGGCCAGGTGCGGTACCGAGATCCACGGCAGTATCAGAAAGCGCGTGTTGTAGGCGAGATAACGGATGTTCCCCCGCCGCGCCTCCCCGCTCCAGCCGATGAAACGGTCCCGGCTGGCCAGATGCCGCGGCGCCGAACTCCAGGCCAGACATGCTACTGGCCGCCCTTGGGCCCATATCAGATACTTTAGGTGCTCGCCCACCGGTTGCTCATAGCGCAGGTAGTGAAACTGTTCCATCAGACTATGGAAGAGGGGTTCGTCGGCGGTGCGCCGCACCAACTGAATCTCAATCGGGCCTAACGCTGCCAGCGGCGTGGTCAGCGGCGTAGTGTCGATCAGGACTGCTTCCGGCCGTGGCCGCGCCGTCCGGCGTTGACCGACT
>DATNMW010000130.1:0-13516 GCA_035602155.1 Bryobacteraceae bacterium | reverse complement strand
CACGACAGCGCCGGTAGCTGGAGTAATCGCGACGCTGCCCTGATATGTGCCGGCAGGGTCGTTATCGGCATTCACCGTCACCGTGAGAGTAGCTGGGGTGAAGCTCGCGTTCGCGGCCGCGGTCAACCAATTACCGCCGGTCGTGGTACTGACGGACACCGAGAAACCAACCGCCAGGCCGTTGTTGCCCGCCAGCGCCACCGTTTGGACCGCCGGGCCGGGTGGCACGGTGAAAGTTAGCGATGCGGGCGACGGAAGGATGGATACGGCGGCGCCGATAGTGAACGTGACCGGGACGGTCAAGGCGGTGAAACCTGATGCGCTGACGCTGATGGCCGCAGTATATGTGCCTGGTTGGTTGACCAGCGTTTCGAATGTGGCGTTGTTGTAATAGACCTGCATGGTGTCGCCCGCGACCAGCGGCTGCGGAAAAAGCGCGGAGGGCGTGCCGGCGCCGGGCGTCAAGGTCACTGTAAGAGCCGGCGAGCTTCCATCGCTGGCGGTGACGGTGACGATTACCGGTTGCGGCTGGGTTTCACCCGGGCTGTATTGAAAATCGACTGCAGCGGGCGCGGCCGACAGCGTCGCCGGCATTGCGGGTGCGGCAACGGCCGCAATCGCAACCAAATAAAAACAGAGCTTCAGAGCTATAGATCCGGGGATCTTCATATAATCCTTCGCATCTAGAATCATACCTCATATGTGGCGCACCCACGCGTGCTTAATACCACAAGATTTCCCCAAGATCGCTAACCCGAGTCCCCCAGCCCCGCTCTTTCATTGGAAAAACCGAAGCTTTCGCCAATCGCGAGAGTCGGCGAAGGCGCTCGACTGCGGCGGAAGTGTGGGGGAATTACGCACTTATGCGCGCCGCGGGCGCGCCACTTACTTCAAAATCTGGAATAAGTTGCTGTAGTCGTCCGTCCACGTGCGGATCTTTCGCGGCAGCGGGACTGCGATCGCCGCCGTTCGCATCAGCGGCCTGTCGAAGAAGCCGGCGCTGGAAGTTACCAGCACCCAACTGGATCCGAACACGTCGTTCTCTTCGTCTTCGGTGTCCACCAGGCGCGCGTCTTTCCCGAGCGAGGCGGCGGCCAGCTTAACCACCGGAGTCAGCTCCAGATGTTTGTTCGATACGTGCACCGCCAGCACGCCATCCGGCTTCAAGTGCCGGAAATATAGAACAAACGCTTCGCGCGTTAGCAGATGTACCGGAATGGCGTCGCTTGAAAACGCGTCCACCGCCAATACGTCGAAATTCTCCGGCGCTTCGCGCTCGAGCGAGAGCCGCGCATCGCCCAGCGCCACGTCCAGCCGGGCCTTGCAGATTTTCAAAAAAGTGAATTCCGTGCGGGCCAGCCGCAAGACTAGCGGGTTAATCTCGTAAAATCTGAAATAGTCCCCCGCGCGGCCATAAGCGGATAGCGTGCCGGTTCCCAGCCCGATCACGCCTACGCGCACCGGGCCACTCTCCTGATCCTGCCGTATGGCGCGGCCAACTCCGGAGTTAGGTCCGTAGTAAGTGGTCGGGCGCCCCTGGAACTTTGGATTCAGGTACTGATCGCCGTGCGTGATGGTCCCATGCATCAGCCTGCGGACCGGTTCGTCGCTATCGTACGCTTCCTCGTCGGTGACCCTCAAGCCGCCGTAAAAGTTCCGCGCCATCAAGCGCGCGCCGCTGGCGCGCTCGTGGATTACGAACCCCGCATACCCCGCCACGGCCAAAGCCACCAGCGCGGCGGCCAGGGGGATGGGCCGCCTCCAGGGGCCTCCCAGTGCGCTCTCCGGATCGCCGCGCAAGACCGCCAGAACCACGAAGCCGCAGGCCGCCAGCCCGAGCGGCAATTCGTAGAATCCGGAGAACACGCGCGGCGCTATCAGCGCCACGAACACTCCCCCCAGCGCGCCGCCCAGCGCGATCATGACATAGAAGGATGTCAGGCGGCTGGGGTGCGGCTTCAATCGCGCCAGTTCCCCATGGCATACCATGCAGCAAATAAACAGGCCCACCGAGAAGAACGGGATCATCACCTTGATGGGGTTGTTTTGAAACTCTGCCGAAAGCGCATAAGTCATGCCGCCCACCGCCACCGCGAAGATGCCCAGAAGCAGCTTCCGCGGGTACCAGCCTGCGCTTTCAAAGCACAGGATGAAGCTGAGTAAGTAGAGGCTCAGCGGCAGTATCCAGAGAAGAGGAATCGCCGCGACGTTTTGTGTCAGATGATTGGTGATGGCCAACAAGAGGATCGAGGCGCAGGCCGGCAGCGCGATCCAAAAGAAGGTTCTGCGCGCGGAGTCTCCGGCATGCGGCGCCGATTCCACCTGCGCCACAGCGTTCCCCCGGCCCAGCCAGGCAGTAGCCGCGCACAGCAGGATGAACACGCCATATGCCCACGACCAGCCCAGCGCCTGGTGGCGCGCGCCCAGCCGTGGCTCGAACAGCACCGGGTAACTGATCAAGGCAAACATCGACCCCGCATTCGAGAGCGCATAAAGCCGGTAAGGCAGCGCTCCCCGATAGCGGCGCGCGTACCATGCCTGCAACAACGGACCGGTGGTCGCCAGCAGGAAGTAAGGCAGCCCCACGGTTACGGCGAGCAGCAGCAGGATGCGCCCCGTGGGATCGTCGCCGCCGTCCGGTTTCCAGGCCACCGAAGGCCAGATCGGCAAGACGATCAGGCTGGCCGCCAATAGTGCGATATGCGCCAGCATTTGCGCGCGCGGCCGGAGCTTCCGGTAAAGCCAGTGCGAATACAAATAACCCAGCAGCAAAACAGCCTGAAAGAACAGCAGGCAGGTAGTCCACACCGCCGCCGACCCGCCAAACCAGGGCAGGATAATGCGCGCAATAACCGGCTGTACCTGGAACAGCAGGAAAGCGCTTACCAGGATCGTAAGGGCGTAGAGCGGCATCCTATTTATACGCCGCGATGCCGGTGACTCTTTCTCCAATTACCAGCGCATGGATATGGTCGGTGCCCTCGTAAGTCTTCACTGTCTCCAGATTGCATAAGTGGCGCATGATCGGGTACTCGTCGGTGATTCCGTTGGCGCCCAGAAGATCCCGGCTGAGCCGCGCGCAGTCAAGCGCCATCGCCACGTTGTTCCGCTTCAACATGGAGACGTGCGCGGGCTCCAGCTTGCCCTGGTCCTTCAGCCGGCCGGCCTGCATCGCCAGCAATTGCGCCTTGGTGATCTCGGTGATCATCCCGGCCAGTTTCTCCTGCACCAGTTGATGCGACGCGATCGGCCGGTCGTTGAATTGTTTGCGCAGGATCGTATACTGGCGGGCCGTCTCGTAGCAATCCATGGCCGCGCCTAGCACACCCCATCCGATCCCATAGCGCGCTTGTGAAAGACATGCCAGCGGACCCCGCAGGCCTGCGCCGGCCAGCATGGCGCTTGCCGGCACGCGGCAATCCGCCAGCGACAGGCTGGACGTTACCGACGCCCGCATCGACCACTTGCCGTGGATTTCCGACGCTGTAAATCCGGGCGCGCCCTTCTCCACCAGGAACCCGCGGATGCCATCGTCGGCGCGCGCCCATACGATCGCCACATCGGCCAGACTGCCGTTGGTGATCCAAGTCTTCTCGCCGTTCAGAATCCAATCGCCGCCATCCCGCCGCGCGGTCGTGCGCATGCCGGCCGGGTTGGAGCCGAAGTCCGGCTCCGTCAGCCCGAAACACCCCACCGCCTGGCCGCTTTGCAGGCGCGGCAGCCATTTGTCTTTCTGCTCCTCGGAACCGTACGTGCGGATCGGGTACATCACCAGCGCGCCCTGCACGCTGACAAAGCTGCGCACGCCGGAATCGCCGCGCTCCAGTTCCTGCATGATCAGCCCGTACTCCACATTGCTCATACCTGCGCAGCCGTAACCCTCCAGGTTGGCGCCGAAAAAGCCCAGCCGGCCCATCTCCGGCACCAGATCGCTGGGGAAGCGCGCATCGCGATAGCAATCGCGGATGGCCGGCAGCACGCGCTCGTCCACGAATTGACGCGCCGTCTGCCGCACCAGCAGCTCCTGTTCATTGAACAGGGAATCGATACAGAAGTAGTCCACTCCGCGAAAAGCCATATAATCAAGCCTATCAAAGCATGTTTTCATCGCGATTTCACTGGGACCCGGCCCTCAACAGCCTCACTCGCCTGCTGCGGGAGAAGCGCGCGGCGGGCGCAGCCATTCTGGATCTGACCGAATCGAACCCCACCCGCGCGGGCCTTTCCTATCCCCGGGAGATCGTGGACGCGCTGGCCGACCCGCGCGCTTTGCGCTACGATCCGCAGCCTGCCGGGTCGCTGGCCGCGCGCGAAGCCGTATGCCGTTACTACGCGGAAAGGGGTCGCACGGTCGCGCCGGATTGGGTACTGCTCACCGCCAGCACCAGCGAGGCGTATCAGTACCTTTTCAAGTTGCTGGGCGATACGAAGGACGAAATTCTTGTGCCGCGGCCATCCTACCCGCTGTTTGAGTTTCTCGCCACCATGGAATCGCTGCGCGCGGTTTCCTATCCGCTGACCTACGACGGCGCCTGGTCGATCGATCGCGATGAGTTGGCTGGGGCCATCACCGATCGGACGCGCGCGATTGTGCTGGTGAACCCGAACAATCCGACCGGATCGTTCCTCAAACGCGATGAACTGCGGTTCCTGCAGTCGCTGGGAGTCACTCTCATCTCGGACGAAGTCTTTGCCGACTACGCGTTCGGTGAAGACGAGCAGCGGGTGCGCACGTTGGCCGGCGGCACGGACGCGCTAGCCTTCTCCATGAGCGGCCTTTCAAAGGTGGCCGGACTGCCGCAGATGAAACTGGGATGGATCGTGATCTCCGGCCCGCCCGCAGCCCGCGCCGAAGCAAAAGACAAGCTCGAATGGATCGCGGATACATATCTATCCGTGGGCACGCCCGTGCAGCTTGCCGCTCCGCGCCTGCTGGAACTGGGCAAAGGCATTCGATCGCAGATCGCCGCGCGCACGCGCGCGAATCTGGCATGGCTCCAATCCGCAATCCCGGCCGCATCTCCGTGCCGCATGCTGGCGGTCGAAGGCGGCTGGTATGCCACGCTGCAAGTGCCGCGCATCCGCCGCGAGGAGGAATGGGCCCTTGAGCTCTTGGCTGAGGACAATGTCCTGGTGCAGCCCGGCTTCTTCTTCGATTTCGAATCCGAGGCGTTCCTGGTGCTGAGCTTGTTGACCTCGCCGGACGCCTTCCAGGAAGGCTGCCGCCGTCTGTTGGCGCGGGCGGACGGCGCATAGCACAGCATCAAAGAAACAGACCCCCCTGGATACAGCAACTCAGTGCGGCAGCCCTCGTGGCACACGCCCTCGTAGATCTGGCGATTCGGCGTTGTTTGGCCGCCCGCGGCGGGCCTTGCGGTACACTACAACACTTGACAAACACGACTTGCCGGCTCACAATCTGATGGTGATAACGGTTTGCCGTCGTCGCGCATCCGGCCCGAAAATATTTCGCTGTCGCACCCGTTCCAGCCCGCACGCCTCCTTCGCCAGTTCCCGTGGCTCCGCAGCCCTTTGCGCCTCCAATTCCGGCAGAGGTGAAAAATCTTATGACGCAACTAAAGTCAATACGAATCTGGCTGCTGCTGGCAGCCTCGATGGCAACGGCGTGGCCTCAGGCGCCGCAGTTCACCATCACTACAGTGGCGGGAAACGGTAGCGCCGGTTATTCCGGCGACGGGGGTCCAGCCACTAACGCCGAGTTGAATGGCCCGCGAGGCGTAACCGAAGATCTGTTCGGAAACCTATATATTGCGGAATTTTACGGCCAGCGTGTGCGCAAGGTAACTCCGGGCGGCACCATCACAACATTCGCCGGCAATGGCATTCAGGGCTTCTCGGGCGATGGCGGACCGGCCACCAGCGCCGAGTTGAACGGACCCTATCGCGTGACCGTCGATCTTGCAGGCAACGTCTACATTCCGGACTCCAGCAACTGCCGGATACGCAAAGTTTCGCCCGATGGCACGATCACCACCATAGCAGGCAACGGCTTCCAGGGCTATTCGGGTGACGGCGGCCCAGCTACCAGCGCATCGTTGACCTATCCCGAGGCGGTGGCTTTCGATTCCGCTGGGAACTATTACATCGCCGACGAGGGAGCCAACGTGGTGCGCAAGGTGAACCCCAGCGGCACCATAACAACCGCCGCCGGTACGGGCGTTTCAGGCTACTCCGGCGACGGTGGCCCGGCCACCAGCGCGACGCTGGACGGCCCGGTCGGCGTGCAGGTGGATTCTTCGGATGACCTATACATCTCCGACCAGGGGAATGACGTCATTCGTAAGGTGACCAGCGGCGCCATCTCCACCATCGCGGGCAATGGCGTCTTCGGCTTCGCCGGAGATGGCGGGCCGGCCATAAACGCAGAGTTCGGCTACCCGGCAAGTATCGGCTTGGATGCCTCCGGTAACCTTTACATCCCCGACGTGAATAATAACCGGATTCGCGTAGTGCTGACCACCGGAACCATCTGGACGGTGGCGGGCGACGGCACCGAGGGCTACGGCGGCGATGGAGGCCCCGCCGTGGACGCCGCAATCAACGTGCCTCGCAGCGTCTCGGTGGCGCCGAACGGAAACGTCTACATTGGCGACTTCGGCAACAACCGGGTCCGGATGCTGTCACAAGTGCTCCCCGCCAATACTCCCACGATCTCCAATGGCGGGGTGGTGGGCGCCACCGACTTTGGAGAATTCACATCGCTCGCCCCCGGCTCTTGGATCGAAATTTATGGAACGAACCTGGCAACCGCCACGCGGCCGTGGTCTGGCTCGGATTTCAACGGTAACAACGCCCCTACTTCACTCAACGGGACGCAGGTGACCATTAACGGGCAGCCGGCGTTCGTCGCGTACATCAGTCCGCAACAGGTCAACGTGCAGGCGCCCTCCAACATTGCAGCCGGCGTACAGCTTCTGACCGTGAAAAGCCCCGGCGGCGCCAGTCTGGCCTACCAGGTGGTGATGAATCCGGTCGAACCGGGGCTGCTCGCGCCGTCAAACTTTAATATCAATGGCACGCAGTACGTGGTGGCGTTCGACGACAACACATATGTGTTGCCCACCGGAGCCATTTCGGGTCTCAACTCGCAGCCGGCCAAACCTGGCGACACGATCACTCTCTACGGGGTTGGATTTGGCCCGGTGACGCCGAACGTACCGGCGGGACAGATCGCGCAGGGGCTGACTTCGCTGCCGTCGTTCAACATTTCCATCGGCGGCGCACCCGCCACGGTGCAGTATGCCGGCTTGGCGCCGGATTTTGTCGGCCTCTATCAGTTCAACGTGGTGGTGCCGTCCATCGACGGCGCCAACCCGGCGCCGGTGACCTTCAGCGTAAACGGCACCCCCGGTACGCAAAAGTTGTATCTCGCGGTCAACTGAAGTGGTTCCAAGTCAGGCGCCAGCCTGGCAGTTTGCGGAAAAAGGCAATTTAGCCGCCGATGATCGCGGATAAACGCAGATAAGGCAAAGTCAAACCCTTTGTCGTCCATCGGCGTTCATCTGCGCGGATCGGCGGTTCCTATTTCTTATGATCCAGCCCCTAGCCCCCACCCCTCGCGAGACGAACCAAACAGACCAAATCCCTCCACGTTCCCCGTCCCCCATGCGTCATCCCTTTTGTGAGCCCTATACGGCTATTGATGTGCCTGCTACCGGTGTCGCTAGCCGCCCAAACACCTGACCTTGCCCCCATGCTCAGAGCCGTTGAGGCCCGCTATAACCACGCCCAAACCCTCCAAGTCGTTTTCCATGAAGCATATACAGGCCCAGGCCAACCCCGCCGCATGGAAAGCGGAACCCTGCTGCTGCGCAAACCGGGACGCATGCGCTGGGATTACACCTCGCCCGAAGGCAAATTGTTCGTCTCCGACGGCAAGTTCCTGTGGCTCTACACTCCCAGCAACCGGCAGGTCGAAAAGATGAAGATCAAGGAAAGCGACGACATGCGAGCTCCACTTGCATTTTTACTTGGTAAGTTGCACTTCGATAAGGAATTCCGCAACGTGCATGGCGCCTCCGTCGCGGGCGGAACACGCATCACCGCCGATCCCAAAACCGACAGCCTACCCTATACCAAAGTGGAATTCGTGGTCGGGGCGGACAGCCAAATCCGCTGCGTACAAGTGACTGGCTACGATCAATCCGTCCTGCAGTTCGACTTCGACCAGGAGAAGCTGAATCCGCCGCTCGAAGCCAAGCTGTTCCAATTCCGCATGCCTCCCGGCGCGGCGCTGGTGGAGACCACCCAATAATATGGCTGAATTCCTGCTCAAATACGCCGACACGCGCGGCCAGATCCACCAGCAGGTGGCCAACGCCGGCTCCGAACGGGAACTGCGCGACCGCTATACCCAGCAGGGTTTCCTGATCTACTCGATCAAAACCAAGGGCGGACTGGCGGGCCTCTCTGTGGGCTTTTCCAAGCGCAAGAAGCTCAACATCGAGAAGTTCCTGATCTTCAATCAGCAATTTGTCACGCTGATTCGCGCCGGTCTGCCGATCCTGAAAGCGCTCGACCTGCTGGCCGACCGGCTCACCGACCCCAAACTCGGCCCGTACATCAAATCTGTGCGCGACGAAGTCCGCAACGGCACCTTGCTTTCCGACGCTTTCCGCATGCAGGGCATCTTCCCCAAGATCTACGTCACCACCGTGATGGCCGGCGAGAAAAGCGGCAGCCTGTCGGAAGTCATGGACCGTTTCATCACCTATCAGAAGCTCTCTCTGGCGGTGAAGAAGAAGGTCCTGGTCTCCTTGATGTATCCATCCATCTTGATCCTCCTCACTCTCTGCCTGATGGTGTTTCTGGTCACTTACGTGGTGCCCAATTTCGCGCAATTATACACCAGCATGCAGGCGAAGCTTCCGGAAGTGACCGTCATCCTGATCGCCATCGGAACCACGGCGCGCAGCTACATTCTGCTGGTCTTCGCCGCGGTGGTGGGTCTGATCTTTTTGTACCGCTGGTGGTCGCGCAAGGATTCCGCGCGCACCAAGATCGACACCGTCAAACTGCGCGTGCCGCTATTGGGCGATATCTGGGTGAAGTATCAGGTAGCCCAGTTTGCGCGCGTGCTCAGCACCTTGCTCACGGGCGGCATTCCGCTGGTGCAGGGCCTCGAAACCGCCTCGGATTCGTTAGGCACTCCCCTGCTGCGCCGATCTTTGGATAAGGCCGGCAAACTGGTGCGCGAGGGGCAGGCGCTGTCGGCCTCCCTCAAAACCACCGGCATTTTCCCCGCGCTTTCGATCGATATGATCGAAGTAGGGGAATCCACGGGAGCGCTGCCTACCATGCTCAATAGCGTGGCGGAGTTCTACGAGGAGGATGTCAATACCCGTATGGCCGCGGCTCTCTCATTGATCGAGCCGGCCATCATGATTTTCATGGGATGTTTTGTGGCATTTGTATTGATTGCGTTGTATCTGCCCATCTTCTCGCTGGCGGACACTATCAGGTGATGAATCCGTATGGCTACAGATAAACCCAGACTGATCGATCCCACCGGCGAAGCCCTCCAGGCGCAGACCATGGCCGCGCGCTATCGGTGCGACTATGTGGATCTGCGCGAAGGTTCCATCGATCACGATCTGTTCCGGACCATTCCCGTGGACCTGATGTTCCGGTACAACTTCGTACCGCTACGCGCGCAGAACGGCACCCTCGACATCGCCCTGGCCGACCCGCGCAACCTGAACATGATCGACGAGCTGGCGCTGCTGCTGAACAAGAAGCTGCGCGTCAAGGTTGCCACGCTTTCCCAGATCTCCGATCTGCTCAAGAAGACCGAACAGTCCCAGCGCGTGCTGGAAGAGGTCACCGAGGGTTTCACGCTGGACGTGGTGGTCGACGAAGAGAACTCCGATGAGACGCTTTCCATCGACAAGCTCACCGCCGTCGATAACGACATCGCGCCGGTTATCAAGCTGGTCGATACCACGATCTTCAACGCGCTGGAGCGGCGCGCCAGTGACATCCACATCGAATCGCGCGATCAGGAAGTAGCCATCAAGTACCGCATCGATGGCGTGCTGCACTATGCCATGCCGCCCATCGCCAAGGACTGGCACTCGACCATTCTCTCGCGCATCAAGGTCATGAGCGAGTTGGATATCGCCGAGCGCCGCGTGCCGCAGGACGGCCGTTTCCGGGTGCGCTACAAGGGCCGCCTGATCGATTTCCGCGTTTCCATCATGCCCACGATTCACGGCGAAGACGCCGTGCTTCGCGTGCTTGACAAGGAATCCATGAGCGAGAAGTTCGCCAAGCTCTCGCTCGAAGTGGTGGGGTTCTCCGAGAACGATCTGGTGAAATTCCGGCGGTATATCTCGGAACCGTACGGCATGGTGCTGGTTACCGGTCCCACCGGGTCCGGTAAGACTACCACGCTCTACGCCGCGCTCAGCGAGATCAAGAACGACGAAGACAAGATCATCACCATCGAAGATCCCGTCGAGTATCAGGTCAAGGGCATCACTCAGATTCCGGTAAACGAAAAGAAGGGGCTGACCTTCGCGCGCGGCTTGCGTTCCATTCTGCGCCACGACCCCGACAAGATCATGGTGGGCGAAATCCGCGACCAGGAAACCGCGCAGATCGCCATTAACTCCGCGCTCACCGGCCACCTGGTGTTTACCACGGTACACGCCAACAATGTGTTGGACGTGCTGGGACGCTTCCTGAACATGGGCGTGGAGCCGTACAATTTCGTATCCGCCCTGAACTGTATCCTGGCGCAACGCCTGGTTCGCGTGATTTGCGAGCATTGCCGCCGGCCGGCTCAGTTCGAAAGCGTGGAGGCGCGCCGCGAGTTGCTGGTCGAGTCCGGTCTGGACCCCGCCGCATGGGAGCATGTGGAGCTGGCGGAAGGCGCCGGCTGCTTTGAGTGCGGCGGCACCGGCTATCGCGGCCGCACGGCCATCCACGAACTGCTGGATCTCACCGAGAAGATTCGCGAAAAAATTCTGGACAAGCGGCCTACCTCCGAAATCAAGCGGCTCGCCCGCGACGAGGGCATGACCTTCCTGCGCGAGTCGGCCGTGGAAAAGGTGCGCCTGGGCGTCAGCACCTTGAAGGAAATCAACAAGGTGACATTCATTGAAGGCTAACATGAAAATGGAGGGCGGCCAATCTTGGCCGCAGCCGGCTTTCAGCCGGCCTTCTCGTTTCCCGATATGAAACTCCCCACCCCCATCGCCGCCATCCTGCGGGAGCCGCCGCCCTCCATGGTCTTCGAGCTCTCCGAAGCCGGCATCTCCCTGGCGCGGCTAGCCGCCAAAACGGAGCTCGACTTTCGCCCCTTGAAGCCCGGCGTGCTGGCCATCACCCCGCTGAAGGACAACGTCGTCCTGCCCGACGAGTTGTCTATCGCGGTGCGTGAACTGGCGCCCCAAAACGGAAATCGCAAGCGCCGCGATGTAGCGCTCATCCTGCCAGACTATAGCTCGCGAATCGCGGTCCTGGACTTCGACAATTTCCCTTCGGACACCAAGGAGCAGCTTTCGCTCATTCGCTTTCGCATCAAAAAGAGCGTTCCGTTCGATGTGGAAACGGCCGCCATCAGCTACTTTGTGCAACCGGCGGAAGGCAAGAAATTCGACGTGGTGGTGGTGGTGGCGCCGCTCGAAGTAATCTCCCGCTACGAAGCGCCGTTCCGCGCCGCGGGAATGAATCCCGGCTTGGTGACTACATCGTCGCTGGCCGCTCTCAACCTGATCGAGGACGGCGGCATCACCGTGGTGGCCAAGATCACCGGACGCGTGCTCACCGTGATGGTGCTGCGCAACGGCCGGCTGAAGCTGGTGCGCTGCCTGGAAGTGCATGCCAACGACGTCGCCGAGATCGCCGCCGACCTGTACCCGACATTTGTTTACATCGAAGACAATATCGGAGCCAAAGCCGAACGCCTGCTGCTGTGCGGGTTCGCCGAGCGCATGGAAGCGGCGCGCCAACAGTTTCAAAACGAACTGGGTGTCGACGTGCAGCCGGTACGATCTCCCCTGTCGCCGCCCGGCGAAAATAACGCCGGCCTGCTGGGATATTTGAGGTCCGTGGCCCGTGACAACTGATACCAAACCGCTTGCTAACGCGCGCGGCTCGGAACTGAGCCACGACCGTTCGGAACTGAGCCACGACCGTAAGGGAGTGGTTGCATCATGAGAATCCCCATCAATCTCGCCAGCCAGCCCTTCCGCCGCGACCGCGCCGTCCTGGTCGCCTCCGCAGCCCTCGGCGTCCTCCTCATCGTATTGCTGGTTTTTCTCCTCTCGCTGAACAACCTGGAAGGTGTGCAAGTCGCCGAAACCCGTAACCAAATCGCGCGGCTGGAATCTCAAATTCACGCTCTCTCGGCCCAACAGGCGCGCCAGGATGCCATTCTGCGCAAGCCCGAGAACGCCGAGGTGCTGGAGCGCAGCCTGTTCCTCAACGCACTGCTCTACCGCAAAGGCATAAGCTGGACGCGCATTTTCGCCGACCTTGAGAAGGTGGTTCCGTACAACGTCCGGATCATGGCCATACGCCCTTCGGTGGCCGGGCAGAATCAGATTTCGCTGGACATGACCGTGGGATCGGAAACGCCCGCGGCGGTGATCGACCTGTTGAAAAACCTGGAGACTTCGCCGAGTTTCGGCGCGGTGTACTCGCACAGCTTGCTGCCGCCCACTCAGACCGACAAACTGTACCGCTGCCGCGTGAGCGTGAATTATGTCCAAAAGCTTTAATCTATCTTCGCGGCTGAACGTGCCCGTGAATCTAAAGGACCCGCGCGTCCTGGTGCGCGCCGTGTTGGGCCTGCTGGTGGCGGCCAATATCGTCGCGGCATTGCTGGCGTTCAAGCCCTGGGGCGGCTCCGCTGAAGACCTGGCGCGGGAACAGGTCAACCTGCAACAGCAGCTTACTTCGACGCAGGTCCGCCTCGAAAAGTCCAAAGCTCTGGTGACTAAGGCTGAACGCGCGCGCAAGGACGGCGACGCATTCCTGGCCGAGTACACCACCGGCCGCCGCACCACCTTTTCCACTATCTTCGCGGAACTGGAGCGCGTCGCCCAGGAGGCCGGCATCCAACCGCGTCCGGCGTCTTACGAGCTGGATCCGGTCGAAGGAAGCGATACGCTATACCAGATGGGCATCAGCGCGGCCTATGAGGGCAGTTACGCTAACTTGATTAAGTTCGTCAACCTACTCGACAAATCGCCGCGCTTCTTGATTATCGAAAACCTGATGGCCGCGCCGCAACAATCGAGCGCCGGCGACCTGCTCAGCGTCACCATTAAGTTGGACACCTTCGTCCGCGAACAACCGGGGAACCCAATATGAAACTAGGCGCGGACCGCAAGAAAATCTACTTTCTTGGCGCCTTGATCGTAATCGGCGGCTACTTCTTCTATGACAACGTGCTGTCGGGGCCTTCCAGTCCGGCGCCCAGCCGCCCGAGCCGCTCAGCGGCGCAGAGCAAGCCCAACGGACTGGGGCCTGTGGTGGGCGGCGGCTC
>DATNMW010000129.1:0-2935 GCA_035602155.1 Bryobacteraceae bacterium | reverse complement strand
AGTGGGCCGCCCATGTGCCGCGGGAAGCGCGTGGCGCAACGCTTGGCGTGGACTTGCTGCAGCCTCCCGAAAGCGGTTACATCCCGCCGCAGATCACCTTCGACGAGCACTACAAATTCACCGAAGGCGGCGTGCGCTTCGAACTGTATCATACCTTAGGCGAAACAGTGGATCACCTGATGGTGTGGCTTCCCGACTTCGAGACACTGCTTCCCGGCGACCTGTTCTATTGGAGCTTTCCCATGCTGGCCAGCCCCGGCAAGCCCGACCGTCCGGTGCTTGAGTGGGCCGCTTCGCTGGATCGCATGCGGCAATTCCACCCCGCCTGGTTGGTAGGCTCCCACAGCCGGCCGTTGGCGGGGCGCGAGGCTATCGACCAAGCGCTCGCTAACTATGCGCGCGCCATTCGCTTCGTTCACGACGAGACCGTCGAACGGATTAACAAGGGAGAGCCGCTGTACCGGATTCGCCAGGAGGTGCGCCTGCCACCAGACCTCGCCTCGCAGCCGTACCTGCAGCCCGTCTATGGGACTGTGGAGTGGGCCGTGAACGGCGTGTTCCGTCGATACACCGGCTGGTACGATTTCGATCCCGCACATTTGAATGGCGGCGATCCCGCGCTGCTCGAGCGAGCGCTGGCAGCTGCCGCCGGCGGTTCCGGCGCGATCTTGCAGCGCGCCCGCAATGCCGCCGCCGAAGGCCAATTGCAACTGGCGCTCGAACTGGCGGAAGTCGCCATCGCCGCGGATAATAGCTCCGCCGTGCATCGCTTGCACGCGGACCTGCTGGAGCGCCTGGCCGCGCAAACGGTGAATGGGGTCGCGCGCAACATTTATCTGGAAGCGGCGGCGGACGAGCGCAAGGCCATCGGCGTAAAGTAGGGTAGACGGTTTCGGGCCTCTCATTTGTTATTGTGTTGGTGATACGGCAGTCTCCCATGAAAGATGCGACTCCGAGCACTCTAATCTTTCGACGGCTCCGCCTTGAAAACTGGCGGAATTTCACGCAAGTCGATGTGGACTTGCAGAACCGCGTGTTTCTGGTGGGGCCCAACGCGTCCGGCAAGTCCAACCTGCTGGATGTCTTTCGATTTCTGCACGACATTGTGAGCGTCGGCGGAGGATTTCAAGAAGCCGCTGGCCCGCATAGGGGCGGCGTCACCAGACTGCGCAGCCTCTCCGCGCGCAGGTACCCCGACATCGTCATCGAGGTCCATATCGGATCTGAGGCTTTGCCGAACGCTTGGGAATACGAACTGCGCTTCTCACAGGACAATCAGCGCCGTCCGATTATCAAAAAGGAGCGTGTTTCCCGCGCCGGCTCCGAATTGTGGTCCCGGCCGAATGCCGAAGACGCGAAAGATCCCGAACGGCTGACGCAAACATACTTGGAACAAATCAACGTGAATCGCGAGTTCCGGGATGTCGCCGACTTCTTCCGCTCAATCCGATATCTGCATGTGGTGCCGCAGTTGGTGCGGGAACCCGATCGCTCACTCGGAAGGAGCGACGATCCTTATGGTGGGGACCTCTTGGAGCAGATCGCCAGAACGCCGGAGAAAACCAGGAATGCCTGGCTGCGCCGCATTGAAGCCGTGCTGCGGGTGGCCGTGCCGCAGCTTAAGGAACTACAGTTTGAGCGCGACAAGGCCAACGGGGCGCCACATCTGAAAGGTAAATACGAGCACTGGCGGCCGCAGGGCGCCTGGCAGAACGAAGAGCAGTTCTCGGATGGAACGCTGCGCCTGCTGGGATTGCTGTGGGCCACTTTAGAGGGCTCCGGCCCGCTGCTGTTGGAAGAGCCGGAGCTCTCACTGCATCCCGAGGTCGTCACCCACCTCCCGCAGATGTTCGCGCGGATGCAGAGCCGAACCGGCCGGCAGATGATCGTCAGCACGCATTCGCCGTCGATTCTCGCCGACCCGGGCATCGGATTAGACGAGGCATTCTTGCTGATACCGGAACGTGAGGGCACGCTCGTCCGGCCGGTTAAACGCTTTCAACAGATCGTGAGTCTCCTCGAAGGCGGACTCTCGCTTCCCGACGCCGTGATGCCTTTCACGCGTCCGGCCAAAGCGGAACAGTTGCCACTTTTCGCAACCAGATGACGCCAACAGCTCCGGCACATTACTTTTCCGCGGCAGTGGAGGGCGTACTGGATGAGGCGGTGCTCCGCCGCATCCTCGTCGACCTGGATACCGATCTCGACCGCGTCTTCGGCCGGAAAGGCAAGGCGTTCCTGCGGGGCCGGATCGGGGGCTTCAACCATGACGCCAAATTTCGTCCCTGGATCGTCTTGGTTGATTTGGATCGCGATGCGGAATGCCCGCCCGCTCTGATCGTGGACTGGCTTCCTCAGCCGGCGCCCTTGATGTGTTTTCGAGTCGCCGTGCGCGAGCTGGAATCCTGGCTGCTTGCCGACACAGAGGCGCTGGCGGGCTTTCTTGGCGTCCGCAGGATCCTGATCCCGGCGGCACCGGATCAACTAGACGATCCCAAGCAGGTCCTCGTATCGCTGGGAGCGAAGGCTCGTCGGGCGGAGATCCGCAGAGATCTCGTTCCGAGGCCGGCTAGCGGCCGGCCTACCGGACCGGGCTACACCGCGCGCATGCTCGAATTCGTGCAGGATTACTGGAGGCCGGTAGTCGCCGAAAGCAACTCGGACAGCCTGCGCAGATGTCGCAAGGGCCTGCTTGAGCTGGGGACGAAGTTGCTATGACCGCGCTGCTGGCCGACCCGCTTTACAAGCGCCACATCACAGGCGCTGGCCACCCAGAGCGCCCCGCGCGGTTCGATGCCGTGCTCTCCGCGCTCGACCAAACAGGCTTGACCGGCCGGATGCTGCGTGTTCCGCCGCGTGCCGCGTCGGACGACGAAGTGGCCGCCTGCCACTCACGCAAATACATCGAGATCGTTAAGCGCGATGTCGCGCGCGG
>DATNMW010000128.1:0-50057 GCA_035602155.1 Bryobacteraceae bacterium | reverse complement strand
CCTGGACGCGTGGCGCGTCGAAAACGCGCTGCACATCAGTGTGGAGAATCCCTTCGATCCGGAGGGCGCGGCCGGGCGCCGCAATGGGCTGGGACTGCAGATCGTCAAGCGGCGGTTGCTGGCGCGGTATGGCGACCGGGCGGACATGGTGGTGGAGGGCGGGGACAAGCGGTACCGGGTGGAGATTGTGATGCCGTATGACGCTGCATAATGGGCTGGATTAACTACCTGAAGGGATGCCGCCGATACCCCATCTATGGGCATTGAATACGAGTCACAGATGCGGGATCATAGACAATTGGCCACACAGGTACTCGATCACGCCGACCCCCTATGTGGGGACGCTACGCCTCGTCTCGTCCTGAAGCGCAAATCCGAATTGGACCAGTTCATGACGCCTTCGGCGGTGGCCCGGTTCATGGCATCGCTTTTTCCGCCGAGTACCCTCCAAACTTACCGGCTGCTGGACGCGGGCGCCGGCGCGGGCGCACTTACATGCGCGTTTCTTGACCGCTGGAGCTCCGGGGACGGACTGCGTTTTCAGAACGTGGAACTGGAGGCGCACGAAATCGATGCGCCGCTCCGGGCGCGCCTAGAAACCGCTCTGGCAAGCTACGCCGCAAGGTTGCCCGTCACGTGCAAGGTATTGTCTAGCGACTTTATTCCGGAGGCGGCCTGCAGGCGGATGCAGACTTCCCGCCGTTTCACGCACGCCATCCTGAATCCGCCCTACAAGAAGATCAACAGCGCGTCGGAACATCGTCACATCTTGCGCCTCGCCGGCATAGAGACCGTTAACCTCTATTCGGCCTTCGTCGCGCTCGCCCTTACGTTGATGCAGCCGGGAGGTCAGCTTGTGGCCATCGTTCCGCGGAGTTTCTGCAATGGGCCGTATTATCGGCCATTCCGCACGTTTCTTCTGCGGCATGCCGCTCTCCGGCATATTCATCTGTTCGGATCCCGGAGCAAGGCGTTCAAAGTCGACGACGTGCTCCAGGAGAAACGTCATCGTACTGCTTGAACGCGCCGGCCGCCAAGCCACGGTGACCGTTTCGAACTCGACGGACGACACCTTCGTCGACCTCTCGACACACGAGCACGCCTTTGACCGGATCGTTTTTTCCCGACGACCCCGAGCAGTTCATTCATGTGCCGACCTCGCTTGAGCGCAACGCTATCGAGCTATTCCCGGGTATCCGTTTCTCTCTGTCCGATATAGGTGTCGGCGTTTCCACGGGCCCTGTTGTGGATTTCAGGTTGCAACAGCACATTCATTTGAAATCGACGACCGGAACCGTTCCCTTGCTCTATCCAGGCCATTTTATCGGCTATGCTACGCACTGGCCTGGCGAGGGCATGAAGCGCGGTAACGCCATCAGCTTGAACGCCGACACGAAAAAATGGCTCTATCCAAACGGTTTCTACACCGTGGCGCGGCGTTTCTCCGCGAAGGAAGAGCGCCGCCGCATTGTCGCGAGCGTGGTCACCCCGGCCAGCTTCCCGGAGGCCCCGATGCTCGGCTTCGAAAATCACCTGAACGTATATCACGAAGACAAGCGCGGCTTGCCGGAAAACCTCGCGCATGGTTTGGCTGCATTCCTCAACACCACCGCCGTTGATGAAAATTTCCGCCGCTTCAACGGACACACACAGGTTAATGCAACCGATCTTCGACTGATGAAATATCCCAGCCGGCCGTCGCTGATCGCTTTGGGGAAATGGGCGCGCACAAGAAGCGAGCTAACCCAGGCGGCGATTGACGACCAACTGAAGAAACTCGCCGAATGAAGAAGATTGACCACGTCGCCGACGCGCACCGGATTTTGATTTCTCTCGGCTTGCCGCGCGGCCAGCAGAACCAGCGTTCGGCTCTTTGTCTGCTAGCGCTGCTCGACGTCAGGCGAGGCTGCACATGGGCTGAGGCCCAAAACCCTCTCATGGGCATTACGCCGATCATGGATTGGATTGGCGACCACTACAAGAAGAAGTATGCTCCCAACACCCGTGAAACCGCGCGCCGCCAAACCATGCACCAGTTTGTCGCCGCAGGTATTGCCGTTTACAATCCAGACAAACCCGACCGGCCGGTCAATAGCCCTGCCGCCGTTTACCAGATCGAACCCGCCGCGTTAGCCCTATTGCGAACCTTTGACACCGAGCGATGGCACAACAGCCTTGCAGCTTATCTTGCGGAGCGGGAGACCTTGGCCGCCCGCTACGCCCACGAGCGCAAACAAAAGCTTCTTCCGGTGCAGGTAGCTCCCGGCAGGATAATCACCCTCAGTCCCGGCGAACACAGCGAACTGATCCGCGCCATTATCGAAGATTTCGGGGCTCGCTTTGTTCCGGGCGGAATCCTAATCTATGCCGGCGACACCGGCCAGAAGTGGGGCTACTTCGATGCCGTGGCGCTGGCGAAGCTTGGCGTCAGCGTCGACCCCACGGCAAAATGCCGGACGTGGTTCTGTACGACCCTGAGCGGAACTGGCTTTTGCTTATCGAATCCGTCTCCAGTCACGGCCCCGTGGATGGAAAACGCCATGCAGAGCTTGCGCGGCTATTTGCCCGGGCGACGGCGGGGCTCGTTTACGTGACCGCCTTTCCCAACCGGGCGACCATGGGCCGCTATCTCGGCGATATCGCATGGGAAACAGAAGTGTGGGTAGCCGACGCCGCCTCTCATCTAATACATTTTAACGGCGAGCGGTTCCTTGGACCCCATTCATCGGCAATTGCTTAGAATCCTGCTTAGAGGCCGAAAACGAAGCACACACCGATATCCTCGAGTGTTTGGCATAGTGTTGAAGGGCGGAAGCCTGAATTCGATCAGCTCTGGCGGGCGTCGACGCGGCGCGGGCGAGATGTGCGTGCGGCTGTCCGACTTTCTGCGCAGCAGCCTGCGCGTGGGCGAGCGCGAGGCCGTTCCCTTGAGCGAAGAACTGTCGCTGGCGCACAACTATCTGGGGGTGGAGCAGGTGCGTTTCGGCGGGCGGCTGCGCGTGGAGCAGGAAATCGCGCCGGAGTGCGAAGCGGCTTGGTGCCGCCGCTGCTGTTGCAGCCGCTGGTGGAAAACGCAGTGAAGCACGGCATCGCCAGCATGGTGGAAGGCGGGACTATCCTCCTGGACGCGTGGCGCGTCGAAAACGCGCTGCACATCAGTGTGGAGAATCCCTTCGATCCGGAGGGCGCGGCCGGGCGCCGCAATGGACTGGGACTGCAGATCGTCAAGCGGCGCTTGCTGGCGCGGTATGGGGACCGGGCGGACATGGTTGTGGAGGCTGGGGAGAAGCGGTACCGGGTGGAGATTGTGATGCCGTATGAAACCGGGTGATGCAGCCTATTCGTCGCGTAGAAGCGGCACCGGTTCGACACGTCATCAATTTCGGCGATAATAGGGATTCCGCGATGCCGCAACAATTGTCAATCCTGGAGCCGTCGTCGGAGTTGGATCGATTGCGCGAGACACTAGGCATCGCGGTCCCGAATATTGACACCGCGCGGGCCGCAGCGGCTACCTTCCGGCAGCAGTTGGAAGGGGACCTCCTAGGACTCACATCAGAGGATGCCAGCATCGTTCTGTTTGGATCGCTTGCGCGGGAAGAGTTTACCTCCGGAAGCGACGTAGATTGGACCTTGCTCGTTGACGGAATCGCAAATCCTAAACATCTGGAAGTGGCACTAAAAACGGAAAGCTTTCTAGAGCGTATCGGAGCTAGGGGACCCGGCCGCGAAGGGATCTTTGGCAACCTGGCCTTCAGCCACGAAATCATCCATCAAATCGGCGGCGAGGACGACACGAACAGCAACACGACGAAGCGAATCCTGCTGTTGCTTGAATCCAGGCCTCTTGGCCGTCGCGATGCATTCGATCGCGTGCTCAACCAAGTTCTGAGGCGCTACATCGGAGAGGACGCCCGCTTCCTCCAGGCGTCGGCGCAGTTCCACGTCCCGCGGTTCCTCCTGAACGATTTCGCGCGTTACTGGCGAACCATGGCAGTGGACTTCGCATATAAACGGAGAGCACGCGCCGGGGAGGGGTTTGCAATTCGGAACATCAAGCTTCGAATGTCACGCAAGCTGATTTTCGTTTCAGGCCTCCTGTCGTGCTTCTCGGGTCATGTGCTCTTGTCGGATCCGGAGCTATCCGCGCTAATTTGCACTCCGGACGCGCCCTCTGAATTCGTACGTCATTTACGACGTGTGTTCGCACAGACACCGCTGGAAATTGTTGCCTCGGTAATCAATCGCTACGAGCACTTGCGGCCCGTTGGCGTCCAACTGTTTAGCGCGTACGATGCGTTCCTGGGCGTCTTGAGAGACGATAAAAGACGCGCTCACTTGGAGAACCTCAAACCAGAGGCGGAGAACGGCGACGATATTTACCAAGAGCTCCGCCGCGCGAGCCACTCATTTCGCGATGCCGTGCAGACCTTGTTCTTTGACGAAGGCAGCGGACTCAACCAACTAACGAGGACGTATGGAATCTTCTAGGAGATCGGCGATAGGCTTTTCAACAGGGGCGATTGCGTACTCCGAGTTTAGTCGAGGTTTAGAGTTGCTGCGCGATCAAAATATAAAGGTCGTTGAAATTTCGGCCCTTCGGATGGGAGAATGGGCACCGCTGATTCAAGCTCTGGACGATCTAGACTTGTCCGCCTTCGACTATGTATCGATCCATCTCCCCAGCGCGATGAACGCCGCCGAGGAGAAAGTCGTAGTTCAGAGCCTCGAGCCGATACAAGACCGCAAGTTTCCGCTTATTCTTCACCCAGATGCGATTCACGACTTCGCCGTGTGGAGGGCATACGGCGGGCTGGTGTGCGTCGAGAATATGGATATGAGAAAACTCATTGGCCGCACCGAGCCTGAGTTAGCCGCGATCTTTCGAGAATTGCCCGATGCGAGGCTTTGCTTTGATATAGGGCATGCCGCCCAGGTCGATCCAACAATGACGGAGGCGTACTTCATTCTAAAGCGCCATCGCGAGAGAGTCACTCAGATCCATGTGAGTGAGGTCAACTCGCGGAGCAAGCACGACAGCCTATCATACGCCACCATGCAGTCATTTCGAGATGTCGCTCACATGCTCCCCGCGGGCCTGCCGATCATTCTCGAGACCCCTGTGGCGCCGGAAAGAATGCCGGAGGAAATGGACAAGGCGAGGTACGCCCTGGGGATGAGTGCGGCCTCCGGTCTGATGGCTTATTCGTAACGAAGGGCGCGCATGGGATCGACGCGCAAGGCGCGCCGGGCCGGCAACAGCGCAGCCACGACCACGGTGACGGCAAAGACCCCCATAGCCCCCAGGTAGGCAATAGGGTCCAGACTGCCGACGCCGTACAGCAACTGGCGCAGGATTTGCGAAAGCGCGATTGCTCCTCCCAGTCCCGCCAGCAATCCGGCGGCGACCGGAAGCGAAAAATGGCGCAGCACCACGGACAGGATATTCGCGGGCCGCGCGCCCAGCGCCATCCGAATGCCGATCTCCTTGGTGCGCTGGGTCACGCCGTAGGCCACTAACCCCACGATTCCTACGCACGCCAGCAGGAGCGCAACCAAGCCTAACAGGCTGACAGCCAGGGCGCTATATCCCGCTATTTGGATCTTCCTCCGATACGCGCTCTTCATCAATTGGACCTCCGGAAACAAATTGGGGTCAATCGACTTCGCAATGGACGATACCGATGGAACGAATCCTTCGGGCGGGCCGGCGGTTCTTAACAACACGACCATCGACGGCAATATGTCCCCACTGGCGAGTTGATAGATCTCCACCGCGTCCGAATCCTCCGGCGACACCAGCCGCGCGCTGCCCACGACTCCCACCACCGTATAGCTATCCGTCCCCGACCGGAACAGCTTGCCAACGGGGTCATCCGCCGGCCATTGCAAGCGCGCGAAGGACTCGCTGACGACGACGGCGCGAGTGTCGCCGCGCTCCAGATTGCGGCCTCGCAGCAGAGGGATCCCCATGGTCTGAAAGAATGGCGGATCGATGTGGTTGAAGTGCACGTTAACCGCATGTCCTGCAACTTGAGTTTTGAAGACCGTCCATCTGTTACCCAAAGGAGGGTTGGAAACCATGGACGCGGCCATCACTCCAGGAAGGGCGCGGAGGCGGGTCTCCAATACGTCCAGATGCGTGCGCGCCTGGTCAGGTGAGGAGCCGTGAAAGTGCGGATCTATCGAAATTACCTGCTGGTATTCAAAACCCCGCGGCGCGAACATGGCGCGATTGAGGGCGCGCACCAGCAGGCAAGCCACAATGAGCAGGACGCAACTGGCCGCGACCTGCGCGCCGATCAGGATCTGCCGCGCGATGGTGGCCCGATGGCGCTGGCGGGCGGCCTGCCAGGCGGGCGCAAGGCCGAACAGTATCGCGGCTGCGAATCCCATGCCGATGGCAGCCAGCATGACTCGCCGATCCGGCGTGGGATCGACCCATGCCGGGAGCTCGGCCCACGCCATCAGAAACCGCAGGACGACATAACCCAAGGCCAACGCCGCCGCCGATCCCAGCAGCGCCAGCAGCAGGCTTTCGGTAAACAACTGGCGAATCAACCGTCCGCGGCCGGCGCCCACCGCGACGCGAATCGCGATCTCCCTCTCCCGGGCCACGCCGCGCGCCAGCACCAAGCTGCCCAGGTTCCCGCAGGCCGCAGCGAGAATCAGAAGTCCGAGCGCGCCCACCAGGGCGAAAACCGGATACATCTCGTGCCGGATGCTGTTGGCGTAGCCGCCCGGCTTGCTGGGAAGGCTCTCTTTCTCCCAAACATCTTTGGGGTGCTGGCGGTGCAGCTCGGCAGCGAGTGACATCAGCTCTTCCTCGGCCGCTGGGGGAGCCAATCCCGATTGCAAGCGACCCCACATCAGCACACCGATGCCGCTGTCGGAGAAGTCCGTGAGCCGGGTGCCCTTGACGAAGTACGGCTCCTGGTTTATGGGCAGCCATAGATCGGGCGCGCCCAAACCAAGGCCGCTGAACTCACTGGAGACAACTCCAACTATGGTAGCCGGCTGACTATTGAGCCGGATGGTCTTACCAACGATCCCCGGATCCGCTCCGAACTGGCGTTCCCAGAATGCTTGAGCGAGGACCGCGACCGGCTCCGCAGGCGAAGCCTCGCGCGGATCGAGCATTCTTCCGAGCTTGGGCGCGGCGCCCAGTTCGGTAAACAAGTTGGCGGTCACAAATTGGGCATTCACCTGCTGCTCTCCGTCATCGAGTGCCAGCTTGCCGAAGTTGACAGCCATCACGGCGGAAAGCGTCTTCGAGTGTTCGCGGTAGAACGCCACTTCGGGATACATGAAGTTATCCGAGTAATCGTGCGGGGCACTACGTTCAAAGCGCAGCAACGTGGCTGGGTCGCGCACGGGCAACGGCCGCAAGAACATTAGATCGAAGAAGCCAAAAGCGGCCACATTCACGCCGATGCCCAGCGCCAGCATAAGAATCGCAACGGCCGTGAAGCCCGGCGATTTTCGCAGCATGCGCGCCGCGTAGCGGAGGTCCTGCGATAGGCGGTCGATCCAGGTCCAGCCCCAGGCGTCGCGCGCCTGCTCGCGCACAAGCAGCGCATTGCCGAAATCCTTCTGCGCGGCCCCAGCGCGTTCCGCCATCTCGCGATGAAACTCCAAATCGCCGGCCAACTCCCGGTCGAAGCGGCGGCGGTGCAATACATACTTCAGACGTCGCAGGAATTCGTGCATAAGCTACTCGTGGCGCAGGGAGCGCATGGGATCGAGGCGCAACGCGCGCGTGGCGGGCCACAGCGCGGCCACCGCTACCGTGATGGCAAAGACTCCAATGGCGCCGCCGTAAGCGATAGGATCGAGATTGCCGATGCCGTAGAGTTGCCCGCGAAGGAGCCCGGACAACGCCGCCGCGCCGCCTATCCCCAACAGCAGACCGGCCGCGACGGGGCGCGAGAATTGGAGCAGGACCACCGACAGGATATGCGCGGGCCGCGCGCCCAGAGCCATCCGGATGCCGATCTCCTTGGTGCGCTGCGAGACCGCGTAAGCCACTACTCCGACGATGCCGAGACACGCCAGCAAATCGGCGATGGAGCCTAAGATGCTGACGGTCATCGCGCTATATTCCGCGCCGCGCAGCTTCCGGCGGAATTCGCTCTTCAATAATTCAACTTCCGGAAATGTGTTGGGGTCCGTCGATTTTGCCGCGGATACCGCGGCTGGTACGAAATCTTCGGGTGCGGGCGAGGTCCTCACCAGCACGGACGCGCCAGGCAGATCCGCCTGCGCGATAGGGAAATAGGCCTCCACCGCGTCCGAATCCTCAATCTTGACCAGGCGCGCGTTGCCTGCGATTCCCACGACGGTATAATCCTCACCCATGGTGAACTTCTTGCCCAACGGATCCTGCCCGGGCCACTCGCCGCGCGCCAAAGATTCGCCGACCACGATCGCGTGTTTCTCGCCGGGCATCAGGTTGCGGCCCCGCAGGATCGGGATCTTCATCGTTTGAAAGAACTGGGAGTCGACGCGGTTGAGCTCAACGCGTACCGCGCGCCCATCCATTTCGACGCCTGCGATTTCGGATCTGTGGCCCAGAGGCGGACTGAACGCCAGTGATACGGATTCCACGCCGGGTAGCGCGCGCAGGCGGTCCTGCAGCGTGTCCAGATATGCCTGCGCTCTCGCCGGCGAATAGCCGTGCCTGGCGAGTCCCGGGTCAATCGCAATGACTCGCTGGTAGTCGAAACCCGGATAGCTCGACATGGCGTGATTCAGCGCCCGGCCCAAGAGTCCCGCTACTATCAGCAATACGCAACTTGCCGCTATCTGGGCGCCGACCAGGATGTGCCGCGCGATCGTGGCGCGATGGCGCTGGCGGGCCGCCTGCAATGCCGGCGCCAGTCCGAACAGGATAGCGGACGCGAATCCGGCGCCGAGCGCGAACACTACGACCCGCCAATCCGGTGCGGGGTTGAGCCATGCCGGAACTTCGGTTAATGCCAACAAGCTCCGCAGGACTACGTAGCCCACCGCCAGCCCAGCCAGAGAGCCTAAGACGGCCAATAACAGGCTTTCAGTGAACAACTGGCGGATCAGGCGGCCCTGGCCCGCACCGACGGCCACGCGGATGGCGATTTCGCGCTCGCGGGCCACACCGCGCGCCAGCAGGAGGCTGCCCAGATTGCCGCAGGCTACCGCCAGAATCAGCAACGCCAGTGCGCCGATCAGAGCGAAGATAGGATATAACTCGCCGCGGCTTTCCGATCCCGTCCCACTCCGGTTACCGATCGTCATGCTCTGCGCGTAGCCGCCGGGATCGCTGGGAAGACTCTCCTTTTCCCAGATTTCGTTGGGATGCTGCCGGCGCAACTGCGCTGCGAGCGAGCGCAACTCCTGTTCGGCGGCTTTGGGCGAGCATCCCGGCTGCAACCGGCCCCACATGCGCACACCGCCCGGGTCCGCGTAGTCCGTCAGCAAGTGGCTGCCGGCGGCGAAATACGGCTGTTGAGTGATGGGTACCCACATGGATGGCTCGTTCAAAGTCAGACCGCTGAAGCTGCTTGCAGCGACGCCGATCACGGTGGCCGGCTTGCCGTTCAGGTGGATGGTTCTGCCGATCGCCAACGGGTCGGCGCCGAACTGGCGCTGCCAGAGACCCTGGCTCAAAACGACAACCGGATCGGCGCCGGCAGCGTCGTCCCGCAGAGGGTCGAGCAGCCTTCCGAGCTTAGGCGCGGCTCCGAGCTCGCTGAAGAAATTCGCGGTTACGAAGTTCGCTTCGATTTGCTTCTGGTCGCGCTCGACCGCCAGCTTCGTGGTGTTGAGCGCCAGCACGGCTGAAAGCGTTCGGGAGTGTTCGCGCAAGAACGCCATCTCCGGATAAGGCAGCGCGAACGCGTAATTTCGTGGAGCGCGCCGGTGGAATCGCAGCAGCGTGGCTGGATCGCGCACGTTCAGCGGACGCAGGACCAACAAATCGAAGAAGCCGAAAACCGCTACGTTGACGCCAATGCCGATGGCCAGCATCATAACCGCCACCAGCGTGAAACCGGGCGTCTTGCGCAGCATGCGCGCGGCGTAGCGCAGATCCTGCGCTAAGCGATCGACCCACGACCAGCCCCAGGCATCCCGCGCCTCTTCGCGGAGTTGCAGCGTGTGAACGAAGGGCTTGCCTGCGCGCGCCGCCATTTCACGATGAAACTCCAGGTCGTTCGCCAACTCCCGGTCGAAGCGGCGGCGATGCAGCAGATATCGAAGACGGCGAAACAACTGGCTCATGGGGTTCCCTTAGGCGGTCCGCAAAACGGATTGGATGGCTTCGCTCACGCGATCGTACTCTGAAAGTTCAGCTTCGAGTCGCTTGCGGCCGGCCGGCGTGAGGCGGTAAAAACGGACCTTGCGATTCGTTTCGGAGACGCCCCATTCGGCGGTCGCCCAGCCCTTGAGCAGGATCTTCTGCAGCGCGGGATAGAGAGACCCCTCCTCCACGCGCAGCACCTCGGATGAAAGGACGTGAATCCGCTGGGCGATGGCGTATCCATGCAGAGCGCCCGATCGCAGCACGCGCAGGATCAGCAGCACCAGCGCGCCGGAAGGCATTTCTGTTTTAGGCATAGGCTGCATAGGGGTATTGTATCGATGCCTAGGGCGCGTGTCAAGAGAAAAATCGATCGGCGTTGAGCCGAGCGACCGCCATGCCGCTGCGGCGGGCCCCACACAGCCGGTCATCTAGGAACTTGGTCATCCGGTTGGCTAGGACTAACCGGCTCCTGGACCGTGTACGGGCTGTCCAGAGCAATCCCAATATGTCATATTGCGCACGCGTCCCACATTATCGCCCACGCCCGCATGCGCTACAATGATTCGGGTCCCCTCATCGCCTCTCATCGCCCTCTCATCATGGAACGCGCCAGCAGATTCCTCGGCAAGCTCACCGGCCCGATCGACATCGACGATCTGGCCCGCGCCGCCTGGCCGCTGGCGGTAGGAAAGAAAGTCGCGGCGCGCACGCGGCCTGCGCGGATGGTGCGCACGCGGCTGATCGTGGAAGTGGAAGATCCAATCTGGAAAAAGCAATTGTTCACGCTTTCGCGGCAGATCCTGACGAACCTGGAACGGCACCTGGGGCAGGGAATCGTGGAGGATTTGGAGTTCCGCGTCATGCCGCCACGGCGCGACGCGCAGCGGGCCGAAGTGGCGCAGCCGGCGCTTGCGGCGCCGGACGATGCCGACCAGATCGCGGACCCGGTAATGCGCAACATGTATAAAATGGCGCGCAAGAAGGCATTGGCGTGAAGATCGCCGAAAAGGAGGTCCGCTACGTAGCGGAACTGGCCAACCTAAGCCTGAGCGAGGCTGAAGTCCATAAATTCCAAGCCGATCTCGACGAGATTCTCGGCCATGTAGAGAGGCTGAACGAGATCGATACCACCGGCGTGGAGCCGATGGCGCAGGTGCTCTACGGGTCTGGCGATGCGGCCAGCGATCTGGAAATGTTGCGCGCCGACCAGGAACGTCCGCCGCTGGGCACGGACGTCGCACTGGCGAATGCGCCGCAATCGGGCGGCGGATATTTCAAGGCGCCGAGGGTCATCGAGCGTTAGGCTTTATCGAACGGTATGAATCTCCGATCGCTCACCATTGGCCAAGTCCGGGACGGCTTGCTGGCGCGCCGCTTCAGCGCCGTGGAACTGACGCAAGAATCGCTGCGGTTCGCCGAGGCGGAGAACCCCGCCACCAACGCATACCTGCGCTTGTCGCCGGAGCGCGCGCTGAACGCGGCGGCCCGAGTGGACGAGAAGATCGCTCGCGGCGACGATCCGGGCCCGCTGGGCGGAGTGCCGGTGGCGGTGAAGGACGTCATCCTCACTAAAGGCTTGCGCACCACCTGCGGCTCGAAGCTCTTGGCAGACTACGTACCTCCCTACGATGCCACGGCCATCGCGCGTATTGAAGGAGCGGGCGCGGTGATCCTCGGCAAGACCAATTGCGACGAATTCGCCATGGGATCGTCGAACGAGAATTCGGCATTCGGGCCGGTGCGCAATCCGCTGGCGCCGGATCGAGTTCCTGGCGGATCGAGCGGTGGTTCGGCGGCGGCGGTGGCGCAGGGGACGGCCGTCGTGGCGCTGGGATCGGACACCGGGGGGTCCATCCGTCAGCCCGCTTCGTTTTGCGGCGTGGTTGGTGTGACACCGACCTATGGCCGCGTTTCGCGCTACGGGCTGACCGCCTTCGCCAGTTCGCTCGACCACATCGGGCCGCTGGCGCGCAGAGTCCGCGATGCCGCCTTGCTGCTGCAAACCATGGCCGGCCGCGACCCGCTGGACGCTACGTCGGCCGAAGCGCCCGTGCCGGATTACACACAATCGATGGATGGCAACGTCCGCGGGCTGAAGCTTGGATTGCCCCGCGAGTATCTAAAGGATTTGACGAGCGAAAGCGGAGACTTGATCGCGGCGGGCGTGGCCACGCTGCGGAAGCTTGGCTGCGAGGTGCACGAGATCGGCTTGCCGGCGACCGATTATGCAATCGGATGCTATTACATCATCGCCACCGCGGAAGCCAGTTCGAACCTGGCGCGCTATGATGGCGTGCGGTACACTTTCCGGTCGGAGTCTTCCGGCACGTTGAGCGACATGTACCGGCACACGCGCGGCGAGGGTTTCGGCGCGGAATGCAAGCGGCGCATCATGCTGGGGACCTATGTATTGAGCCACGGCTATTACGACGCCTATTACCTGAAGGCGCAGAAGGTGCGCGCGCTGGTCGCCCGGGATTTCGCGCGGGCGTTTTCGGAAGTGGACGCGATCGTGGCGCCGGTGTCGCCTTTCCCGGCGTTTAAGCTGGGCGAGAAGATCGACGATCCGCTGGCCATGTACCTATCGGATATTTACACGATTACAGGCTCGCTGGCCGGCATTCCCTGCATGAGCGTGCCCTGCGGCAACACCGCCGAAGGGTTGCCGGTGGGAATGCAGATTCTAGCCAAACACTTTGACGAGCCCACGATGTTCCGCCTGGCTGACGCTTTCGAGCGCGCCAGAGCAAATTGACGCAAACTGGAGATGAACGGAGATCGATATGTCTTTTACGCTTCCCGCACTGCCCTACGCAAGTGACGCCCTCGAGGTTTCCATCGACAAGACCACCATGGAGATCCATCACGACAAGCATCACGGCGCTTACGTGACCAACCTGAATAAGGCGCTGGAATCCGCGCCCGACTTAGCCGGCAAAAGCATCGAAGAGCTGCTGGCCAACAACTGCGCCATCGTGCCGGAGAGTATCCGCACGGCGGTGCGCAACAACGGCGGCGGCCACATCAACCACTCGATGTTCTGGACCATCATGGGGCCGGGCGCGGGCGGCGCGCCGGTGGGCCACGTGGCCCAGGCGATCACCGGCACGTTCGGCAGCTTCGACGATTTCAAAACTAAGCTGCAAACTGCCGGCATGGGCCGGTTCGGCTCCGGCTGGGCGTGGCTGATTTCAAGCGCCGGCAAGCTGGAGATTACATCCACCGCGAACCAGGACAGCCCGGTGATGGAGGGCAAGCATCCCATCCTGGGGGTGGATGTGTGGGAGCACGCCTATTATTTGAAGTATCAAAATCGGCGCGCGGATTATTTGGGCGCGTGGTGGAACGTGGTGAATTGGGCGGCTGTGGAAGCGCGGTTCAATTCGCATAAGTCATAAGTAAAGTTGCAGTTGTAGTAAACAGGGCCGCGGTCGCGCATCGCGGCCCACTCGGAAGCCTGCACCGGCGATTGATATTGGGTGGCGCTAGCGGCTTTTCCGCGCCATGGTAGCCCACCGGCGCGTGGTGTACTCCCAAATCTTCCTAGACCGCCGGAATAAGAATGTAAGAAATACCCAAGTAAAGAGACCCTCAGTATTGCTCCCTCACGGCGAACGCTTATTACCCGCCAAATGCTATCCAAAGTGAACTTGGCAAATTGATTGCTAGGTGCGTATTCTATCTAACATTAGCTAAGAAACCCGCTATTCGTGTCCCCGTGCCGACACGATAGACGGGTATGCGCAGAAGCCGTGTAATTAAGCCGGGAAGCCCACAGATGCGCAACTCTCCATGGCACCCGGCGCTAGGTCATGTTTGTGCGACCGTTTTTCAGAAGACTTGCGGATGCGTTTAAACCGAGAACACGTTCGGGTGCGCTCGGTCCGCCCCAGGCTGGAGACACGCAAGGGAAATGCATGAGATCCAAGCCTGAGAATCCAGAATCCTTCCGAAATTGCTTTACCAAATGGAGAGACGATGCCACTTCCTCGGAGTGCTCAAATCGAAGCCGATCGTGGATTGCCGAAGCCCGTATGGCCTGCGGTCCATTATTTGGCGGCTTTAATGGTCCTCGCATATGTTCCTTGCAAGGCTGACGTTCCCGCGCCGACGGCGCCGCCATCCGTACCTGCGGGTTACTGCAGTTCCGTCTATAGCGAGCTGAACGGCGATCTGCAGGCGTTCAATACCGTCTTGGCGTCTCCGCCCACCTGGACGCCGATATCCGGGGGTCCCACGCTGTACGGCGGCAATTTGCAGTGGGCGGACAGCAATACGGGTCCTTCGATATCGAACCCCAACTACTTCCAGACTACGGTTCTGCCGCAATTGCAGGCTATGCAAGCTTTGGGCATCAAGGCCGTGTCGGTGCCGGTCCTGTTTCCGGTTCTGTATGAGCCTTTTTACGGCAGTCAGGCCGCCCTGCAGCCATACCTGGACTTCTATCAGCAGGTGGCCCAGGCTGTGAGGGCCGCCGGTCTCAAACTCATTATCGACTACGAGATCGTGTTTTCCAACGACATAGAAGCCGGTTGGACCAATATGAATGCGTTCTATAGCACGCTCACCTGGCCTGAATATATGGCGGCGCGCGCCCAGATGGCGGCCACTATCGCCCAATCGATGCAACCCGATTATTTGATGCTCGCGAACGAACCCGACACTGAAGCCGCGCAGACCGGCCAGCCGAATCTAAACACTCCGGCGGACGCCGCACTCATGGTGGCGGGAGAGATCGCGGCCGTGCAAGCGGAAGTTCTGATAGGCGGCTTGTCCCCGGCCCCCAAACTAGGCGCGGGCTTCGGTTCCTGGATGCCGGCGGAGGGGACCGCCAGCCTGCTGAACTATATAGTCGCCTACGATGCCTTGCCTCTGGACTACATCGATTTCCATCTTCTTCCAATCAACTCCATAAACCGGAGCAATTTCCTCGATAACTCGCTGACCATCGCCAGTATGGCCGCAGCCGTGGGCAAGCCGGTCGCAGTCAGCCAGGCTTGGGCGACGAAGGAGGCGGCCGGGGAATGGAACACTCTCAGCTCCGGTGAGATCCGCGCGCGGGGGGCTTTCAGCTTCTGGGCTCCGCTGGACGCGTACTTTATGCAGACCGCGCAGGCCCTGGCGAACTACACGCAGATGATCTATCTGGTGCCGGAAATGCCGGTGTTCCTGTTCGCGTACCAAACATATGGCGGAACCGCCGACAACGGCGGGAGCGCAAACTGCACATGCACCACCGAGAGTTGTTCGGATTCGGACATCATGAACACCGAGAATTCCTTGGCCACTACTGCCGATCAGCAGAGCGTGTACACTACTACCGCGTTTGGTTATTACGGCCAACTGGTTACCGCGCCCGACACTATTCCGCCGTCCGTCCCGCTCAACCTGACTGGCACACCGTCCTACACGGCGGCGGATATTTCATGGAGCGCCTCCACGGATAATGTCGGAGTTGCGGGTTACAACGTGTATCGCTGCACGCCGCCCGCCGCCGGCCAATCCTGCACCGGCATTTGGATCGCCAACTCTACCCTGCCGACTTACAACGACACTACACTGGCAAGCAACACGCTGTATAACTACCAGGTGCAGGCATTCGATTTTGCCGGCAACAATTCGCCGCTTTCGCAAACGCTGAGTCTGGAGACATACAGAACGACGGCGGACCCCGCGACGAATCTCGCGGCCACCGCGGTTTCGGTCCAGGAAATCGATTTAAGCTGGTCTCCCCCCTCCAACGCCACAGGCCTGAGCCAGTATCTGGTTTTTAGCGGGACCTCGGCTTCAAATCTACAGCAGCTGGTGGCCACTTCGCCCACCGTGACGACCTACAGAAACGGGCCGCTAGCCCCGGGTACTACATACTATTACGGCGTTGTTGCCGTGGAACAGGGGATTGACTCGACGATGACTCCGCTCGCCTCGGCTACCACGCTGCCGCTGCCCAGCCCGCCCAGCAACGTGGCGGGGAATGCTACCGCCGCCACGACGATCGCTCTGACCTGGCAGGAGCACCCCCAGCCCAACGGCTTGCCTGTCAGTTACTACGAGATCTGGCAGGGCACCAAGCCAGGTCAACTGACCCAGGTCGCCTTGAAGTCGGACACGGTCTACACGGCGATGTCCCTCAACGGCAATACCGCCTATTATTTCGAGATCGTGGCGGTAGACACGAGCCACAACGATTCGGCGCCATCCAACCAGATATCCGTCACGACGCTTCCCGCGCCCGCCGCGCCGGTCGACGTCGCGGCCACGCCGAACGCCGCCACCCAGGTCACGGTAACCTGGGCCGAAAACATCCCGCCCCAGGGTCTGCCGATTCCATACTACAATATCTTCCGGGGCACGTCGCCTACCGGATTGGCCCTGCTGACAACCCACACAGGTTTTCAATTCATCGACACAGCGGCTTCTCCGGACACCACCTATTACTACGCGGTAGAAGCGGTTGACTCCGGCCACGATGTTTCGCTCATGTCGGGTACGGTGCAGGTCACAACGCCTCCGATGCCCGCCGCGCCGGTGAACGTCACGGCCACGGCTAACTCCGGCACACAAGTCACGGTAACCTGGGCCGAAAACATCCCGCCCCAGGGTCTGCCGATTCCATACTACAATATCTTCCGGGGCACGTCGCCTGCCGGCCTGGCCCTGCTGACGACCCGTACGGGGTTACAGTTCATCGATACTGGGGCTTCTCCGAATACCACCTATTACTACGCGATCGAAGCGGTTGACTCCGGCCACGATGTTTCGCTCATGTCGGGTACGGTGCAGGCCGCAACGCCTCCGATGCCCGCCGCGCCAGTCAACATCGCGGCCACCGCAAACTCCGGCACACAAGTCACGGTGACCTGGGCCGAAAACATTCCGGCGAACGGTCTGCCGATTCAATACTACAATATCTTCCGCGGCATATCGCCCGCCGGCCTGGCCCTGCTGACCACCCGCACAGGGTTACAGTTCATCGATACGGGGGCCTCTCCGAATGCCACATACTATTACGCGATAGAAGCGGTCGACTCCGGCCACGATGTCTCGCCGATGTCGGGTACGGCGCAGGTGGCAACGCCGCCGATGCCAGCCGCGCCGGTCAACGTCGCGGCTACGGCAAATGGCGGCACGGAAGTCACGGTAACCTGGTCCGAAAACATTCCTCCCCAGGGTCTGCCGATTGGCAGCTACAATGTCTTCCGGGGAACGTCGCCCACTGGCCTGACCAAATTGACCGCCCGGACTGGGATGCAGTATATCGATACCGGGGTATCTCCCAACACTACCTACTACTACGCGGTACAAGCGGCCGACACCGGTGGAGACCTCTCGCCCCTGTCGGTTACAGTGCAGGTCGCTACGCCCAACTAAGGGAAGCACGTCCGGCCAGTCGAGATTCGGCTCAGCGCGCGGCCAGTTCCTGGAAAGCGCTGTCCATACGGTTGCGGCCGAGAGCCTTTGCCCGGTACAACGCCTGATCGGCGAGGCGGATCAGTTCTTGCGAATCGAGATGCCCCTGTTCCGCCCAGGCAAGCCCGAAACTGCATGTCACCGATAAATCACCCGCGGTTGTGACAAAGAGCGCATCCGCCACCGCGGCCCGCAACTGTTCGATTCGCGGCGTATCCGGGTGGCCGCTCCAATTAGGCAGCACCAGGAGGAATTCCTCGCCGCCGTACCTGCCAAGGCTGTCATAAGGTCGAATCGCCGCGGACAGCCGCCGTGAGAACTCGCGGAGAACTGCATCTCCCACTGGGTGGCCGAAGGTGTCGTTGACGCTTTTGAAATGGTCGATATCGGCCAGCACGATCGCCGGGCCGTGCTTTTCGCGGGCGCCACGCTCGATTTCGCGCTTCAGAATCTCAAGAATCGAGTTTCGATTCCAAAGGCCCGTCAGATCGTCGCGGGTGGCACGCTCCCGAAGAGCTTCGCGCGTCTCCATCAGCTCTTGTTTCTCGACCTCGAGCTCATGTGTGCGTACCTGCACGAGGTGTTCGAGGCCCTCATTCAACTCGCGTATGCGGTCTTCGGCGGCTTTTCTCTCGGTAACGTCGTGCGCATTAATGACGAATCCGCGCACGGCTTGATCGTCCCGATGGTCGGTGACGATGGCCGCCAAAACCCGCTGTGACCGGCCCGCATCCCGCCAGCGAAACTCAGTGGCAATCCGGGCGTGGGAATCCACGGCTGCTCCGCGCAGGATTCCCGGAATCGTCTCGCGGTCGGCAGCCTCGAGGAACTCGGTGATGTTACGTCCCGATAACCCGGATGTCGCGATACTCAGCGCGGTACTCGCAGCCGGACTTGCGTAGAGCAGAGCGCCGGATTCGTCCACGACAAAGATCGGATCGCCCACGTTTTCGATGAGCGATCGGAAGTACGCCTCGCTGCGCCGCAGGGCTGCATAGAGGTCCCGCAAGCGGGTGGTGGCCAGGTTGAAGGCGCGCGCCAGAGTAGCGAGTTCATTCTCACCGGCGATGGACACTCGACAATCGAAATTCCCCGCGGCTAACGCCCGCGCCGCGGTGTCCAGCTTTCGCAGTGGATCCGCGATACTGCGCGTGACCAGGAATGCCATCGCCACCGACACACTCCCGATAAGGACGGCCAGCGATACCAGGGAGAAGTAAGTCCAGTATTCCCAACGGCGAATATCTGAAAGAGATCGCGTTCTTTCGGCTACCACCTCGGCGTCCAGCTCACCAACCGCAAGGTTGAAAGCGTTTTCCATCCAGTTAACCTGTTTACCCAGGCGGAAGCCGATTGCGCTCCAATCTCCTTTCTCCGACAGGCGCGACATGCCTTGCAATTGTTCTTCGATCGCGCGGCGGCAATAAACGAGAGTGGTCCAGCCGGCTGCCGAAATCCCGGAGGTCCTGGGGATTGCCCGCGATGCGTTATCGACCGCATCCATAAATCGGCGGAGCTCCTGTTGAATGGCCCGAGCCTCAGCTTGGAATCGAGTTGCGTCCTGCGCGGATGCGGCAGTTCGGGCAAGCTCCGCAAAGCGCAAGATGGTGTTGTCGGCCCGCAGAACCGAGAGAATCTGGCGGTCGAGTTCGTCGACCCGGTCGGTCTGGCGGTACAGCATGTGGACCTGCCAAATCGACAGTGCTCCGACCAGCGTAAACATGCCGACCACGATCGAGAAGCAAAGACCTAAGCGTAGCCCGATGCGCAACTGTGCCAGGCGCAAGATCGCGCGCTCAATTTTCGTCCGGGCCCGTGTTCGACTAATTGACTTTGCGCCAGTCACACTATTCTTCTATCGGCGGAACCCGACAAAGCCTTAGAGCCTATCGTTGCGCCTTGCCATTGCCGATTTCAAGCGGGAGACCCGATTCAACTTGCCGACCCAATTGCCGCATCTCAGCCGCCAAACCGACCGCCGCCGCTTCGTGTTCGAGTCCATCCTAAGCGGCTGCACAAGCTGGATGTCCGCCTGCCAAAGGCCAGCCCCCCGGCGGGACCGCCCTGTACTGACCATGATATGCGGCGAAGAATTCATGGACTTCACGCAGCGCGCCCTGGATGCGTCGTGGCGCGGACACGCCATCCGGGTGCAGACCATGCCCACCCTCAATTCGATGACCAGTCAGCTATCGCTCTACGAAGATATATTCAAGAGGCGCCTTCCGCGTCCCGATATCTGCGAGATCGATGTGATATGGCCGGCGATGCTCGCCGGCCATCTTGTCGACCTTGGACCCTATGTGGGCGACGGCGTGAAGCAATTCGATCCCACGCTGATCGAGAACTATACGATCGATGGGCGGCTTGTGGCCTTGCCATTGTATATCGATTCCGGCCTGTTGTATTACCGTGAGGATCTGCTGCGAGAGTACGGATTTACAGCCGCCCCCGAAACTTGGACGGAACTGGAACAAATGGCGCGCAGGATCCAGGCGGGTGAACGGCGCAAAGGAAAAAACAACTTCTGGGGCTACATCTGGCAGGGCTCGTGCGGGGAGTGCCTCACCTGCAACGGACTGGAGTGGCAAGCGTCGGAAGGCGGAGGGTCAATCCTGGACGCGAATCGTCGTCCGCAGGTCCGCAACGAAAGATTGCAGTATGCAATTGAACGTGCGCGGGGCTGGGTGGGGACCCTCTCTCCACCCGGGATAGTCGAGTACGATGAAGACGATTGCCAGAGCCTTTGGCTAGCCGGCAATGCGGCGTTCATGCGTAACTGGGTCTATTGTTACGGCTTGACGCGGAGCGCCGCATCCCCGGTCCGCGATCGTTTTGGAGTCGCGTTGTTGCCCGCCGGTTCAGCCGGGAGGGCGCGGACGCTTGGTGGGGTAGCGATGGCCGTTTCGAAGTACTCTCGATATCCGGAGGAGGCGGCCGCCGTGGCCTGTTATCTCACCTCGGAGTCTGCCGAGCGTGAGCGGGCCTTGGCCACGCGCGTCGTGCCTGCGCGGCCGGCCTTGTACCGCGATCCCGCCGTCTTGTCGCAGACCCCATTTTCCGGCGCGCTCTCAAGCCATGTCACGGAGGGCCTGGTGGCGCGCCCGTCGCGGGCTGCCGGAGTGAACTACGACGCTGTGTCCCGCGCGTACGCCGGTTCGATCCATTCCGCCCTCACCAGGGAGTGCAGTGTGGAAGCCGCTTTGGCTCAACTTGAAGGAGAACTTATCCGCATCACACGCCACTAATGAGTTTCGCGCGGCGAATACTTGTTCAGCGAGGCGATCAGCCTGGCGGCGGCCGCGGGCGGCTGCAACCCGCTATTCAGGATTTGCTTGTTTTCCCAGGGCTTGCCGTATAGCTCGGTATTGACGTCGATGTCGTTGCGTAGCGTAGAGCCGTCCAGGGACACACCCGCGAACACGCCGTGGGACCGCGACCACGATAGAATCTCGGCCGTCATCAGGGCGTCGGTTTGGGCTGTGGCATCCCGGCCGACGGGACCGGCCGCTACCGACGCTTCCCCGCCCAGCGTGAACTTGGTGGTGAGCAGCCGCTTCATGCCGCGTTCGTTCATCACCAGCAGGACCAGGTCGGTGGACGAAAGGCCGATCTGAAAACCGACGCTGCCACCTTCGATGCGCACCGCTCCAGGCGGGCCCCAGCCCTGGCCGGAGGCGTTGCGGCACGCCACAAAACCCCTGCCCCACTTGGCCGCGACTACCAGACCGCCCTTCTTCAATCCCGGCACCAGGACGATGCAGTGGCTCTTATTCAGCAAATCCTGCGGAATGGATTTGTCCGGCGTGCTCATGACCTCTTTGAACAGCGCCGCCGCGTCGTCCAGGCGTTCATTCGTTCTGGTCTCTTCGGCCGCTCTCATTGTCGGATACAATCCGGCAGCACACATCGCAAGTGCAAGCATTCGCATAGAACCTATGTTAACAGCCCTCAACCTTAAGCCTGTGTCTCCGCCCCCGCAGCACTGCATAGGCTGCCAGGGGCAGAACCGCGGCGACCCGGCACACCGGCCCATAACCGTGCGCGTCCACGGCCGCGCCGATGGCCGGCGAGATCAGCGCTTGGGCGGCGCCGTAGGATGCCACCAACATGGAAACGGCGAACGCCGCGCGCGCGCCGCCGAAAAGATCCAGCGGAATCGTATACACGTTGACGCTGACCGCCGAAACGGCCAGGATGCTCAGCGAGATTCCAGCGGCCGTCCAACCCGGCGTAGGCAGCAGCGGTATCAGCGCGGTGGGGACGGCCAGCAGCCCGCCGACCAGACAAACCCGTGTGCGGGCGGCCACCGCGGGAACGCCCGCCCGCATCCACAGCAGCGAGAGCCAACCGCCGCCGAAACCGCCCAAAGCAGCTACCAGGGGAGGGATCACGGCATACCAGTTGGCTTCCGCCAGCGCCAGACGATGCTTGTCGACCAAATACAATGTCGTCCAATTCGTCCAGAGAGAGTATACGCTCATGTTCAGTGCGTTCGCCGCCACCAAGCTCCATAGCCGCGGCGAGCGTAGCACGTCAAGGGTGCTAGGTTCCGGGTGCCCGGTTCCGGGCACCGGTGTTGGCGATCCCTTCCGGGCGATCAAGTTCCAAAGCGGAATCCACAGCAGGCCTAGGCTGCCGGTAATCACGAACGCGTGCCGCCATCCATAGCGCATTGCCATCCAGGTGGCCAGCGGCGGCGCCAGAATCAGCCCCAGGCTGACGCCAGCCTGGTTCCATGCGTTGCCTAATGCGCGCTCCGCAGGCGGCAGGTAGCGATAAATGGCCTTGCCCGCTCCCGGAATGCCTGCCGCTTCGGACATGCCCAGCACGCCGCGGCACCCCAGCAGTCCACCCAACCCGCGTGTGAATCCGGTAAAGATACCGGCGCACGACCACACCCCCACCGCCAGACTGATCGCGCGATTCAGCCCGATGCGATCGATCAGCATCCCGGCGAAGGGCGCGCAAGCCGCGTAGGCGATCGAAAAAACCGCCAGAATCAGCCCGTACTGCGCGTTGGAGAGATGGAATTCCGCGCGTATCAGCGGCGCCAGGGAGGCCAGCGTCTGGCGGTCCAGATAATTGATGGCGGAGCAGAGCACGAAGACGCCGAGCACCACCCAACGGTATGGGCTGGGCTTCACTGGAACTCGATGGTGGCCACTTCGCCCTTGGTTGCCAGCTTGGCGTTCGCCTTGGGGACGTATTCCACCTTCACCCGCCGCAACCGTTGCGTTCCACAACTCAACTCCAGTTTGCCGTTGCCCATCACGGCGACCTGCGCGGGATCGGCGATCAGCAGTTTGACGGTATTGTGGTCGTCGTCTTGCACCCACAGGCGGAACCGCTTGCCCAGACAATCCACCTGTTTGATTACGCCGATGGCTACGCCCGATGCCTTGGGACCGTCCCACCAGGGAACCACCTTTTCATTCGGCGATGATGGCGGCTGGCCCTGATTGGCGCGCGCCTCCAAAGCGTGAAGATCGGCGCGCGCCTGCTGCTTCAGCCTGTCGATTTCGCGCGCCTCTTCGTCCGCCTGGCGCTTCTTTTCGGCGTCTTCCCAATTCAGCCGTTGTGCTTCGACCTCCAGCCGCTGGTGCTGCATACGGGCCCGATCGCCGGGTGTCGAAGCCGCCTGTTCGGCGGACTTCCAGGCCTGCGCGGCATGCGGAAAATCGTGGATATCGAGGTAGGCTTCGGCAAGCGCCTGCCAGTAGGCCATGTTGCGCGCATCCAGATTGGCGGCCAGCTTGAGCTCCTGGATGCGCTTCTGCGGCTCGGTTTGGCGCTGGGACATCAGAAAATGCGGCTCGGCTAATTTGGGATTAATCTTAGCGGCATGCTCCAGCGCGGCCAGCGCCTTGGCGCTATCCGGCTCCAGACGCGCATATTCCATGTAGCACTCCGCGCTCTTCGCGCCGGCGTCCATGGCGGCGGCGAAATCCTTGCGCGCTTCTTCGGTCTGCCCGTCGCCGAGCGCGAGCATTCCCAGGCCTTCCCATGCTTCCGGCACCCGCTCCTTTTGCGCGATCAGGTCGCGATAAATCGCGCGCGACCGATCCCCCAGCAGCAGATCCGCGATGGCCAACTGCGCCTGCGCGGGCTCGACGGAGCGCTCCGGAAAATCTTCCGGACTCATCGGGAGGGGCGACATCGAGGTAGCCTGGAAGCGGCCCTCCGCCAGGTGCGATTGCGCTTGCAGTTCGATCTGCTCCGGCGTTTTGCCCAGCGCGTTGCGAAAGGCTGCATCCTCGTCGACGCCCTTGCGCAAGTTGTAAGTGAGCACGCGCAGCTTGCCGTAATATTCCGGATCGACGGCCAGCAAGTGGACGCGGGCCCAGTCCATGTCGGGATGCAAAGGAGGCTCGCCTAGCGTAATACGGATGCCATTCACTTGAATGGTCGAGAACAAGGCCACCAGGCCGCGCTCGAGCCGCTGCGGCATGCGCGCTGTGTTGGTCTCCAGAAACAACTCCGTGAGGCGGGCGAACACTTCGTTGGGGATTGCTTGGCGGGAGGTGAGGACGATGTTATATTGGTCGCGGCCACGGACGACCGGCGCGGGAGTCTGGGGCGCGCCGTTGTTGAAGAGCAGGACGCGGATAGGCAGCGGCAATTGCAGATCGTTCTCGCCGAGGACCTGCCCGAGCGCATGCCGGAACTCTTCGAACGTGACCAGCGTTTCGCGCCCGTCCTTCGAACCGGCGCTGCTGAAGACTTCAACGGGACCGGACGTGAACCGGATCCAGTGCTCGCTCGCCATCGCGGTCAAGGGCAGCAGACCGCACAGCAAGAACAACTGCCGCATGTTTTCATCTTCTCATTTTGGGCAAGCTGTGTTGTGTTTACCTCTGCGGCGGCGACGTACCCAATTTTGCCAGAGCCTCATCCACTTCCTGGCGGGAGTAGTCGTGAGGCCAAGAAAGGATCTTCCGGCCGGTGGTCTCTTGGAAACTTCACCCGAGACGTACTGCACATACTCCTGAGCGCTCAAATCCGACGGTCGCCGATCCCGGCCAATGGTGGCAAGTGGCAGGTCGCGCGAAGCGCGCCCACCCATGGGCTTGTTTTCCAGCCCCCCGATGTCCAAGAATAGTAGGATATATGACCCAAGATCAATCTCTGCGGGAACACCTGATCTCCCTGCTGGACGGCGGCGGAGCGCACCTGGATTTCAACGCGGCGGTCGCTGGTCTGCCAGCCGCGCTCCGGGGCATCCGGCCCAGCGGATTGCCGCACACGCCGTGGGAACTGTTGGAGCACATACGGCTCGCGCAGTGGGACATACTGGAGTTCATACGGAAGCCGAAGCATGTTTCGCCGCCATGGCCGGCGGGCTATTGGCCGGCCAGTCAGGCGCCCCCCGACGATGCGGCGTGGGACAAAAGCGTGAAAGCATTCCGCGCCGATCTGGCTTCGCTGCGGCGGATAGTGAAGAATTCAAAGGTCAATCTGCATGCGCGCCTTCCGCATGGCACCGGCCAGACGGTACTACGGGAAGTGCTGCTGGCGGCGGACCACACCGCTTATCATTTGGGCCAACTGGTGCTGGTGCGGCGGCTGCTGGGCGCGTGGAAGTAATGGCGCTGGACTGGTCCCCGCTGTGGTTAAGCCTGCGCTACGCCGGCTTGGCCACCCTGCTCTCCATTCTGGTGGCGCTGCCGCTGGCGTGGCTGCTGACTCATCGCCGCTTTCCTGGGGGCGAATTGCTGGACGCGCTTGCGAACCTTCCGCTGGTCCTGCCGCCGGCCGTGCTGGTCTACTATCTACTGGCCGTGTTGGGGCCGCTGGACTTTAGCTGGCACACAGCCGTGGCCGTGTCCGCGATCTACACGCTGCCGCTGTTGTTTCGCATGACTCGCGCGGGCCTCGAAGCGGTGGACCACAGCTTCGAAAATGCCGCGCGCAGTTTGGGCGCGGGGGAGTGGCGCACCTTTCGGCTGGTCACTATGCCGCTTGCCTGGCGCGCCCTGCTGGCGGCGGTCCTGGCGGGTTTCGCGCGGGCGTTTGTCGATTTCGCCGTTACCGCCCTGCTGGCGAACGCTGCCAGCATTGGCCCAACCGTCTGGCCGCTGGTGCCAATCGCGGCGATGGCGCTGGCAGCTCTCTACATTGGAAATCGGGTGCGGCGGGGGCAGGTGTCGGCATGATCCAGGTGCGCCTGGCGGCCCACGGCGTGGATGTCGAGTTCCAGGCTGCGTCCGGAATTACCGCGTTGTTCGGGGCAGCAGGCGCGGGCAAGACTGTGATCCTGGATGCCATCGCCGGCTTCGTGACACCCGGCAGCGGCCGAATCATCCTGAACGACGAGATTCTTTTCGATGGCGCATCCCGCGTGAACCTGCCGCCGCGCCGCAGGCACTGCGGATACGTCGCACGCCACTGGGCGCTGTTCCAGCACATGAGCCTGCACGACAATCTGCTTTTCCCGCCGGCGGATTTGGCGCGGCGGGAGCGGCGCCGGCGGGTGAAAGAGATGATGGAGCGATTTGGGCTGCTGGAGGCCGCGCAGCGACGCCCGCAGGATGTCTCGCCCGCAGAGCGCTTGCGCGCAACGATGGCACGCGCGCTCATCGGCGAGCCTAAGCTGCTGTTGGTGGATGAACCAGCCGACGGTTTGGACATCGCACTGCGCGCCGAGTGGCAAAAAGTCTTGCGCATGGTGCGCGACGAAACGAGTTTACCGGTCCTGATGGCCGCGCGCGATCCGGACACCTGCTTCGATCTGGCCGGCAATATGCTGCTGCTCGACGCCGGACGCATCCTGCAATCGGGGCCGCCGCGGAAAGTTCTGGATCAGCCGGTGGGCGTGGAAGCCGCGCGCCTGCTGGGCATACGCAATCTATTTCCCGCCGAAATTGTGGCGCTCGATCCGGGCCGCAATACCAGCCTCCTGCGCCTGGAGAATTTCGAACTGGCCGGTCCATATTTTCCCGGCCGTCTGCGCGGCGATCGTGTCTGGCTGTGCGTCGAGCCCGGCGAGTTGCATGCCACGGCGCATGACGGATCGAGGCCGTCGGCCAACCAGGTTGCCCTACGGTTGGAGCGCGCGTCGGAAACGCCGTGGAACGTGCGGCTGGAATTCGCCGGCGGCATCGTGGCCGAAATTGCCCGGCGTGACTTCGAGCGCCAGCGGAAAGATAATGACAATAAGGAGTGGCTGGTGGAGTTTCCGCCGCACGCACTGAGAGTACTGGGATGCCCCTGAAAACCTTTGACGAATATGTGGCGCTGGCCGAACAGGCCCATGGCCACATCTGCGCCGGGCAGATCCTGGGACTGCGCATGGCGATCTATGGCCTGAAGCTGCTGGACCTGGACGACCCGCTGGGCAAGCATCGCAAGCGCCTGGTGACGTTCATCGAGATCGACCGTTGCGCCACCGACGCCATACCGGTGGTCACGGGATGCCGGCTGGGCAAGCGCGCGCTGAAGTTCCGCGATTTCGGCAAAGTCGCCGCCACTTTTTGCGACCTGGAGGCGGATCGCGCGGTACGTGTGGTAGCGCTCGAAGACTCCAAACAACGCGCCCGCGAAATGTTTCCGGAGATCGCCGACAAGAACGCACAGCAGATGCGCGCCTACCGCGACCTGCCGGATGCCGCGCTGTTCGCGGCGGAATGGGTGCGGGTGAAGCTGGGTCCGGAAGAATTCCCCGGCTACAAGGCGGCGCGCGTGGTTTGCGCGGAATGCGGCGAGGGCATCAACTTCAAGCGCGAAGTGGTGCGCGGCGGCCGGGTGCTCTGCAAGGCGTGCGCCGGCGAACGTTACTACGAGGAGCTTTGATTCTCGATCTGTCAAGCGAAACTCAATCATGCTGCGCTACTACATCACGGACCGTCATCCACTAGGCGGCTGCGACGCCCTTCTCGAATCCATCTCGCGCGCGCTGACGGCCGGGGTGGAGCGCATCCAGATTCGCGAAAAGGATCTGACGGCGCGCGAACTAGCGGATTTGGTGCGCCAGGCGTTGAGCCTGCCGAATCCGCACGGAACGGCCATCCTGGTGAATGCCCGGACGGATGTTGCGTTGGCTTCCGACGCCCAGGGCGTGCATCTGCCCGCGGATTCGATCGCACCGAATGTTTGGCGCAAGATGGTGCCGCCCGGTTTCCTGATTGGCGTGTCTTGCCACGCGGTGGACGACGCGCGGCGGGCGGAAGGTGAAGGCGCGGATTTCGCCGTTTTCGGGCCGGTGTTCTTCACGCCGTCAAAGGCCGGGTATGGCGCTCCGCTGGGCCTGGAGCGGCTGCGCGAGGCAACCGCCGCCGTGCGCATGCCGCTGTTGGCGATAGGCGGCGTGACTGCCGGGAATGCGGGGCAGTGCCTGGAAGCGGGTGCGGCCGGGATCGCAGGGATTTCGGCGTTTCAATTGGGACTTGCATACTATCCACGTTCATCGGCGTTCCCGACAGCGGAGGGGAGAGCTGGCACGTCGGCCAACGTCCGTTCGGACACCTGAACCGGTGCAGCCAGAGGGCGCTTCGTCTGAAGGGAAGGCACAACGTACGATGAGCATTTCCGGCGGCTTGGGCTCACGCCCTTGGAGACGGTGAGCCGGCAGATTGCTCCTTTGCTCTCCGTCCTACTCTCCGGGCCAATTTATCTCCGTTCACTTCACCGCGATCGTCACGCCCGACGGGCTCGGATACGTCCCCACGGTCAGCACGACCTCCAAAGCGCCCGGGGGAACAAAGCCGCTGGGAACCTGCGCATCGATCTGCATCAACCCGACAAACCCCGGCGCATCCCCTGCGAACAGAATGGTGGCCGGCACGCCCGCCATGGTCAAGGAAACCGGCAGCAACGCTATCGGGAACGGCGCCTCGGCCGCTTGGCCCGTGACGCCCGCAGGCGAGGTCTGGCCTCCGCCCGTGGCATACAAGACCACAATCGAACCGCGCGGCGCGGGGTTGCTATCCGAATTGATCGAGCCATCCTGATTGACCACCACGGCATTCCCCGTGCCGGAGCTCAGCGTGAACAAAGCCGGACTCGCCCCCGCCAGCGAGACTTGTATGGACGCCAGCGTAACCCCCAGATACACAAGCTGCACTTGCGCCGAAGTCTGCCCCGCGATCTCGTAAGGCACCTGCGCGTTGATCTGGTTCGACTGCACATAGAATAGCGGAGCGGGCGTGGCATTGAACAGCACCTGTACGCCCGCCAGTGCCGCCGATAGGCCGGACGCGCCGAACGTGCCCGTGGCGGCCGTGACCGGCCCCATCCCCTGCCCGAACATCGAAAAAATTTCGCCCGGCGCCAGAGGTCCCGGCAACAGGCTGGCCGCATTGGCAAATGCCAAGTCGATCGGTTGCGGCGGCGCCGCCACCGTCTGGGCCGTCGACAGCATGCGCACGCGATTGTTGCCTGTATCCGCAACCCACACATCGCCTTGCCCATCCAGCGCCAGCCCGCCGGGATTGTAGAGCGCAATTACAAGTGCCGCGCCATCGTCGCCGTTGTACGCGGCATCGCCCGTGCCCGCAATAGTGGCGATATTGCCATCGGTCGTCACCATCCGCACGCGATTGTTGCCGGTGTCCGCGATGTAGATATTCCCTCCGGCGTCCACGGCCACAGCCGATGGATAGTTCAGCTCCGCGCCCGCCGCCGCGCCGCCATCGCCGCTGAATCCGCCGGTTCCCGTACCCACGATGGTGGAGATCGTGCCGCCCGGAGTAAGCATTTGGATACGATGATTCTGGGTGTCGGCGATGTACAGATTACCGGCAGCATCCACCGCCAGGCCGGTCGGGCCGTACAATTCCCCCAACGACGCGCCGCTGCCGGGCAGATCCCCCGCCGTTCCGGTTCCCGCCACGATGTGGATGTTGCCCGCGGCGTCCACGCGGACGACCCGATTGTGATTCGTATCGGCAATATAAACGTTGCCTGCCAGATCGGCGGCTACACCCTGTGGCGCATCCAGGGGGGTGAGGGTTGCCGGATCGCCCTCGCCCCCGAATCCGGAGGCGATGCCGTTGCCCGCGAAGGTTGTGATCGTGCCCGAAGTGTCCACGCGGCGCACGCGGCTGTTCTGTGTGTCGGCGATATAAAGGTTGCCACTCGGATCGAACGTCAGGCCGATAGGACCATCCAGGCCCGCGCTCAGAGCCTGCAGTCCATCGCCGGTATAAGACGCCGTCCCATTGCCGGCCACCGTGGAAATCGTCCCGCCGGCCACCGCGCGGACGCGATCGTTGTTGGTGTCCGAGATATAGAGCGTTTCGTTGTTGAGCGCCAGCCCGGTTGGCGTATTCAGCACCGCCGACAATGCGCTGCCGCCGTCGCCGCCGAAGCCGAACGTGCCGTTGCCGGCCACGGTGTTGACGATGCCCGTGGCCGCGGTCACACACCGCACGCGCCGCGTCTCCGCAATGTACAGGTCGCCCGCCGCGTCCAGCGCCACCTCCACGGGCGTGCTCAAAGCGGTCTGCAGCGCGGGCTGTCCGTCGCCGGTGTACGCCCCGCTGCCCGCGGCTCCCGCCACCTGCGTCAGGACGCCCGCCGCAGTCAACTGCCACACGAAGGAATTGCCGCTCTCGGGAATATAGAGATTGCCCGCGGCATTTGCGGCCAGCCCTGAGAGTTGGATGTTGGGCATGCCGAAGCTCTGCCCGGTGCAAACCGTGCCGATGGCGCCGGCGCCGGCGAGTACTTTGCGAATCCGCACGTTGGCGGTGTCCACGATGTACAGGTTGCCTGCACCGTCCAGCGCCAGGCCGGCCGGGAAGGCTAATTGCGCGGCGGTAGCCGGTCCGCCATCGCCGCCGAATCCTGCCACGCCTGTTCCGGCCACCGTGGCGATGGTCCCGTTCGGCGTCACCTGGCGCACCCGATGGCCGTCGAACTCGGAGATGTAGAGGTTGCCGGCCAGGTCCGTAGCCACGTTGCGCGGGCCAAGCAGCGGAGCGGCAGTGGCGGGACCGCCGTCCGCGGAAATGCCGCTCGACCCACCGCCCGCCACGGTGGTGATGTTCCCGTTTGTGCCAATCGCGCGCACACGCTGGTTCCCGTAGTCGGCGATGTACAGATTGCCCGCCGCATCGAGCGCCACGTCGTACGGCTGATTCAGTTGCGCGGCAGATGCAGGGCCATTATCGCCGCTGAAGCCAGGGTGTCCGCTGCCGGCTACCGTGCTGACGATACCCGCGGGAGTCACTTTCCGCACGCGATGGTTGGCTGCGTCGGCGATGAAGAGGTTTCCGGCGGCGTCCACCGCCATCCCTTCGGGTTGCGCCAATTGGGCGGCGGCCGCGGATCCGCCATCGCCCACCAGATCGCTTCCAGCGACGGTGGTGAGTTGATAGACCGGGGGCGACGCCGCCAGCGCCAGGGCAGGGAAGCAGCAGAGTAGCGCGCGCAACATTCCCTAAAGGTGTGCGCCCGCCCTCAAGTTTTTCTCAAACGCCGCCGTTATTATAGGTGAGTTTACTTATGACACCTAAGGTAATTTACCTGATTGCAGCCGTCTGTATCGCCGCTGCCTCCGCCCACGCGAGTGGACCTATCCATCTGAAAACGAGGGACCTGACTGCCGCCAGCTACCCTGCGGTGGAAGCCTTGGAAACGGCCGGGCAGGGTCCCGGACACCTGCTGGTGCAGTTCTCGGCGGGACCCAGCGCGGACGATTTGCAAGAGCTGCAGCGGCGCGGAGCGCGGGTAGTCGGAGCGGCGCCCGATGGAGGCATCGCCATCTCCACGGATCGACCTATCTCCTTTGCCGGCCTGGCGGTCGAATGGTCGGGGCCGCTGCTGCCGCAGGACAAGATCAGTCCCCTGCTTTCCCAGGCGGGCGAAAATGGTGGACCGGTTGCAGTGGTGATCGAATTTCATCCGGACGTGCATAAGCGACGCGCCCTGCATTTGTTGCAGGGCGGCAACGTGCAAATCCTCACGCATCCGGATTTGTTGCCGAACCATATATTGGTTAGCGCCACGCTGCCCGTACTCGGCCAAATCGCCGGCTTCGATGAGGTGGCGTACATCTTTCCGGCTTCCGACGATCTGATACAGGGCAATCGCGTGATGGCCTGCGAAGGAGCCGAGATGGAGGCCGCAACGGTCGGGCAATACGTCTTGGTCGGGAACGGCTGGAGCGGCGCCGGAACCGGCGTGGTCCAACTGGAGTATGTGTTTACGCAGATGAGCGCCAAGCTGCCGGTAGCCGCCGCGCAATCGGAAATTATCCGCGCCTTCCAGGAATGGACCAAATACGGTAATGTGCAGTTTGTTGCAGGAAGCTTGGCATCGGGTAACCAGACCGTCTCGGTCATGTTCGCGCAAGGCGTCCACGGCGACGGTTATCCATTCGAGCCGGGCAGCCCGGTGCTGGCGCACACATTCTTTCCCTCGCCAATGGACCCAGAGCCGTTGGCCGGCGATATGCACCTGAACGAGGACCAGGATTGGCACATCGGAGCGGATATCGATCTGTATACCGTGGCGCTCCACGAGGCTGGGCACGCCCTGGGTCTGGGTCACACGGACGATCCGAATACCGTTATGTATCCTTACTATCGATTTGGGGAAGGGCTCTCTAGTGGCGACATCGCCGGGGTGCAAGCGCTATACGGGAGCCCTGGGGCTGCCACTCCGCCTGTGACTCCTCCAGTCGCTCCGCCGGTGACTCCGCCGGTAACTCCGCCGGTGACTCCGCCTCCTTCGCTCCCCGTGCCCGCGGCGTTAAGCCTGGCGATAGGCAGTCCGGTCGGCGCCAGCGTGACGACCACGGCTGCGTCGCTCGCGTTTTCCGGCACGGCCAGCGGCGGTACAGGCAGCCTGCAAGTGATTTGGAGCAATAATCAGGGCGGATCGGGCCGGGCTGCCGGATCGGCGAACTGGTCGGTTGCATCGGTGCCACTAGCCATGGGGGCAAACACGATCGTTATTCTCCTGACCGACGGCGCGGGGGATTCGGCCTCAGCGTCGGTCACTGTGACGCGCCAAGCGGCATCCGCGCCGCCGGTGATCACACCCCCTGTTACTGCGCCGCCGTCCGGAGCGCCGTCGCTCACCATCAGCACTCCTGGGATGACCATCGTTTCGACATCCGCCGCCACTATCGCGTTCAGCGGCACGGCCACGGCCGGCGTTGCATCGGTGGCCTGGTCTAATTCGACGGGCGCTTCCGGCGAGGCGACAGGTGCTCAGCAGTGGAGCATCCCCGCCATCCCGTTGCTGGTAGGCACGAACGCGATAACAGTGAGCGCATACGATGCATCCGGCGCTTCCGCATGGCGCGCCGTCACTGTGGTGCGCCAGTAGGCCCTGCCATGGAAGTTGTTAGCCACCGTTTGGCTTCCTGAAGACCGCACAAATGTCGGGGTAAGCGGTCCGGCAATTTCGGCCGGGCTGTGGCGCCGGCTACTTGCCCATGTGCAGATTGTTGTGAATAGCGTACAACGCCAGTTCCAGGCGGTCGGAGACGCCCAGCTTGTCGAAGATGTTGTGCAGGTGATTTTTCACTGTCTGCTCGCTGATGAACATCTTCTCGGCCATTTCCTTGTTCTTGAAACCCTGCGCCACCAAAGCCACGATTTCGCGCTCCCTTTGGCTGAGCAGCGAACGTTCGCGTTCGCGGCTGCTGGAAGCCGGAGCCGCGCCCGCCGGCACCTCGTCGGCGCCAGTTGCGAACTGCCGCATGACGGCGGCGGTGGTATGCGAGTCCAGCCAGATTTCGCCGGCATTCACTTTGCGAATGCTCTTGATCAGCAGATCCGTGGCGCTCTGTTTCAAGACGATGCCGGCGGTACCCAGTTTCATGGCCTGCACGAACTCGTTCTTGTCTTCCGAGGCGGTCAGCACGATCACCCGCGTCTTGTGCTTGCTGGTTTGCAGCCTCTGTAGCGTCGCCAAGCCGTCCAGGCCCGGCATCTTCAGGTCTAACAGCAGGATATCGGGCTCATACTGTTGCAGCACGTCCAACACCTGCCGCCCATCGTGCGCCTGAGCCACGACTTCGAAATCCGGCTCCAGAGCCAGCAGGCGGCACAAGCCATCGCGGAATATGGGGTGATCATCCGCCACCACGATGCGAATTCTTGGCGCTTCGCCCCCTGCGGTTGGCGAAGCCTCTTCCTGGGCGCCATTGTTTTCAGGCATAAACTGGGGTACTAGGCTTCATTTTAAAGTCCTCATAGTACTAAGTCAATCCCATTGTGCCAGTGTAAACCATTTTCCACAACCGGTCGCTGCCGAATCTATGGCGGCTTCGCGATGTTCTTGGATACGGGTTGCCGCGACTTGAAGCCCCGAAACCGGTGGAAATCGAGTAATAAACTTCCTGGCTGGGTTTTGCTATTGTTATGGACTATGAGTGAACAATGGGCTGAAGGGGAGTTCCAACGGTTTTGGAAGCGGCTTCAGCAGCTTGGGTTGAATGCTTACGAATCGCGCTCTTACCTGGTTCTGCTGGGCCATCCCCGATTCAAGGCGCTGGAGTTGGCCGCCCGTGCGCACGTGCCCAGACAAAAGATCTACGAAGTGCTCGACAGCCTGGTGGAGAAGGGCTTCGCGCAGGTTGTGCAAGAGCGCACCAAGCTATTCTCGGCGGTCGAGCCCAGCCTGGCGCTGCCCGCCTACATGGCCCGCAAGCGCCAACTCGCCGACCAGGAGCTGACCGATCACAGCCGGGTAAGCGCGGCGTTGATAGACGACCTCAAATCCGTCTATCCGGAAGGGCAAGGCGGCCGCGGCACCCTCGATTTCCTGCGTATCGTCAGCGATCCGGCACAGACTGCCGCCGAATACCGCCGCATGCTTTCGGAGGTGCGCTCGGAATACATGGAATTCTCCCGTCCCCCCTACGCGGTCGATCCGCTGGACGAGAAGTTGGTCAAGCAGGCCCGCATTTCGGGCGTGACCTGCCGGTTGTTGCTGGAAGCCGGCGCCCTGGACGACGCGCACCGGCAAAGATTGCAGGACTACGCGGCTGCCGGTGTCGAGGTGCGCCAGGTGGATTCCCTGCCCATGAAGTTGGCGGTTTTCGATGGACGCCAAGGCATGATCGCCTTGCTCGACCCGGTAATCACAAGGCCGAGCTGGACGGCCGTGGTGTTCGAGCATGAGGCCATGGGCGAGGCCATGACCGGGTTGTTCGAAGACCGCTGGCAGCGAGGGAAGGCACTATAAAAGCAGAAGACAGGAGTCGGAATCCGACTTCTGTCTCCGCCCGGCTTCCGTCTTCTCCAACATAGCCGTTATTGTCGAGGCTGCCTGGCAGCGCCTATTGGCGGTCGAACAGGAGCGTCTGTTCCGCCGTCACCGCACCTGTCATGTGCCGTCGCAGAGTGATGGTCTTGCCATCCGCGGAAACCGCCCAGCGATCTTGTATGGCTGCCTCGCGCAACGCAAAGACCCTGCTGTCGATCACCAGTTCATCCCCTTCCCACTTGGCGGTACTCTTCACCATATTGCCACGCACGCGGTTGGTGCACTCCTTGCCATCGAGAGTGTAAACCATGTCGTAGGCGCTCTCTGGGCCGCGCTGCAGCTTCTGCGCGATGGTGTCCTTCAGATTCACACCTTCGAGGCTGATTTTGTCCAGCCGGCTGACGGACACCGGTCCGGACCCGAAATCGCTTCTGGCCGGATCCATCTTCCATACGCCGTTCAGGTCCGGTTTAGCCTGGCCAAACGCCAATCCGCCCGCCAGAATTAAAGGAACCACCATTCGTGTTGCGACGTAGCCGCGCACTATGCCCCCCTACTGCTTTTCTAACACGATCTTTTGATCCGTCGCGCCCATGGGGCTGTTTACGTGACGCTGGATGGTGAGCGTCTTGCCGTCCGCCGATAGCGACCAGCGATCGTTTAGCGTCACATCCGCCCCATTGAACTGCGCCTTGCCGGCGATCGTCAGATCGTCTCCATCCCACTTGGCGGTGGTCTTGATCTCGTTGCCGCGGACGCTGCTCGTGGTTTCCTTTCCATCGGTCGAGTACTTCATCTCCGCGGTAAACTGGCCCATTTGTCCACTCTGCGTGTAGACGTCTCTCAGGTCGGGATCGTCGTGGGTGATTGTGTCGGTGCGTGTGTTGGGCGCCGGCATCGCGCCGAAATCGCTCTTGGCCGCGTTCAACTTCCAATTACCGCCTAAGTTAGGCTTGGCTTGGGCCTGGACCGTTCCGAACGCGGCGGCCAACAGCGCCGTGGAAATCAACCGAAAGGTATGGCTGCGCATGATTCTCTATTGTTTCTCGAATACCAACTTCATATCGAAGTCGGTCCCACCGGCGGATAGGCGCCGTTGCACGGTCATGGTCTTTCCGCCATCGGAGAGCGTCCAACGGTCTTTGGCGGTGAAGTCGTTCCCATCCCACGATCCCTTACTGTCGGCGACGAGATCGTCGCCCTCCCATTTAAGTGTGGTCTTGATCTCGTTGTCGCCAATGCGATTCACGCACTCCTTGCCATCCGTGGTGTAGACCGTGTCGTAGGCGATGTCGCCAGTCCCGCCGGTCTGGGCGAGATTGATCTTCAGGCTGGGATCCTCATGCACGATCTTTTGGATCATGGTGTCGGGCGGCGGCGCCGGGCCGAAGTCGCTCTTGCCGATATTCGCTTTCCAGGTTCCGCTGAAGTCGGACTTCGCTTGCGCCTGGACTAATCCAAGAGCCAGTGTCCAAATCGCCAGAGAAAAAAGTCGGATTGTACGGTTACGCACGGAAACGCTCCTATTGCTTGTCGAATACTTCTTTCACGTCGCCTTCGCCCATGGCGCTGGAGAAGTGCTGCGTGACGGTCAGAGTTTTCCCATCGCTCGAAAGGCTCCAGCGCGCCTTGGCGGTAAATTCGGTGCCGCCGAAGGCGCCTTTGGACTCGACCACCAACTCGTCGCCGTCCCATTTCAACGTACTCTTGAGTTCGCCCTCGCCTATGTGATTCACGCATTCCTTGCCGTCCGTGGTGTAGCTGAGGTCGTAGGTCATGTCTCCTTGCATACCCCCGGTGGTGGCGACATTCGCCTTCAGGATGGGATCGGCGTGCGTGATCTTTTGGGTGATGCTGTCCGGCGCCGGCATTTGGCCGAAATCGCTCTTACCCGCGTTCAATTTCCAAGTGCCGCTGAAATCTGTTTTGGCCTGGGCCTGGACCATTCCAAGGGCCAAAGTCACAAGTGCCAAGGAAAAAAGTTTGGTGTTCTGCCTGGTCGTAAAGCTGCGCATAAAGCCTCCTTCTGAAAATGGTAGCAAGTTAATGCGCATGGCGCACGCACTGCTGCGTGCATGCCTGCGCCAGATCATGGGGCGTTGAGTCGGGATTGCGGATTGACGCGATCGCCGCTCCGCCGGGTGGCCAAATCCGCGAAGCCGCTGCGGAATTCCGGTAGTGGGTCCATTTGCTTGTGGGGCAGGCTGGCAACCCGCGGGCCGGTTGTCAATCGGCGCGCAGAATACCATCCTGTCTTCCTGTCCCTGCGGGCCATCAAACGCGATGAAAACCCTTGGAGGGCGGCCAATTTTGGCCGCAGCCGCCTTTTGAGGCGGCTGGAGCCGGCTGAAAGCCGGCTGCGGGCAGGATTGCCCGCCCTCCAAGGTTGGTTTTCGACGGTGCTCCACAAGCGGCAAACCGACCCACTACGGGAATTCCGGAAAGCCCCCCCAGCAACTTGGTGAAATCGCCCTTGTTTACCGTGAGAATATCCGTTGGCTGAGTGGCGCGCACGGTCTGCTCGAAAGCAACGCCAGCTCACCGAAGTAAGTCGGCCGCGCGAAATTGCCTCTTTGCCTGCAGGTATGACGCTCCAGCGCCGCCAGACTGATATCCGGAACGCCAGCCGCCCCGGAACTACACGTTCACCGCACTGGTTACGGACACATCCAGCGACACAACTGCAACGCAATGCTCTCTGACGGTTCCACAGATTTCCGCTCACGCCGACTATTCAGGCGCCATCAAACACGGCCATGCCGCAGCAATCCAGTTCAGACCGGCGGCGGCAACGTAACGTTCCAAACTCCCGCCTGCCAAACCAGCGCGGTTCTCCCGCAATCGCCGCTTGCCACGCAGACAGGCACGGTAAGCGGGTGCGATTGTCTTCACGGCCACGGCGACCGCCGGAGTTGCAGTGGCTCTGTCCAACAGTCCGGCAGTCACCGTGAACCAGCAAGAACCGCCTGTAATCGTCAGCGCCGCGATCCAATCGGCGACATCCGGTTTCAACGTCGTGGTGACAGGCTTTTCGAATGCGCGGGAAATCTGGGAAGCGGACTTCGCCTTCACGCCGGCGTCCGGGTCGACACTTGGCAGTTCTCGTTTACAGTAATGCTGAAGAATTCCCAGGAAGCCTCTTTCCGCGGTGACAGTGACCACGGGTTTCTGAGGTAGGAAAGGGATCCGGGCCTGTCGCACTCTAATCTTGTGCCGGTCGAATCCGCATGGCGAACCCGCCACCCGAGGCCAGCTTCATCCGCAGTTTCGTGGCGCGCCCGATGGGCTGCTGCCCGGACATAATGTGCGTGGGCTGGCTGTTGGCGTCCGGGGCATCCGCGTAGATTTCCGCTCGGTACTCGCCGTCTCCCAGGAAGTCCATTGGGACATCCAGTTCGCGCGCGGTCCAGTCCGTGATGCTGCCCACGTACCATTCCTTGCCCCTCCGGCGCGCGATGGTAATCCATTCGCCTACCTGCCCGTTGAGCACCCGCGTCTCATCCCAGACTGTCGGCACAGCGCTGATGAAGGACAGCCCGGGCTGCCCTTTGTACGCCTCCGGGTAATCGGCGACCATTTCGAATGCGCTCTCGAACACCACGAAGAGCGCCAGTTGATGCGCGCGCGTGCCCATCACCATCGGCTCCCGGTTGCGCGGCTCAAACCCGGCGCGGGTCACGTTCCGGAAGCCGCCCGGCGTGTAATCCATCGGACCCGCCAGCATGCGTGTATAAGCCAGAATCACATTGTGGGCGGGGGTCACGCGCGCGCTCCACTTCGAGTATTCCGCGCCCATCACGCCCTCGCGGGTCACCAGGTTCGGCCATGTGCGGCGGATGCCATCCGGCTTGTATGCGCCGTGATAGTCGATCATCAGGTGATGTTGCGCGGCGTTGCGCAGCACGCGGCGATACCAGTCCACCATCCATTGATCGTCGCGGTCCATGAAATCGATTTTGACGCCAGCCACGCCCCACTTTTCAAACATCGGGAAGGCCTCGTCCATCTGCCGGTCGACCGACGTCCAATGCGCCCAAAGCCAAATCTTGACGCCTTTCGAGGCTGCGTAGCGCAGGATTTCCGGCATGTCGATCTCGGGAATCGTCTGCGTAATATCGTGCATGGCTTCCTTGGCGCGCGGCGCCCATCCGGCGTCGATGAGCATGTATTCCAGCTTTGCCTCCGCCGCAAAATCGATGTAATGCTTCATCGTCTCGGTGTTCATGCCCGGCTTGAAGCTAACGTCTTTGGCGTAGGTGCCGGACCACCAGTCCCAGGCGGCTTTGCCCGGTTTGATCCAGGATGTGTCGGCGATTTCGGACGGTGGGTTCAGATTGATGACGATGTTCGATTCGACCAGCCGGCCGGGCTGGTCGGCGATCATCATTACGCGCCAGGGCGTACGCAGGGGAGTGGTGCCGCTGGCCGCCAGTTCCGGCTCGTCGGCGCGCGGCGCAAGCTTGGCTTCGAGTACGCGCCCCGTACCGCCGGCTGGGTGCGACAGGTACATGCCCGGATAGTTCTCAATCTGCGCTTCGGTGACGGCCACGAAGCCGGTGCCCGGCAGTTCCGCCAGAAACGGCAAGGCTACCAGCCAGCTTGGCACAATGCCGCCCAACGGCACGTGCTCGTAATTCGCTTCGTATGGCGTGCGGTAACTCGCCAGCACCAGCGGCCAGGTGTCGGCATCCTTGGCCAGCTCGAACTGCGTCTTCTCCCGGATGATGCGGACTTCGCGTAGCGCGGTCTGCTCGGGAATCAAGTAGCGGAAAGCCACGCCATCGTCATACGCGCGCGCTTCCACCGACAAGCGCCGCCCAGGCGGTCCCGCCTCTTCGAATTCCGCCAGCAGGGCATTGTAATGGTTGCGCACGGGATTCGATTTGCCGTGCGGCATGGTGTAGGTATCGTCGGCGGCGCTGGGGACCGCGACGGTCAGCTTCAGATTTGCTCCCAGCGGCGGTTGATTCTGCAGGTCGAAGCCGAGCGCGGAGGGATCGATCAGCGGCTTGCCGCGAAAAGTCACGCGATACTGCAACTGGTCCGCGCCGGGAGTGAGTTCAAATACGATCCGGCCGTCGGGCGAGGCGACCCGCGCCTGCGGCCAGGCGGCGGCTGCCAGCAGGAAAAGGGCGAACGACGGTTTCAGGACGGGCATGCCCAATAGTGTACTGCTTTCGCGAGCACTGCCATATTGGATATGGATGGCGAACTCAGAGTGCTATGTGATCGGTAATGATAAGCGAATTCACGCCTCAGTCACGTTGGGGCATCGGGATGTGCACCCAGAGCGAACGCTGGGTAAACTTTATTCGGGTCCGGGCACGCTGGCAAAGCGAAGCACATTGAATGGCGCTCATCAGTGGTTCATAGCAGCCCGTAGCACATTCTCTCCGCAATGCCTTTCGTGCTCGTTATTCGCGAAGTGAGGAACTCGTGGCCGCGGCCCCCTCGCGAGCACGCACAGTACCGACGCGGAGGCCCGTGCCGAACTCGTCAGTTGGGTGGGGGAAAACTGGGACGTGGAGATGGATGGCGATGAACGCCCATGACGAAGAAGAGATGATCCGACAGTACTTTGATTTCGTTCTCCACGAATACGGGATCGCCGAAACGGCATGGTCCTGGCTTTCCCGCTCGTTCGAGAACGGGCTATTTATTATCCTAAAAAATTAACCAATCGATCTCGCAGGTTCTCTGTTCCCGTCTCGCATTCCCAAACAATCGCGACATCCCAGCCATCGGCGCACAATTGCCCTAGTATCTGTCTATCGCGGGCGCGGTTTCGGATTATCTTTGCACTCCAATAGTCAGCGTTCGTTTTCGGTATCCGTTTGCCTCTTGCGCAGTCGTGGCCATGCCAGAAGCAGCCGTGAATGAAAATGATCTTCCGCTTTTGGAAAAAGACCATGTCTGGGCAGCCCGGCAGATCACGGCGATGCAGCCGGTAGCGAAAGCCTTCTCCATGGATCATGCGACGCACGATCAGTTCGGGACCGGTGTCTTTGCCTTTGACAGCCTGCATGGTTCGCCTTCTGACGTCAGGCGATTCCATGACTTACTTCCCTCGGCGGATAGAGGTAAACTTGGATTCTTTTGCGATCTCGCCGTTGCGGCGGATGCGGGTCAATCGGACGATGTCCGTTCCCTTGTACTCGACTTCAAAATCCACGTAGTTGAGCTCTTCGTCTCGGCCGCCGAAACATTCATGAAACGCCTTCAGCAGTTGCACGTCGTCAACGGACTGTGCCATCGGATGAGGATTGGTCCTCGGTCCGGCAATCGTCGCGGGCATGACGTAGATGCACGGCGGCGGAAGTTCATAATGCGCCACAGGGGTGATCCTTTCCCGGGCGTTCACGAGCTTCGGGCACGGCCGGCCGACGGTGCCGCACATCCAGTCCCAGATTATGACTCCGTCAACATAAATGCCGCGGTCGATCATATCCGCGCTCAAGCGTGTAGGATACCCGACCACGCATTCTTGCGAGGATCGCCGCCGATGTTCGTACACAGGCTCCAGATGATAAACTCCTGAGCGTGCGGCGGACGTTCAAAGATAAGCGTGTTATTTCCATCCATACACCCTTTTAGTTCCACCACTGAAACGCGGCCAGTAGGTAGTTTGATCGAGTAATCGTGGCGGTTCGCCTCGCCGACGGATTCCCACTCCTTGATGAAACCGCGATCCTGCATGTAGTTGAAGACGTGCCGGGCGAATTCGCGCTTCTCGCGCATGGTAGCGGAGAACTGCCCGCGGACGCGTTCAATGGCGCCCCGAAATACACCGCTGTTATAAAATTCGTTCTCGCCGAGTCCGTGGGTCCCGATCTTGAATGCCTCGGTTTTGAGCGTTTCGGCATACTCCTCGATGAGCTTGCGAAGCTCCTTCTTCTGAGAGCATGGGATGACGCTCATGCGGCTATGGTCGTTCCGGGCGCTACCAAGTCGAGTATCGGCTCGAAGATATGCTCAGCAAGGTGGCGCACGACGGGCACGACCACGCCGTCGCCGGTCAAATGGTATGTCTCATTATAGTTTTCGGGAAGGGTATAAGTATCGGGCAAGCCCATGAGCCGCGCTGTTTCGCGGCCGGAAATCAAGCGGGCTCTCACGGATTGTCCGTGGACCACAAGGATCACCTGACGGCTCGATCCTCCTGCGGGCGTCCGAAGACAGCCCGAAATGTCGTCGAATCTGATCTCCGCGCGTTGAACCTTGTTCCCGTTTTCATCGTGGCGCGTCCGTCGATACAGTCCGCCAACGATGCGCCGATTTTTCCGCTTTGCGTCTGTCAGCTTTTCGCGGTTCAGCTCACTCATCAAGCTGATGAGGTGTCGGGTCTCCTCCTGTGTGAACCACTCCACGTCGTCCGGATCATCTTCGAGCAAGTCAGAAAGGGATTTTGTTCGCTTGGCTGGTAGAGGCATCGACCACCAGATCCAATTGCGCCGGACTCTCTGGGGAAAATTCTTGAACGCGGAACGGAGCGGCCCCGTATGCCACGGATTCTCTGGGCCGGCACCGATAAGATGCAAAGGCAGCTCCAGATCCTGGTGGGGGCATATGATGAAAAGCCTGGGCCGGGAATGTGGAGTAAAAAGGGCCGCATCGACTACGATGGCTCCAACCGTGTACCCTCCATCGCTCACGGTCTCGCAAATTGCGGCAAAATCCTTTCCTGCGTGGGAATTCAAAGTACCGCAGACGTTTTCAAGAACTATGAGTTCCGGAGCTCGAGCTTCCTTGATAATGCCCTCCATGAGTTTCCAGAAGGGCCAGAACGTGCCGGACCGGTCACCCTTCAATCCCGCGCCGCCGCCCGCAAGCGAAAGGTCCTGGCACGGAAACGAAGCCCACGCGAGGCGGGCGGTTGATGGGATATCGGCCGGCTTGAGACTCTTAATATCCGCAGTCTTCAATTCGCGGTCGCCCCAGTTTTCGCGATAGATCCGGCTTTTCTTGTGGTCGAAATCGTTCGAAAAGAGGCAGTGCCAGTTGGGACCGAGGCCAGCGCGCACCATCCCCCCTCCGGCGAAGAACTCATAAAAGTCGCGCATCGCTACTCTCACTCTAATCGTCTGGGTCGGTCTGCAAGAACGCCACTACTTGTATCAGGGTACCCCCAGAACGCCAAATCAAGGGGAGGCGGACCCAAAAGTTTATCACAACTGCGGAGTGCATTCTTAAATGGTTCGCGTTCCATGGTACCAGCATACCACCGCATTTTGCTTTTTGTTCGCCTATTGATTCGCGCCGTCCGGGCGTTCTGCCGCCTAAGCCTTGACGGCTTCGAAGTGGTCCGCGCCGGGAGTGAGTTCAAAAACGATCCGTCCGTCGGGTGAGGCGGCTCGCGCCTGCGGCCATGGCGGAGGCTGCCAGCAGGAAAAAGGCGAATGACGGTTTCAGGACGCGCATGCACAATAGTGTACTGCGTGCGCACATGGCCCTGTCCGCTCACGATAGAATCAAAATGACTGGAGGGAGTTTCTTGCGTCGCATCCTGCTGCTGCTTACTGTCGCCCTAATGGCCGGCCTCGCCGCGCCAGAGAAGGACGACAATGTCGTCCGGGCCACACTTGATAACGGCCTCCGCGTGGTGATCGTGCGCGACCCGCTGGCGCCGGTCGTGACCGTGAAGGAGAATTACATCGCCGGTGGCAACGAGACACCCGCCGGCTTTCCCGGCATGGCCCACGCGCAGGAGCACATGGCGTTCCGCGGTTGCGCCGGCCTGACCGCGGACCAGATCGCCGCCATCTATGCGCAATTGGGCGGCAATCAGAATGCCGATACGCAGCAGAACATCACCCAGTACTTCGTCACCGTGCCCGCGCAGGATCTGGAGGTCGCATTGCGCGTGGATTCCGCATGCATGCAGGATGTCGAGGACTCCGACGAGCAATGGGCCGAGGAGCGCGGCGCGATCGAGCAGGAAGTTTCGCGCGACTTATCCAATCCCACCTACCAATTCATTACCCGGCTGAATGAGGATCTCTTCTCCGGCACGCCCTACGTGCACGACGCACTGGGCACCAAGCCGTCGTTCGACGCCACTACCGGCGCAATGCTGCGGAAGTTTTATCGGGAATGGTACGCGCCCAACAATGCGATCCTGGTGATTGCCGGCGATGTGGACCCCGCCGCGACGCTGGCCACGGTCAAGCGGCTTTACGGCCCCATTAAGCGCAAGGTTCTACCGGCGCATCCGGCCGTTAGCCTACAGCCGGTCAAGGCCGAAAGTTTCACGCTGGAAAGCAACCTGCCGTATGAGTTGGTCTTCGTCTCTTTCCGCATGCCTGGTACAGACAGTGCCGATTATGCGGCCGTCCGCATTTTGAGCGATGTGGTCTCCAGCCAGCGCGCGGACCTCTACGGTCTGGTGCCGCAAGGCAAGGCCTTGGGGACGGAATTCGGCCTTGCGGAAACCTACCCCAAAGCTAGTGTAGGCTTTGCGGTTGCGGCCATACCGGCTGGCGCCGATCCCGCCCCCATCACCGCGGAGGTGAAGACCATACTCAGCGGCTACGCCACCAAGGGAGTACCCGCGGCGTTGGTCGAGGCCTCCAGAAAAGGCGAGATCGCGGGCGCCGAGTTTCAACGGAACTCCATCACCGATCTGGCATCCACGTGGTCGCAGGCCTTGGCCGGCGAGGGCCGCGAATCCCCTTCGGAAATCGTGGAGGCGATGAAGAAGGTTACCGTGGCGGACGTGAACCGCGTGGCGCAGAATTATCTTTCGCTGGGGAACGCGATTGTCGCGACGCTGAAACCCTCGAAGGCTGGCGAGGCGGTCGCGGATAAAGGCTTCGGCGGGGCGGAAGTGACCACGGCGGCGCCCACCAAGCCCGTCACCCTGCCCGACTGGGCCGAAGCTGCCGTGAAATCGTTGAAGGTGCCGCAAGCTGTCACCAACCCGACGGATCTGACTCTGTCGAATGGCGTGCGCCTGATCGTTCAGACAGAAAAGCTCAGCCCCACGGTTACGGTCGTTGGCTCGGTCAAACATGAAGCGGATCTGCAGACCGCTCCGGGCCAGGAAGGCGCCGGCGATGTGTTGGCGGAACTGTTTTCCTACGGAACCGTGACGCGCGACCGGCTAGCGTTTCAGGAAGCCTTGGACGACATCGCGGCTTCGGAATCGGGAGGCGCGAATTTCAATCTGAAAGTCTTGAAACAGTATTTTGAGAAGGGCGTGGAGCTGCTGGCGGATAACGAACTGCACCCCGCGCTTCCGCCGGACGCTTTTAAGATCGTACGCGATCAATCGGCGCAGCTTGTGGCCGGCACACTGGCCAGTCCGGGATACCGCACGCAAAGAGCTTTGGAAATTGGGCTGCTGCCCAAGAACGATCCCGCGCTTAGGGAAGCTACACCCAAAACGGTCTCAGCCTTGGCTCTGGAGGACATCCGGGATTATTACGCGGCGGTGTTTCGTCCGGATATGACTACCATCACGGTCATCGGCGATATTACGCCGGAAGAGGCCAAGCCCGTATTCGAGAAATGGTTTGGCGCCTGGAAGGCAGCCGGTCCGAAGCCCGCTGTGACACTTCCGCCGGTGCCGGCGAATCCACCTTCCGCGGTCAACGTGCCCGACCCCAGTGCGGTGCAGGATTCGGTGGAACTTGCGCAGGAGGTCGGCATCAATCGCTTCAGTCCCGATTATTACGCGCTGCAGCTCGGCGATCATGTTCTGGGCGGCGGATTTTATGCCACGCGCCTCTACCGCGATCTGCGGCAGAAGGCCGGATATGTTTATAACGTCGATAACGCTCTGCGCGCAACGGAAACCCGCGCCACTTACGCGGTGACATACGGCTGCGATCCGGAGAATGTTTCAAAGGCCAGGCTCCTGGTGGAACAGGAACTCGCGGCCATGCGCACCACGAACGTAAACCCGGCCGAGTTGCAGCAAGCCAAAGCCCTGCTGCTGCGGCAGATTATTTTGAGCGAATCGAGCGAAGATGCCGTGGCGGAAGGCTTCGTGGGTCGGGCTTTGATCGATCTGCCGCTGGATGAACCGATACGCGCGGCCCAGCGTTATTACGCGCTCTCGGCGGACGATGTGAGGGCGGCGTTTGAGAAGTGGATTCGACTGGACGATTTTGTCCAGGTGGTTCGCGGACCTGCGCCGAAGTAGGACAAGCCTCCAGGCCTGTCCAGGGACGAGGTTACATGAAACGCTGTTTGGCTGTTCTGTTTTGCCTGTGCGTGCAGCCTGCGCGGGCGGACGAGGGCATGTGGCTGTACCAACAATTCCCTAAAGAGGCCGTGCAGCAGAAGTACGGCTTCGACGCCACCGCCCAGTTCCTCGATGATTTGCGGCTGGCTTCCGTCAGAATCGACGGTGGTTCGGGCGCTTTCGTATCCCCGCGCGGGCTGCTACTCACCAACCGGCACCTGGTCACGGGCTGCATTGCGAAACAGGACAGCTTTTACGCCGCCGCGGAGGCGGACGAGATGCGCTGCGCCGGCCTGGAGGCGAGCGTCCTGTTAAAGATTGAGGATGTGACCAAGCAGGTGAAAACGGCTCGAGAGGCGCGCACGGCCGCGATCGCGCACATCGAAGGCGAGTGCACGGCCGGGTCGGGAAACACCTGCTCTGTGGTCACGCTGTTTTCGGGCGGCCGCTACGATCTGTATCAGTATCGGAAGTACACGGATGTGCGGCTGGTGTTTGCTCCCGAGTACGCGCTGGCCTTTTTCGGCAGGGAGCGGGACAGCCTGACGTATCTGCGGTACGGGCTGGATGTTGCGTTTCTGCGCGCGTATGAAAATGGCAAGCCGGCCGCCACGCCGCACTATTTGAAGTGGAGCGCGGCGGGAGCCAAGGAGTGCGAGCTCGTATTCGCAGCAGGCAATCCGGCGACCACCGCGCGCGCGACCACGGCCGCGCAACTGGCCTTCTATCGCGATACCGCGCTGCCGGTGGCGCTGGCGCGTTGGGCGCCGCGCATTCAGCAACTGCCCGTTTTCGCGGAAAGCTACAAATCCGCCGCCGGCAAGCTGATCGGTCTGCGGGACGACCGGTTGGTTTCGCGCAAGACGATCTTCGACGCGAAGATCCGGCAGGCGGTGGAGAACGACCCCAAATTGGGCAAGGCGGGCGGGCAAGTGTGGGACCAGGTAGCTGCCGCATATAAGACCTGGGCGCCGTTTGAGAAGCCCTATCAACTGTTGGAGGCTGCGCCCGCGCCGGGATCGGAGCTATTCCGCATCGCGCGGGAGTTGGTGCGCGGCGAGCCCGTGAAAGATTCCGGTGGCCGGATTCACGATGGGCTGGAGACGATTCTGTTGACTCAGTATTTCGAGGAGTTGAAGAATTTGAAGGGCAAGGATGCGCCGGTGAAGGCTATCTTGGGCGGGCAGACACCGCAGCAGGCGGCCGAGGAATTGGTGAAATCGACTAAGCTGAAGAATGCCGCCGTAATGAGCCCGGACGACCCTATGATCCGGCTGGCGCAGTTGTTGGACGAACCCGGACGCCGGCTGCGGAAGAAGCGCGAGGATCTGATCGGATCGCTCGAGACATCGGCCGCGGAGAAGATCGCGCAATATCGTTACATCTTGTTCGGCGACGCGGACTATCCGGATGCCACCTCTACGCCGCGTGTGGAGTTCGGCACGGTCAAGGGCTACACCGACCGGGCCGGAACGCCGCAACCCTACGCGGCGACGTTTGGGGGATTGTTTTATCGGCGGAGCAACGAAGGGCCGTACCAGGCGCCGCCACGCTGGGTGGACAGTCAGACGGCGTTGGACTTAGTCACTCCGCTGGACTTTGTAAGTACTTGTGATATCGGAGGGGGGGACGCCGGCAGTCCTACAGTGAACCGCGCGGGCGAGTTAGTAGGTGTGACTTTCGATGGGAATCTGGAAAGTTTGCCTAATACCTATTTGTATGTGGAGGAGCAGGCGCGGGCGGTGCATGTGGCGGTGCAGGGAATTGCGGAGGCGCTGGACAAGGTCTATCATGCGACGCCGCTGCTGCGGGAGTTGGGGGTGGAGGCGGGGGGCGGGCTATAGACGTTAGAATAGCCGATATGTGGGGCAGGATGGCATCCGGCGCGCCGATTGCCAATCGGCGCCAAACTTGCCAGGGTTACAATTGCCCGAAAAGCAAACCGCTCGCAAAGCGTCGAAAGGAGCGCCCATGACAATCACCGTTGACATCAAGCCCGAGGTTAAGGACGCGCTCGCGCGCCAAGCCGCCGCGCATGGTCGCGCGGGCGAGTCCTATGCCGCCAGTCTACTGGAAGAAGCTGCCCATCTTCCGGCCGTGCATCCGGAGCAATCCGAACTGGAAGACCAGACTGTTCGGCCCAAGCGCCAGCGGCCACCCGGTAGAAAGAGCCTGGCCCAGTTATTTGCAGAATCTCCGTTCAAGGGTCTCGATCTCGATTTCGAAGGGATCAGGACTTGGGCCGCGACGTCGACCTATGAAGGGTTTCTTGCTTGATACCAACGTCCCTTCGGAGATGACCCGCCTCCGTCCGCAACCGAGTCGGTACGAATGGCCGTTCTCCCCCCCGGACGGACAGCGGCCATTTTCGAGTCACGCTGAATGCCAGCTATCTTAAGTCCGGCGGTGTCCCTACTCCGACCTTGCCCTTCGCGTGTACGCCTTCCCTCTTGTCCCGTCTTTTTTCATGCGTCCATTGACGGCAATACGCTTTTTAGGCTTTTTCGCCGTGGCCTTGCCAAGTAGGGCACCGGCAAGAATTGGCAACAGTGGCAGTGGCATGTTTCCGCAACCCTCCCTCGGCGTATGGTACTCGGAAGCCCCCGCGGATGGCAATGCATAAAAACCCGACACCATGTTTCCGTGTTCTCCTTGGTTAATAATTACTTGTAGTACTTGCGGCGCGTCATCAGGCCCGTGTGGTATTACCAAGACTACTGTGTCGCCGACTAAAATAGCCCGCGCCATCGCTGCGCTCATCATATGCTGCACCGTCTCCGCGACGGCCCAGCAGCCGGGGAACCTCCACGCGGTCAGGAGGATGATTCTGAGCCAGACCCGCTATCGGCTGCGGGCAGGAGAGTCCACGAGGATTGACGCACCCCGCGAAACGCTCGATTTCTTGGCGCGCGCCAAAACCCGGCGCGTCGAGATTGCCGGCAATGGCGGCGGGCGGGGTTTCGTGTTTGGCCCGAATGCGACCGGGGATCAGGTCATGTTGGCTGCATACCTTGCGCTGAAGCCCGGCGAGTACCGCGCGCGGCTCTCGGCTTCGAGCGGATCAGGTGAGGAGCGGGCAACGATGATCGATATCACGCTTCGGCCGATGGAAACGGTGCCTGTAAACGCTATTCAGCCCCCGGTAATTCTGATAAACGGGTGGCAGTCCTCCTGCCCGGTCCTTCCCTTGACGTCGCCACCGTCGCAAAGCACTTTCGGCTACCTGGAAGGCTACCTCACCCAGTTCGATGAGGTTCCATTGGTCTATTGGTTTGACAACTGCGCAGCGTGCCCGGACTGTTCCATCGAGGAACTGGGCAGCGACCTCGCCCAGGTGATAGGCTCAATTCAGTATGATAATGGCGCGCCGGTACTCCAGGTTGACCTGATAGCCCACAGTATGGGTGGACTAATTGTACGCTCATACCTGTCCGGGAAGCAAATGACGTCGGGTGTATTCGACCCGCCGAATGATCCACGGGTCCGAAAGGCAATCTTTATCGCAGCGCCGCACTTCGGATCGTACCAGGCTGGTGTTGCAGATTTGTTCCTCGGTGGCGTACAGGCTAGCGAGATGACCCTCGGAAGTCAGTTTCTGTTTGATCTCGCCACGTGGAACCAATTTGGAGATGATCTGCGCGGCACCGACGCACTTGCGATCATTGGAAATGCAGTTCTTGGCAACCAGGGCGATGGAGTCGTTTCGCTGACCAGCGCCGCCCTTCGATTCGCGGAGCCGGGCGTGCGGACTCGCATCGTTGGCTACTGCCATATCACGTTTAATCTGGCCGAGGCCCTGTTGACTGGTTGCTACGATCCGGGGATCGCATATATTGACAGCACTTCGCACTACACATATCAAATCATCCAATCCTTCCTTGCGAATAACACGTACTGGGAAGCGACCGGCACATCTCCTAGCCAGGACCAGTACCTATCGGTAAATGGTGGTTTGTTACTCGCTAACAGAAATGCAAGTAATCAATACTTCACCGATCTGAGCTCTGTGACCGCGACAAA
>DATNMW010000127.1:0-21133 GCA_035602155.1 Bryobacteraceae bacterium | reverse complement strand
GTGAAGCAACACCACCGGTTCGCCGCCGCCGTGGACTTCGTAGTACATGTTGATTCCATTGACTGGCGCGTAGCCCGTCGTTGGCTTCTGCTGCGCCGACACGGCAGTCATAGCGAGCGTCATTGAAAGGAAAGCTGTCTTCCGCACTGCTGAACGCCGACAGGAAGCGTTTGTTTGATGGATTGGCTGCGTCATTTTGTCTCCGTGCTTGATCCCAGGCTGGCGAGAAGCTCGTCGAGTTGGTCGAGCGCCTCGGGCATCGCGCCCGTCGATCCGGAGTCAATCGCTTCCTTCGAGGGATAGAGATCGTGCACCACCAACAGCGTCTTGCCTGCGTTTTCATCGAAGGTCACCGTGGTGACGGTCTTGCCGTTGTCACCTTCCTCGTTGGTCCAAACGAGGCGCGAGTGCGGTGTCACTTCGAGGTACGTGCCGAAGAACTCCATCGTCGAATCTTCGTGGCGAAACACCAAACGATACTGCCCCCCAACGCGAACATCCATTTCGCAGGAAAGCAGGGTCAGCCCATACGATTTTGGCACCCACCACCTCCTGAATAGTTCTGCCTTGGTCCACGCCTCGAACACGAGGCGCGCAGGCGCGTTGACGGTGCGCGTGACGACGAGTTCGCGCTCGGACTTCCGCTCCACCCCCGTGCGGTTCTTCGTGGGGGTGGCCTCACTTTCTCTTCTTACGTCCATTTGCTTTCTCCTTCCGTTTCAATTCCTCGACAACAATGTCCAACCCGTCGAAGCGCGCGGCCCAGAGCTGGCGATACGTCTCGATCCATGCCGACTCTTTTTCCAGTCCGCGCAGCCCGAGCTTGCAGGTCCGCACGCGCCCAACCTTCTCTGTGCTGACGAGCCCCGCTTGCTCTAAGACGCCTACATGTTTCTTCATGCCCGTGAGGGTCATGTGGAACCTCTCGGCAAGGGCTGTGATCGAAGCGTCCGCACGCCCGAGTTGCTCCAGAACGCCGCGTCGGGTGGCGTCCGACAGCGCGCCGAACGAGGCATCGAAGTGGGTCTGGCAATACTGAACCATTCAGTTCAGTATACAACATGGATTGACGGCATGCAATGGGAGGCTGAGCGCGCGCGCTGGGTTGCCAGCTATTCACCTAAGCCCACGATCGACGGCGTAGCGTTTACCGGAGAGGGCAAACTAATTCGAAAGGCATAGCGGTGTGCCCGTTTATCGCCAGATCATCGACCAGGTCCTCGGCGGGATGGCGACGGGCAAGCTGGGCGTGGGCGATCAGATCCCTACCGTCCGCCAAGTGGCCGTAGACCTCGCCATCAACCCCAATACCGTGGTGCGCGCCTATCGCGAACTCGAAATCCGGGGGGTGCTCGAAACGCAGCAGGGCACCGGAACCTTTATCGCCCAACGCGAGGCGCAGCAGGATGAAGTCGAGCGCCGCCGCCGGCTGGCGCAGCTGGTCTCCGAATTTATGGCGCGCGCCGGCAGCGCCGGATTCACGGTCGACGAACTAAAGGAGCAACTCAATGATCTATAGGATGACGAAGTCGGGAAGACAGGAAGGATTCGAAAAGGGCGAGAAAATGCCCATCAGCGGCATCGGCGCCGCGATCGGCATCGCTTGCATCGTGGCCGGCGTCGTGGTCACCGCCGCTACCAACCAGCCCGTACCCGCCCTTGTGGCCGGCGCCATCGGGATCTACCTCATGTTCGCCATCCGGGTGGCCGACCAATGGGAGAAGGTCGCAGTGCTGCGGCCCTGGGCCGCTATGTCGGCCTGCGCGGCCCCGGCCTGTTCCACATCGTTCCCATAGTGGATTCCGCTGAGCCGCTTCGTGGACCAGCGCGTGCGCGTAGCCAGCGTCACGGCCGAATCGGCGCTCACCCGCGATACCGTGCCGGTCAATGTGGACGCCATCATATTCTGGGTGGTGTGGAACGCGGAGAAATCCATTCTCGAAGTGGAGGATTTCATCGGCGCCATCACGCTGAGCGCGCAGACCGCGCTGCGGGAATCCATCGGCCGCCACCAGCTTGCGCAGATGATCACGGAACGCGAGACCCTGGGCCATGAACTGCAGCGCATCCTGGACGAGAAGACCAATCCGTGGGGCATCACCGTGCAATCGGTGGAGATTCGCGATGTGAAGATCCCGCACGAGTTGGAAGACGCCATGTCGCGCCAGGCGCAGGCCGAGCGCGAGCGGCAGGCGCGCATCATTCTGGGCCAGGCGGAAACCGAGATCGCGGACAACTTCTCGAAGGCCGCCTTGACCTACCAGGACAACCCGGTGGCGCTGCACCTGCGCGCGATGAACATGCTGTACGAGGCCATCAAGGAGAAAGGCTCCATGGTGATCGTGCCGTCGTCGGCGGTGGAAACCATGGGCTTGGGCGGCATGCTGGCTACCACCGCGATCGGCGGCAACCGTCCGCAAGTGTGACCGCTCCGGGCCAGCAGCGCTCCGTTGACTGCCGGGACGGCAGGATAGGCCTGACCGATCTTATCGTACCGGCTTGGTAAGCGTTGGGGAATCGGGGCGGCTATTGCTGAGCCGCCGCGTGGGAGTGAGTCGATTAGCTTTCTGCGCCAGCTTCTGCTGGTACATATCGGCGTCGGCGGCCGACATCAGAGCCTCAGGCGTAGCGATACCTTGGGAGAGCGTGGCGATTCCGACGCTCAAGCCGAGCTTCAACTCATGGTCTTGCCAGCGCAGGCGTGTCTGCCCGATCAGGTCCATGATCGACTGCCGCATAATCGCCGATCCGGCGGCGGCGGTCTGGGGCAGGATTATGGAAAACTCGTCTCCGCCAAGCCGTGCGCAGATATCCGTAGACCGGCAACGCGATTTGAGAAGCTGGGCAACGGTCTTGAGGGCTTCGTCCCCGGCGCTATGCCCGTAACGGTTGTTGAGGGGCTTGAAGAAGTTTAGGTCGATCATCATCAAGGAGACCGTCCCGTAGCGTTGTGCCCGGTCGAACTCATAGCGCAGGGCCTCCTGGAACCGGCGCCGGTTGAAGAGGCCCGTCAGGGGGTCGGTGTTGGCGAGATTCTCGAGTTTGGCGTCGGCTTCCTGCAACATCTTCTGGTGCGCGATGATACCGGCCGTGCGTTGAAAGATCAGTCCCTCGAAGGCTTCGTTTAGAGACTGGCCGGCGCCCGCGTCGGTTAGATTGGAAGCCAGCACCACGGAGGAGGGTATCCTGATTCCAGGCGGTACGGCGCCACTCTTCTGGGTGGCCGCCTCATAGGCTTTCTGAACGGCGAAACAACCCTGTTGGAAACGGCTCCCATCGACGACTGCCGAAATCACTCCATTCCTCAGAAACGGTTCCACGTCCGCAGTCCTGGTGAATCCGACACAGGGGATACAGAGAGCGCATTGTTGTAGAGCCTTGGCAACTTCGGCGATCTGCTCGGACCCCACGTAAATGCCATCGACCGGCCCGGTACACCCAATTGATTCAACCAAATCCGCGGCCAAACCGGAGCTGGTGCAAGCGACTATCTCGTTAAGGCCGGCATGGCGTTCCAGTTCGCGCCGCAGACCGTCATAGCGCTGGGCGGTATGGTACTCATACCTGGGACCGGGAATAGTCAAGACGCGCCCGCGCCGGCCCATCAACTTGGCCAGCAGTTCTCCGGCTAGAACGCCGGAATGGAAGGCATCCGGCCCTACGTACAGCGTCCGGCCGCTTTGGGGGGGCATCGGAATGGAAAGTGACCACGGCCGTTCCCCTGGCGACGTGCCGGTCGATCAGATCATTGAGATCCGAGCTATGCATGGGCACCAGGGCGATCGCGTCTACGCGCTCCTGGAGAAGCTCGGCAAGGATCGAGCGCTGAGCCTCTATGTCGTGCCGGGGTTGCGTGATGTTGGCGACCTCGACGCCGAATTGAGCGATGTCGAAGGTAGCCTCTCAAACGCCTTGCCAGAGCAAGTCGAAGAAAGCCTCCGGTTCCTGTGGCGCTATGACCGCGATTCTCACGTTTCCATCTTGTATATCGGATGGATTGGGCGAGGGCATAAGGGGTCGGGCTGCAAGCGCGCCACCGTATGGCGCCATACGGCGAGCAGCACCGAGCCGATCAGAATGAGACCACAGCAGAGGCCCATCCATAGCCCGGCCGCGCCCCATCCGGCGCGGAAGCATAGCCACATTCCCAGCGGCAGGCCGACGAACCAGTAGAACACCAGGTTGCACCACATCGGCGTGCGCGTGTTGCCGGTGCCGCGCAGCGCGCCGGCGGCCACCACCTGGCACCCGTCGAACAATTGAAACGCGGCTGCGATGGCCAGTAGCGTCACGCTGACGCGGATGACCGCGGGATCGTTGGTGTAGATGCGCGCAATACGCTCCGGAATCGCCAGAAATGCGACGGCCGCGAAACTCATGAAAGCCACGCCGCAGGCGAGCGCGCTCCATCCGGCGCGGCCGGCGGCGCCGGGGTCGCGCTGTCCGATCAAATGCCCGACCCGCACAGCGGCAGCGGAGCTGATGCCCAACGGCACCATGAACGAGAGGCTCGCCATGTTCAGGGCGATCTGGTGGCCGGCCAGCGAAGCGGCGTCCAGCCGGGCAATCAATGCGGTGGTCAATCCGAAGACCCCAATCTCCAGCACCACGTGCGTGGCGGCCGGAATACCGAGCTTCAGCAGCCGCGCCATGCGCTGCCAATCGGGCGCCAGCGGCACAAGAAATAATCCCGAGCGGCGCGCACGATCGCAGTAAAGCGCGGTGAAGATCAGGACGCCCGCCATATAGAGTCGCGCGGCGAACGTGGCCCAGGCCGATCCGTCCGTGCCCATGGCGCGGAAGCCCATGTGCCCGTAGATCAGCACCCAATTCCCGAAGACGTTGATCAGATTCGCCGAGACCAGCGCGAACATCACTGGCTGGACCAAGGCGATGCCCTGCAGGTAACGCCGCACGGCGAAGTACAGCATCAGCGGAAAGGTGCCCCAATTCAGGATGCGGATATACGCGGTGGCTTGCGGCAGCACCCTGGGATTCACACCGAAGCGCGGCAGGCCGGCGGCCAGGGCCGCGTTGACCATCATCAGGGCCGGCGTCAGCGCCGCGCACAGGTAAAGAGCGCTCCACAGGGAGCGGTGGCAATCCGTCAGCCGTCCTGCGCCGTAGGCTTGCGAGACCACCGTGTCGAGACCCAGCAGCAGACAACCGCCAAACACCGTGCAGGTGTAAAACAGGATGCTGCCAAGGCTCACTGCGCCGATGGCCGCCGCGCTATCCGGCAGGCGGCCCACCATGATCGTGTCGACGATGCCCATGGCCATCCAGCCCAACTCGGCAAGCACAAGCGGCCAAGCCAGCGCGAGCAGCGGCCGCCATTCCCGCCGGATGTTGTCGAGAGCGGACATCTACTCAGGATCACACAGTGGCGCCGAACTTCGCTCCGTCCGCACCAAAACCTGGCAGACCACAGGAAACGATGGTCTGCCCTACGGGATGTCTTCGACGGCGCCCCACAAGCTATATTGGGGTTATCGTGCGAGCCTTAGCTGCATTCCTGATCGGCGCCGCTTTTTTGAACGCCGCCGAGCCGTACCGCGAGTGGACCGTGTACGGCGGCGGTCCGGACAGCATCCGCTATTCGGCTCTCGACCAGATCAATCGCGGCAACGTCGCGCGCCTCGCAGTAGCCTGGACCTACGATACCGGCGACGCCTTCGCGGATTCCGAAATGGAATGCAATCCCATCATTGTGAATGGGCTGCTCTACGCCACCACCCCCAAGCTGCGGCTGATCGCGCTCGAAGCCGCCACCGGCAAGCTGCGCTGGTCCTTCGATCCGCGGCAGGATCCGCGCGAGGCTCGGCACGCCTTCGGCAAAGCCCGCAATCGCGGCGTCACATATTGGGCGGAAGGCGCGGACCGGCGCATCTTCTTCCCCGCCGGCCACTGGCTGTACGCCCTGGACGCGCGCACCGGCGCAATGATCGGGACGTTCGGAGAAGGCGGCCGCGTGGACCTGCGGCAAGGGCTCGGCCGTCCGCCGGAGGAGATGTCCATTTCCGCAACCAGCCCCGGCATCGTCTACAAAGACCTGCTCATCATGGGCAGCATCGTCAGCGAAACGTTACCGGCGTCGCCGGGCGATATCCGCGCCTACGACGCCCGCACCGGCAAAATCCGCTGGACCTTCCATACTATTCCGCACCCCGGCGAACCGGGCTACGAAACGTGGCCCAAAGACGCATGGAAGTACATCGGCGCGGCCAACAACTGGGCGGGCATGAGCCTCGACGAAAGGCGCGGCCTCGTGTTTGTCCCCACCGGTTCGGCGGCCTTCGACTTCTACGGTTCAAATCGCAAGGGCGACGACCTGTTCGCCAACACGCTGCTCGCCCTGAAGGCCGAAACCGGCGATCTCGTCTGGCATTTCCAAGCCGTGCATCACGATCTTTGGGACCGCGATTTTCCGGCCCCGCCTAACCTGGTCACCGTCCGGCACGATGGGCACGCGGTCGATGCAGTTGCCCAGATCACAAAATCCGGCCATGTATTCCTGTTCGACCGCGTGACCGGCAAGCCGCTGTTCCCGATCGAGGAGCGGCCCGTGCCCGCTACGGAAGTGGAGGGTGAAGGGACCGCCGCAACTCAACCCCTGCCCTTGAAGCCGCCGCCCTTCGCGCGCCAGATCTTCACCGCGGATATGGTCACGAACCGAACGCCCGAGGCGCACGCCGCAGTCCTGGCGCGCCTCCGGCAGGTGCGCAGTGCAGGCCAGTTTGTGCCGCCCAGCCTGGAGGGTACCGTCGTCTTTCCCGGCTTCGACGGCGGTGGCGAATGGGGTGGGGCGGCCTTCGATCCCGCATCCGGGCTGCTCTATGTCAACGCCAACGAAATGCCCTGGATCCTACGCCTGGTCGAGTCGCCCCAAAACCGCCAAACGACGGGCAGCAGCCTGTATAACGCTCGCTGCGCCGGGTGCCATCGCCAGGACAGGAAAGGCAGCCCGCCGGAGTTTCCATCGCTGGTGGAGGTCTCAAAGCGCCGCACACGCGAGCAGATTGCCACGATAATCCATGACGGTAGTGGCCGCATGCCGGCGTTCGCGCAATTGCCGCCCGACGCGGTGTCTGCAATCGTCGCTTACATCACCGCCGGCGAGGACCTGGCCGTGGCGTCCGTCGCGCGCAGCCCTTGGCCCATCGAACAGAAGTACAGGCACGATGGCTATAACAAGTTCCTCGATCCGGATGGTTACCCGGCCGTCGAACCGCCCTGGGGAACGCTCAACGCTATTGACTTGAACAAGGGCGAGATCGCCTGGAAGATCCCCTTCGGCGAGTATCCCGAGTTGGCGGCCAAGGGCCTTCGTCATACGGGCAGCGAGAATTACGGCGGGCCCGTAGTAACCGACGGAGGGTTATTGTTCATCGCCGCCACGAACCACGAGCGCAAGTTTCATGCCTTCGACAAGGCCACCGGCGAGCTGCTTTGGGAAGCCACGTTGCCGGCGGCAGGCAACGCCACCCCCGCAACTTACGAGATGGATGGCCGCCAGTTCGTGGTAGTCGCCTGCGGGGGAGGGAAGTCGGGTGCGCCCTCCGGCGGAAGTTACGTCGCCTTCGCACTGCCAGCATTTTCCAATTGAAAGATGCGCATGAAATCGGTTCCGCTCGACCGGAGGGAGAGCGGCATCCAGAGAGCGGCACAAAGAATGAGGAGGCCGCGTAGCGGCCGACTTCCTTTCTTTTGGTTTCTCGGTTCAGAGAGAGAACCGTCGTCGTCATCGCGTGCACCGGGTGGGAAAGTGGAAACCTGTCTTTGGTTTTCCACGCTTTCCACCACCCCGTCATTTCCACGGCCCCCCAGCTCCGCTAGCGGGACGGTGGCGGAAGTGGAGACTGCACTTTGCACTGCCGCAGCAGCCGCGATTTGGCGGCGTTCATCTTGCGGGCGCACGCCCGGCTTGAGATATTGCTCGGCCCGCTCCAGCGACTTCAGTTTTTCCAAGGGCGTCCGACCATCTTGGGTCTTGTATTGGCGCTGTCGTTTGCCGCGCTCGTCCAGGCTCACCGTGGCAAGGCCGCAGGGTCGGTGAAAATTCAGATACGGGCTCAACTGTAGCGCATAAAACTTCCCGATCGCCTCGGCGTGCTCGCCGGCGATGTATCCGTAACCCATGCGCTTGCGCACCACGGCGCCGTTCTTGATGCAGCTTGTCCGGCATTTGCGCCACTCGCTGATTGATGTACTCCGAGCCGTTGTCGGCGTGAAACCCCGACACCACAAACGGAAACTGCGCCAGCACCGCTTCCAGCACGGGCAGCAGTAGACCCCGCTGATCTTGCTCACGCAACCCACCGCCTGCCACTGCGTCACCGCATCTAGCGCGTGGATGTGATACACGCCCTTGGCCCCGTCCCAGTCGCCCTGATGGACCGTGTCCACGCGCATCCTGGGCGGCCGTGCGGGTCGGGCCTGCGCCGCTCGCCGATGGCGATCCCCAAGGTAAGCTACATATCCGATTACCGGTGACCGCTGCCAGGACGGAAATCCGCATACAAGCCCGCCTGAAGCGAACGCTTGCTTGCGTATGAGTCGAACAAAACGCTAGATAAGAACACCGGCGTACAAGCTACTTTCAAACTACGACCCAGAAGGTCAGGTGTTCGAATCACCTCGGGCTCTAATTCCCCTCCGCCCGACAGTAACGCTCCTCACATTTCCAGCGTCTATCATTGCGACTGACGCGAATGATAGGAGTGACACTCCATGTCGAAGGCCCTGGCTCTCTCATTCATGTTCCCATTGCTGGCCTGCGCGCCGCTGCTTCGGGCTCAGGACGATGCGTCCTTCCAGCCCTTCTCTGCGCAACAACTCGATAACCTGCTGGCGCCCATCGCTCTCTATCCGGACCCGCTGCTGGCGCAAATCCTGCCGGGCGCCACCTTCCCCGACCAGGTCGACGAGGCGGCCCGCTTTTGCCGCGGCGGCGCCAATCCCGACGACATCGACACGCAACCCTGGGACGTGAGTGTAAGAGCCTTGGCGCATTATCCCACGATCCTTTATACGATGGCCGACAGCCTGGACTGGACCACCGCGCTAGGACAAGCCTACGTCAACCAGTCCGGCGATGTGATGGCATCGGTGCAGCGGCTGCGGCAGGAAGCCCGCGACGCCGGAAACCTGGTCTCTACACCGCAGCAGGACGTGGAGACCGACGATGGGGACATCGAGATCTGGCCCGCCCAGGCGGAGTACTGCTACGTGCCCAGCTACGATCCGAGCCTGGTCTTTTTTGGCTCCGGAGGCGTATTCGGCGGACCGGTGGTCACCTTCGGCGCCGGTCTCCCCATCGGTGTCTGGTTAATCTACGACTTCGACTGGCATCGCCACCGCATTTTCTACCATGCATGGTCGCATGGGCGCGGCTGGATTACGCGATCGCGGCCTTACATCCACATCAACAACGTCTACGTGAATGACAATTTCAAGAATATCGCAGTCAATCGGAGTGTTACCGCGAGGGCTGTCAATTACGGTAGTCTGGCCCGCTATGACAGCGTGCACCAGGATGTACAATATGGCCGGAGCAACGGTATAAGTAAAACCGCATCAACCAACAATGTGGATAACAAGATCATCCACCGCAATGGGAACGTGAACGATGCGCGGATCGATTCCTATCGGGGCCGCGCGCCCGATAGGCCCGACATGCCACAAGGCGTGCCCAACCGTCGAGCGGCTCCGGCTGCTCCGGAGCGGGCGGCCAACCCGGCATTTGGCGGCAACCACGGAAGCATCGGCGTGAAGGCCTCCAGCCAGCGCGGCCAAAGCAGCCGCGCGCAAGCTTCGCATCCAACTCCGGCGCCCCGGTCCGGCGGAGGAGGATCGCGCGGCGGCGGATCTCACGGCGGCGGTGGAGGAAGGCACTGATGCGTCCGGGACGATGTTTCAAGCCGGAGGAGATCTGCGCGCTGCTGGCAACCGTATTGGCCCTGTTGCCTGGCGCACCCGCCTTGCGCGCGCAGAAAGCCGAGGGATCCAGCCAGACCCGTTTTGCGACTCCCGAGGAAGCCGTGGAAGCCTTGGCTCGCGCGGCCATCGCGAAGGACCAAGCCGCGCTGACCTCCATCTTCGGTCCGGAGCGCGCCAAACTGCTCACCGGCGATCCGGTGGAAGACAATAGCGCCCTGGAGCGCTTCGGCGCCAACCTCGATAAGTCGCACAGACTCGAAAAAGTAAGTGAAAGTAAGTTCACGATTTTAGTGGGAACCGACAATTGGCCTTCGCCCATTCCCTTAGTCAAAGAGGGAAATGCGTGGCGCTTCGACACCGCCGCGGGTCTGGAGGAGATTCTTAACCGGCGCATCGGCGAGGACGAGCTTTCCGCCATACTGACCTGCCGCGCTTACGTGCTGGCTCAGTGGGAGTATTACACGCAGCCCAATGGCACCGCCCAGGATGGTTTGGCGGTGTATGCGCAGAAGTTCGTCAGCGCTCCCGGCAAGCGCGACGGGCTCTATTGGGAGACGCCCCCGGGCGCCAAGCCCAGCCCGCTCGGAAGCCTGGTGGCGCAAGCCCGCGCCGAGGGATATCCGGCGGGCCAGCCGCGCCCGAAGGGATCGGGCAAGCGTCCCTATCATGGATACTACTTCAAGATCCTCACTCGTCAGGGTGCGCATGCGCCGGGCGGGAAGTTCAGCTATGTAATCAACGGCAATATGATCGCGGGTTACGCCCTGATCGCTTATCCCGATAAGTGGGGGAGTTCCGGAATCATGACATTTATCGTGAATCAGCAGGGCCGTGTGTATCAGAAGAATCTGGGTCCGAAGACGGAGCAGATCGCAGCGACGATAGCCGAGTACGATCCGGACCCTAGTTGGAAATTGGTTACGGAATAGGTGCGTGCGGCCACGCTACCTCGCGATGGAGCCGGGATCGAGGCCGGTAGCCAGATTGAACCCGCCGCCGACCGCGCCCACCGCGGCAGTCTGGCGGTCCAACCCGATGAGTTGGCGCAAACGGTACACGGCTTCGATGCCGGTGCAGTGCGCACCCAGCAGATTCCGCAGCCCGAAATCCTTTAGTTTGGACGCCGTCCAGACCAGCGTCTCGTCACTGGCCTGATAGAGGTGGAAGCCGCCCAGCGCGGCGTAGATGGGCGAGGGCGCGATGCGGGCGCGTGCATATTCCACCGTGTTGACGATGCCGGCGTGCCCGCAGCCGGAGATCAGCACCAGACCTTTGCCGGTGACGACGACCAGCGACTGATCCTCGGGCAGATTGTCCTCTGCCGTTGTGCCATCGGGGAGGCGCAGGAGCCGTCCGGAGCCCCAATTCTTCTCCGGATACTTGCGCGGAACCGGCCCGGTCAGCCAGACACCGGGAAACAACTCGCGGGTCTGGCTGTACTCGATGAAGGTTCCGCCGGCAGCCTCATAATCGCGCTTGGCGGCGATCATGGTGTTGACCTCGGGTGTGCCTTTGCGGTCGGTGCGGCTTTGGAAGATTCCGACGCCGACGTGGGCGCGGGCCAGCGCGGCCGGGTTCGACTTGGCGTATTCGCGGCGCAGCGTCACCAGTCCGGCGGTGTGATCCAGATGATGGTGCGAAAGGATCACATCCGGGACATTGGAGAGATCGATATGCAGGTCGTGGGCGTTGCGGAGTACGGTATCCGGATGCGCGCCGGTATCGAAGAGGATGCGGTGGCCATCGGCGACCACCAGCGCCGCGAAGCCCCATTCGCCGTAGCCCTCGTCGGCCGTCAACATGGTGGAGAGCAGACGGACATCAAGGGAAGCGACCTTATCGGCATCGGCGGCGGAGCAGGCGATCACGGCTGCCAACGCCAGGCAGGCTATCAGTGCGATTCGGCTGAACATAGCATGCTACGTTAACACAATCGAGGAGGAACGCTGTGCCCCGCATTATGCAGCGAAGATTGTGGCTGGCGCTTGCAGTAGCCGGCGTATGTTCCGGCCAACAGCGAGGCATCGTGCTGGCGGACCTGACTTGGGTGGAGGCGGAGAAGGCGCTGCGGGCGGAGACGGTGGTGGTGATTCCCATCGGCGCCGAATCGAAGGAACACGGGCCGCACCTGAAACTGAAGACCGACTACCTGGAAGCGGAGTATTACAGGCGGCAAATTCTGGAACACGCGGATGTAGTGGTTGCGCCGACTGTTAATTACAGCTTCTATCCCGCGTTCGTCGAGTATCCCGGTTCGACGACGTTGCGTCTGGAGACGGCGCGCGACATGCTGGTGGATATTTGCCGTGGCCTCGCGCGCTACGGTCCGAAGCGATTTTATGCCCTGAATACAGGCGTTTCCACGCTGCGCGCGCTGGCTCCGGCCGCGCAGATACTGGCGGAAGAAGGCATCCTGCTGCGGTACACCAACATTCTGGAAGTTGGCGCGGAAGCTGAGAAGCAGGTCAAGCAGGAAGAGGGCGGGACGCATGCCGATGAGATCGAGACTTCGCTGATGCTTTACATCGATCCGGGGTCGGTGGATATGAGCAAGGCGGTGAAAGACTACCATCCTTCGGAGAGGGGCGGACTGACCCGCGATCCGCACACGCCTGGGGCGTACTCGGCGAGCGGGATTTACGGTGACGCGACCTTGGCTACGAGGGAGAAAGGCGAGGTGGTGGCGCGGGCGACGGTGGAGGGGATGCTGCGGGAGATCGAGGCGTTGCGACGCGCACCGGTAGGCGGCGGGAGGTAGGGAATTTGGCTTTGGTTTGGAGCTTTTGTTGAAAACACAGGGTCAGATTGGGTTCGTTTGGTAATCTGAGTTTGGGTTCGTCGGGCCGGATGGAGCCTGCAACGTTATCGCAATCCCGCAAATCATGTTGCATAGCGGAAAATCGTACAAACAAAGCCAATTTGGGCGCGAGGACCGTTAACTCCATTTGATGGCTGGATTTACGGCGGTTCCCGCGCATCCCAGTTTGGTTAGGTTTTCAAAGATCGCGGGTCGCTTTCGGTAGAATACCCTTTCGGCAAGTACGGGAAGCCAGTTTGTTGGGACGTGGTGCTTCGTCGACCCGCAATGAGGATAGCACGGGCGGCGAGGGAATCCGGGTTGATCGGCGACAGTAAGTGAGTGTTTTCAGTTAGTTGGCCAGGTGCGTCGATTAGCGATCGCTTGCCGCCGAGCAGATCATAGAAGAAATCGGGAGCGGCGGCAGCGGGCGCGACTACCGCCAACGATGAAAAGCCGGGGGCCACGCGGAACCCCCCGGCAAGGAAACGACACGCGCCAAGCCGGAAGAAGCGTCCCGGCCAGCCGACCGCGCCAAGCGCAAGCGCTTTTCGTTGCAGCCTCAGTTTGGGCTGAAACCGTGCTATAAGCCCGCGCATGTCAGAGGTAGCCCCAACGCAGAAATTCAGGCCGCGCCGATTACGTGGCCGCTGTAGCGGACTTCGCCGAGAACGAGGATTGCTCCCCTGTTGAAGAGGTTCTGAGCCATCCTCGGTGTATCGAGATCGCGCGGCAGTTCAACAAGACCCCGGCGTCAGGTGGCGTGGGGTATCAACCGCCAATATCTCGACTGCTACCCGCGTGGGCGGCACAACCAAGGCGCTCGATGAAGCGGATTTGAAGGAGGCGCGGGCACTGCTGCGGTCTGGGGAGTACGGCAAAGTGCAGGTCGCCGATGAGCTTGAGGCCAGCCGCCATACGCTGTGGCGAGCCCTGTCGCTGGAGAAGACGAAATGAACGGACAAGCCCTGTAACATGGCGAGGCTGGAACCACGGCGCTGCCGGTACCATTAACCTCTACACTGCGCGATTGATCGGGTGGAATCGGCCGATGCGGATATTGAGACGACCAGGCGCAAAGCAGTTCCGGCCATTCTACGACTACGGGACCATAGGTACAGAAAGCCGATTGAGTAAGTGCAGTGGAACGCCCTTAGGGCTTTGCGGACGCCGGCTGCCAGAGCTCAATCTTATTCCCATCCAGGTCATAGATCCAGGCAAAGCGACCGTAGGATTCATTCATTCGTTTGGCGTCAATCTTTACTCCCTCTTCTTTTAAGCGGTCGAGCAAAGCATCCAGATCGTCCACGATGTAGTTGACCATGAACGGTTGCGTGGCTGGGATATATTCAGTGGAGGTGCGAAAAACAGTCCAAACTGTAACGTGTTCCTTTTGCGGGTCGTCGTGTTCGCGCCACGGAAGCATCACGCCTTGGCCTTTGTCCGCGAGTCCAAGATGCTTCGAATACCATTCGCGCATCCGATCACGATTTGCGGATTTGAAGAAGACACCGCCGATTCCAAGGATGCGCCCGCGCTGCTCCATTTTGACGGGCGGCTGCGACTTTTCAGGTTGCGGAGCTTGCACTTCCTGTCCTCCTTTCAAGCAGGCCGAGGTGAGCAACAGCGAACCGAGCGCGATTGTGCTCCAGGGTATTCCTTGCATGTGTAGATGATACACCAGTTTCGATTCGAATGGAGAAAACGGTTCGCCCGAGGTTCGCCGCGATTCACCCTTTCTAGATCGCGCATGAGGTCTCGAACTGGCTTGGCATCGCCCGGCACGAGGCGCGAATGACTCCTGCAAAACGCCGTAGGCGTCCGCAAAATAGTGCCATCCTCGTCGCCCTACGAGCCGTTGCGTACAAGGACCGCGTGAATTCCGGAGAGATGATGAAACCCGGCAGACCACAACAAACGATGGTCTGCCCCACGGGATGTTTTCGACGGCGCCCCACATTTCACGGTAACCGATTGTGGGAGGGCAGGGTCTATCGCTATCATGCTTTTCGCCGAGATACGCCAAGCCATCCGCTCGTTGCGCCGCCGGCCCGCGTTCGCCCTCGCGGCGATTCTCACCGTCGCGCTGGGCGTCGGCGCGAACACCGCGGTCTATCGGGTGATCTACGCCGTGTTGCTGCGGCCTCTGCCGTTCCGCGATCCGCAAGCCCTGGTGCAGGTGTGGGAGAGCACTCCGGTGTTGCCGCAATTGCAGGCAACCGTACCGGACTTCCAGGACTGGTGCAGCCGGACTCACAGTTTCGCGCAAATGAGTGCGTATACTTTTCAGGAGATGAACCGGGTCACGCTGCTCGGGCAGGGTGACCCGGAGGTGGTGCAGGCCACCAGCGCGACGGCCAATCTGTTTTCCACCATGGGCATTCAGCCCCTCCTGGGCCGCGGCTTCAGCGCCGCCGACGAGCGCGGGAGGCAGCCCGTGGCATTGATCTCCGAGAAGCTATGGCGCCGGAAGTTCGCGGCCGATCCGGGGATCGTGGGCCGGGGCATGCGGCTCGAAACCGAATCGTTCACCGTGATCGGCGTGGTGCCGAGCCGCCAGACGTTTCCGGAATGGGCGGACGTGTGGATGCCATTTTCGTGGATCGAACCGGAGCTGATGAACACCAGGAAGTATCATCCGCTGGAGGTAATCGCGCGGCTGCGGCCGGGAGTCCGCGAAGAGCGGGCGCAAACCGAAATGCGGGCGCTGGCGGCGCGGCTGGCGGCCGAGCACCGCGAAACCAACGGCACGGTGGGCGCGTACGTCATCCCGCTGGCGCGGCAGATCACGGGGGACGCGCGGCCGGCGCTGCTGCTGGTGTGGGCGGCGGTCGGCCTGGTGCTGCTGATGGCCTGCGCCAACCTTGCGCACATGCTGCTGGCGCGCATGCTGGACCGCAGGCAGGAGATGGCCGTCCGGGTGGCGATGGGCGCCGGGCGCGGGCGGCTGACGCGCCTGGTTATTACCGAAAGCCTGGTGCTGGCGCTGGCGGGTGGAGGCGCTGGAGGGGCGCTGGCGGTAGCCGCCAACGGCGTTCTCGAGCGCATGGCGAATGGCCGCATTCCGCGCCTGGAGCCGCTGGGTTTCGCGGGCCACGCGCCCATGTTCGTGGCGGCGCTGTCGATTTTATGTGGAGCGATGTTCGCCCTTCCGGCGTGTGCGCAGGCGCTTCGGGCGCAGGCTGCTCCGGCGGCCGGACGATCCATGAGCAAGCCGCGATCCGCGCTCGGTTCCGTGCTGATTGCCGCCGAAATCGCCATGGCGTTCGTGGTGTTGACGGGGGCTACGCTGCTGGTGCGCAGCTTTGGGGCATTGCTGAGCGAAGATCCCGGCTTCCGGTCGAAAGATGTGCTGGCCATGGAAGTTCCCATGCCCAGCAGCCGGTATGACGATAACAAATCCGCGCAATTTTGGAAGACCCGGCTTATGCCCGCGGTGCGCGCCCTGCCTGGCGTCCAAGACGTAGCGGCGGCCAATTGCGCGCCAATGACTCTGTCGCCAACCGGGCGATTCCGCTTTGCTACAAGGTTCGGCATCGAAGGGCGCACGTTCGATCCCGGCCGCTATCCCGTAGCGCAATATCGATGGACGACGCCGGAATACTTCCGCGTGCTGGGCATTCCGCTGAAGCGGGGGCGCTGGCTGACCGAGGCGGACCGGGACCAGCCGCGCTACCTGATCAATGAGACGCTGGCGCGGCAATTCTTTCCGGATGCGGATGCCACCGCGCACAGGCTGATCATGGGCGTGATGGACCCGCATCGGGATTCAATCGAGATCGCGGGCGTGGTGGGCGATGTGCGGGACTTGGGGCTTGACGAGCCGGCGCCGCCCACAATATACATGATTTCGAGTTCGCCGCGCATGACTCTGCTGGTGAAGACGGCGGGCGATCCGATGCGGCTCGCGGGACCCATTCGCGAGGCGATTCATCGCGCGGATCCCGAGATTGCAGTGCTGAAGGCGGCCACGGTCGATCAATTCGTGGCCGATTCGCTGGCTGCGCGGCGCTTCGCGCTCACGCTGCTGGCCACGTTTGGGGGACTGGCGGTGTTGCTGACCGCGGCCGGCATCTACGGATTGTTGGCCTATTCCGTGAGCGGACGGGTACGTGAATTCGGGATTCGCGCGGCTTTGGGGGCTACGCCGGCGAACCTGCTGCGCATGATCTTGAAAGAAGGCGCGGCGGTTGCGATTCCGGGGCTGGCTGCGGGTGCGGCAGTCTCGCTGGCCTGCGGGCGGTTGACGAAGAGTCTGCTGTATCGGCTCTCGCCTATGGATCCGTGGTCGCTGGCGGCGGCCGGCGTGCTGCTGTGTGCGGTTACGGCGCTCTCTGTGTGGTCGCCGGCGCGGCGCGCGGCGCGCGCGGATCCGGGCGCGGCGTTGAGGGTGGAGTAGTGGCGGCACGGCGGGCCCCAGACGTGGCCACTCCTTGGAGCCGGGGTCTAGCAAAACTGTACCAAGGGTCGGAGCGACACCTACGCCAATTCGGGGCCCTACGGCCTCAGCGAGAAGACCGAGCCGTCGCCGGCGGCTCCGCCAAAGTAAGTGGTGCCGTAGAGCATCCCCTCCTTGCCAATCGCCAGTCCGAGAGGCTGCCCATCGTCGCCCCTGCCGGGGAATCTGCTGAGCACGGCCTCAACCCATGCGCCGCTTGCGGTTGTGGGCGGGCTCAGCGAAAACACAGTGCCGCAGCCCTCCTGACTGCGATTTTCCGTAGTCCCGCCGGCCTGCGTTGTGCCGTAGAGCACCCCGCCTTCGCCGACTGAGGGCGCCCAGGGACCGTCTCCATCGGCGCCGCCGGTGAATGCGTAGAGTACCGCTTCGGTCCAGGCTGGGCCAGACCCAGAGGCGCCCCCGGCCGCCTGCGTCAGCGAGAACACCGTGCCACAGCCTAGACCCTGATTGCACAGACCTAAGCCCCCGTAGAGTGTAGCCCCGTATAGTACGCCGCCGCTGCCCACCGTGACACCTGGATAGGGGTTCGCACCATCAATGCCCCCGGTGAAGTTGTAGAGCACCTTCTCTGTCCAGACACCGCCAGACCCAGATGGCCCGCGCGGCGGCGTCAACGAGAACACAGTGCCACAGTTGGTGTTTCCGCCAAAGGGGGTGGTGCCGTAAAGCACTCCACGGCCGCCGATCACCAGTTCTCCGAATGGGCCCAACCCGTCGCTATCGCCACCAGCGAAGCTGTAGAGCACAGCCTCGGTCCACGCTCCGGACCCAGAGGGTCCTCCAGCCGGCGGGGCCAGTGAGAACACAGTCCCGCAACCGTCGTTGCACGACGCGTTGACGATTCCGCCTTGACTGGTGGTTCCGTAGAGCACGCCGCCCTCGCCAATCGCCACGCCTGCGTCGGGATAACCCCCGTCGGCTCCGCGAGTAAAGCGGTAGAGCACGGCTTCGGTCCAAGCGCCGCCCTGAAATGCGGGTGGGGTCAACGAGAACACCGTGCCGTAGCCGGAAATGCCCGGAGCTATTCCACCGTACGGCGTAGTCCCGTAGAGCACGCCGCCGCTGCCGATCGACAGGCGTGCTGGCCCGGGAAAAGCCCCGTCGCCCGTCGCGCTACCGAAGGCATACAGCAATGCGGCGGTCCACGCACCGCCCTCCGAAGCGGGCGGAGTCAGCGAGAATACCGTACCACCGGCACCGCTCCCGGCAAGAGAGGTCGTTCCGTAGAGCACGCCACCGTTACCGATCGCCACAGCCGCGTCCGGACCTTCCCCATCCGGGCCCGTGAAGCTGTGTAGCGTAACGAGTCTCGTACCGCCCTGAGCCAGTCCATATGCGGAAAAGATCGGGAACGCTATCAAAAGCGCCCCACAAACCGTGAACCTACTTCGAAGGGTAGTCATGGTTATCTCTCGCCGCACCCATTCCTCGACCGATCAACTGGCCTAACGCCGCTATACAGAACTATCCGACTCCAATTACCACTGAACACGCGTCACACTGTAGGGACCCACTGTGATCGGGTTGGGCGATGTGGTGTTCACGATCTGCACGGCGGTCTGGGCGGTCGCAGTGTTCTGCGCCATGTCACTGGCGTTCGAGATATAGGAAACTGTAAGCGTAGTGGACAGCAACTCGTTGCCGTTGACCTCGATCGCGATGGGGACGGACTGGTTGGATTTATTCGTAATCACCAGGTAGTGTGTCCCATCCGTGCCTTGATATCCTTGCGCAAAGATGGCCGGCACGGGATTGCCGTCGTACCCTTGGATGGGCACTGTGGGTCCGCCAGTCAGCGTAGTGGGCCAGGTGGCATTGCTGCTGTTGATGGCCTGATTCACAACCTCCATGGCCAAGGCGTCGGTCGAATAATAGAACTGGAACTGTGTATTGGGATTGGTGGCGGTATTGGTAACGTAATTGGGGTTATTCTTTACTTCAGCGACCAGGTAGTTCTGGAAGTCGTTTACCGCGCGGATCATCCCCTGGTTGAAATCGTTAGAAAGAAAGAGGCTGCTGACTCCGGCGGCTTTGACCTGCGGAATCGTGGACATGCGCGAGATCCACTCCGCGACGAAAATCGCGTTGTAGATGTACGACTCGAAAGGCATGGTGGCAAATCCGTCGCTGTTCATCTCACTGAAGAAGACGGGGGTGTTTTGGCCCACCAGGGGCTGTATGTAAGAGCTGTACCATTCGGTGGTGCCATGCGCCAGAATGCCGTTCAGCGTCTCCTCCTCGGTGGTTACCGGCATGGTTGAATCGTCTATAGGATACACATGGAACGATACACCCTGCCAGTACTGGGGGCTGTAAGCCGCCATGCCGGCATCCCACGTCATAAAGTTGCCAAAAAGCGTGATAAACGATCCTTGGAAGAAAACTCCGGCCGTGGCGCTCGGGTCGGCCGCATTAATGTTCAAGTAATACGGATTGTACGCGGCGGCGGCGTAATCGGCAGGCGTCGGGTAAACCTTGGGGAAGACAAATGGTTCATTGTCGAGTTCCCACTCGATGATGTTGATTCCGGCGGTTTGGGCCGCGGCCACCATTAAGCCGGCTGAATTCGGATTGGTGTCGGTATAACCGTTGAAGGCCACAATTCCATTGGCTCCCAAAGTCTTGAGGAAGGTGGCGTAGTCCGAGACGCAGGAGCCGCCGTAGAAGCAAGTGCCCCCTTTGGCTTGGATAAGATACTCGGCTAATTCCATACTTTGATAGAGGTCGGTTGGTATATTCGGCTCCAACTCGTTCGCCCACGTGCTATTCATGTGCGCGGTCTGCCAGTTGAATGCGGCCGACGGGGTACCCGACGGATAGCGGAGCCAGCCGGGCTTCAGAGGCTGCACCATGGCCAGCCACTTGGGGTCCGAGTATTCTATTCCGTCCAAGAGGTTCTCGTCATGAAAGCCGCTAAAGCCCGGCGCCAGCGGGGTGGTAGAGGTAGTGGTCAGGCTGATATACGGGATGGCCGCGCCGATGGTGAAGCCGTTAACGATCGAAGCCTGCTCGGCGCCTGTCGTAACAGTGACCGTCTGGGCGCCGGTGGCCGCCGAAGCGCCGATGGCGATTTCGGCGGTCGCATCGGTGGCGTCGGTGACCGTGATCGGCCCCGGCTGTCCGGCTGTGCCGCCGCCCACTGCGATGCCCGGTCCGAAGCTGGCAACGCTGGTCCCTTGCACAAAATGGGTGAACGATCCGGTGATGGCAACTTGCAGCGTAAGTCCCGCATTCGAATTATTCGGCGAGAGTGTGAGGATGGAGGCCGCGGGGTTGATGGTCAGCGTAAATGGCTGCGCCGCTGTAACCAGGCTGCTGTCCTGCACCTGGATGGTGAAGCTCGCACCGGTGGCGGTAGTAGGCTGGCCGCCGAGCTGGCCGGTGGCTGGAGTCAGGGTAAGGCCGCCGGGCAAAGTACCCGAAGTCACGGACCAAGTGTACGATCCGGTTCCGCCGATGGCCGTCAAAGTCTGCGAGTAATTCACCCCCACCTGGCCGGTTGGCAATGGCGAAGCGGTGGTAATGGCCAGAGTCACCGGTACGGCGAAAGTCCCAGATGTCGTATTGCTGGCGCTGTCGGTCACCTTCACCGTGAAGCTCGAATCGACCGCAGTGAGAGGCGGCGTTCCGGTTAGTGCTCCAGCCGTACTCATGCTCAGCCATACCGGCAGGCCAGTGGCCGACCAACTGTATCCGCCAGCGCCTCCGGAGGCTGCGAATGTCTGGCTATAGGACACGGTGGCAGTAGCGGCAGGCAGTGGGGACGTCGTGGTAATGAGAAGCGGCGGATTGATAGTCAGAGAAAATTGCTTGGACGCCGCGGCTTGGTTAGTGTCGGTCGCTTGAATCGTGAAGTTAGCGCCGGCGACGGCCGTATTCGGTTGGCCGCCGATCAGGCCCGAGCTAGGGTTCAAAGTGAGACCGCCGGGAAGGGACCC
>DATNMW010000126.1:0-14677 GCA_035602155.1 Bryobacteraceae bacterium | reverse complement strand
TTTGCCATCGCGCTCAGCCGGCTCTCCGATATGGAGAACAAAGGGACCGTCCCCACCATCTACCGCCTGTACTCGCTGTGCGCCATCTACAGGTTGGATGTCGCCGAGGTTCTGGAATGGTATGGAGTCGACTTGGCGGTGCTGCCCGCGGACGCCGCCGCCCTCCCCCTGGAGTCTACGCATCTGCTCGGTTTTGGGCCCGGCCTGCACGGCCAGGTTCAGGTGCCGCTGGCCATCGACCCGGGGGTGGATCTAAGCAAAACCACCTATTTGAGCCGCGCCATCCGCCGCTGGGGAAAGCTTCCGCTCTCCTTGTTGAATGCGGTGGACCTAAAGCACCATCGCTATGCGTTCATCGGCTCGGAGGATTGGTCGATGTACCCGCTGCTGCAACCGGGTGCGCTGGTGCTGATCGATGAAAGCCGCCGTAAAATCGTCAACACCGGTTGGAACAGCGAGTTCGAGCGTCCCATCTATTTTCTGGAGCATCGGGGCGGGTGCGTCATCGGCTGGTGCACGTTAAACGGCAACCAGTTGGTGTTGCAGCCGCATCCGGCCTCGCAGTGTTTCGCGGTGGTCTATGCGTATCCCGCGGAAATCGACGTGATCGGGCAAGTGTCGGGAGTGGCTATGATCCTCGATCAGGAGAAGCGCCGCCGTACTCGCGTTTGAGCAGCGCGAGCAGTGTTTCCAGATCGCCTGCAAACAGCCGCCTTTCGACGTCCTGCGCGCTGGACGGGGCCCAGCCTCGGTAGGCGGACGATGCTGCCCAACCGGCCAGCATGGCTGCCGGATTCGGCGTTTCCGCCAGATATTCCTGCAGGTCGGCCTTCTGCTGTTCCAGGTTCAGACAGAGCCAATCCTGAAATACCCGCGCATGGCTGCGGCGCAATGTCTCCCTGGCCTCCTCGGCGCCGACCATTTGCGCCAGGCCCGGATGTTCGTACACGCCGCTGGTCTCGTCGCGCAACGAGGATAGGTATAGCACCCGGCCGAACACGGTTGGAATGCGCGCCAGGGTGTGGCGCCAAAGATCGCCCGCCGGCGCATGGCTGGACGGCCTGTTTGGTCCCAATTTTCCAGTACTCATAGAAGGCTCACGCTACGTCCCATTGCGGCGATCTGCAAAATTCAGGTTGGATGGACCCCGGATCAAGCGCATGGCCCCAGGACTAGCAGTCCTGGGCTGATTATACATCATGGATCTTTTTCGGTTATCGATGGTTAACCACTGTTCCGGATTCGGAAAACTTTCGCCCGGCGCCACCGCACCTAGGGGTCCACCGTATAACTTTAGGCATAGTCACTTTAGTTAGCAAGGAGAAAAAACCTTATGTTTAAGAAAATTTTGTTGACGGTTGTTCTGGCGCTTTCGTTCTTTGCGGCCATCGGTCTGGAAGGCAGCGTACCACCGCCGGCTTGCGTTCCTTGCCCCTGGGTCAACTAAGGCCGCCATCCGTCACCGGGCGCCGCTATCGTCCAAGAACACACATGTGCGCTCCATTTCGTTCCGTGTGTTGCTAAGATTGGGTTTCAAAGCGTCGATCCGGGGTCCCGATGGTTCGCATTCTTGACTTGCTCATGGTTGCAGGTACTGCGGCCTTGAGCATTCGTCTGTTTGCCACAGGCCTCTATCGCCGGTACAGAGTATTTTGCATCTATCTGGTTTTTGCTACTCTGCAGTCTGGCATTTTCATCAGTCTTAACCAAAGGAGTAATGCCTACCAGAAAATCTGGGTGTCGACGGAACCCTTGGAATGGCTTTTGTATATCCTCGTGGTTCTGGAGATTTATGCCTTAGTTTTACAAGACTACCGGGGGCTGTCGACTGCGGGCCGCTGGACTCTGATTGCTGCTGTCGTGGTGGCTTTGTTGGCTTCCGGCGTCAGTTTTGTGGTACCGTCTCAACTCACCCTGCAGGGATCCCTGATGCGTTATTATTACGTAGCTGAGCGGGCGGTTTACTTTAGCTTGGCTATCTTCCTGCTTTCGATTCTGGGTTTCCTCATGCAGTACCCCATCACGCTGAACCGCAACGTCATCGTCCACAGCATGGTCTTTTCCGTTTATTTTCTAGGTAATACGGTCATCTATTTGTTGCTCAGCATGCGCGGAAAGGCGTCCGCGGCGCAGTTGCAGAACTTTATCTTCGTGGTCGGGTACGCCCTCGACGCCATCACGCTGGCGGCCATCTGCGCGTGGCTGGTGATGTTGAACCCGGCGGGCGAACTGCGCAAGGTGAGCCTCCGTCCCCAATGGATGCCGGGCCGGGAAGAGGAACTCGTCAGCCAATTGAACCACCTTAACGCCGCCCTCCTCCGCGCAACCGGAAATAGACCAAAGTAACCATTGCTTTTCCGCGCGAGACGGGGTATTCTCACTTGAGAGTGAAAACGAGCGCATGGATCTAATCCTTGGCCTAGCCGCTTTTGTCTGCCTGGTAGTCGGAGTGGCGTTGGCATTTCTATTTCGGAGGCTGATCGCGGGCCCCAAATCGCTCCCAGTATCCGTGGATTGGATTAACGATCTTTCCGTCGCGCGGTATCGCCCGATGGAGAGGCTGCTGAGCGAAGAGGATTACCGCTTTCTGGCGAGCCAGCCTGGCTTCGACAAAAGGATGCTGCGACGCATCCGTTCGGAGCGCCGGAGGGTGTTCCGGGGATATCTGGCTTGTTTAAGCCGCGATTTCAGTTTGGTAGGCGCCGCCTTGCGGCTGATGATGATGTATTCCGCCCAGGATCGTCCGGATCTGGCGGGCATCCTCTATAAGCAGCAGGCGCTATTTGCCGTCGGCATGCTGTGCGTACAGTGGCGCTTGGTTCTGCACACCTGCGGTCTCGGAACGGTCGATGTTCGCGGTCTGGTAGGCGCTATGGAGTCTATGCGCCTGGAACTGCGGCAGATGATCCCCGCCGAAGGCGCGGCCATCGCTTAATCGTGGGGCAGGCGTGGACGCCTGCGGCGGGTTTTCCGGCCCGCCGTGTATGCTTGTCTTTTCACAGCTTTTTCAAAATCTCTTTGGCTTCCTTCAATTTCGCGAATTGCTTTTCCGCTTGGTGGAATTCCCGCGTGTGCACCCGCCGTCTGGCCCCGTTGTGCTCCACCGGATACCGCAGATGCAGCATCTCGTGAAACATTACGTACTCCAAAGCAACTCCCGGCACCGCCGGACCATCGAAGACCCGGCTGATGACGATCGCATTGTGCGACGGATCGAAATGGCCCAACCGGTTGCGCGAGGCCCCGCGGCTCCACCCCAACTGCGGCCGGGCCAGCAATCCCTGAAAATGCTCCGCATTCAGCGCCTCGAATACCGACTCCAAGTTATAATGACTACCTTGTGGGCCGGAGAGAAACTTGCGGCCGCGGATCTGGCGCACCAGATGCATTTGGCGCCGCACGTCCCGCCGGTTCAGATAGAGCCGGTAACGGTGGGCGTAAATCCGCGCGGCCGGGCGGCGAAACAACTTGCCCAACAGTATATAGGCTAGGGCTTCCACGACTGGGGCTGGAGCGCCTTCCAGCAGATCCGAGATGCGCACGTGGATGGCGCCGGATTCCAGACGGATGAAACTGTCGGCGTTGGCGAAACGGCAGAACTCCACGGCGATTACCGGTAGTGGAGTGCGGGGTTTGAATTCCCGGAAGACACGGGCGTAGATTTCTTCGGCGCTTTCGAAAAGCAAGGCGCTTTGAATTCCGGATACGGCCAGGGCCGAGCCGTGATCTTGCATTTCTCAACAATTTAGCACATCAGGGCCGGTTGGGCCTTGGAGGAAACTTGCCGAAAGTGAAAATCAGCGCGCTGGGCTGCTTTGTGCCGCCGGGCGTGCTCACCAATAAAGACCTGGAGCGGATGGTCGACACGAACAGCGAGTGGATCGTGGAACGCACGGGCATCTGCGAGCGGCACATCGCCCCTCCTGAGATGGCCACGTCCGACATGGGAACCGAGGCCGCGCTGGCAGCGCTGTCCGCGCGCGGCATCGCGGCGGCCGAACTGGACGCCATTCTGGTTTGCACGGTGACGCCCGACATGCTGTTTCCCTCCACCGCGTGCCTGATCCAGGATCGCCTGGGCGCTCACAGGGCCTGGGGCTTCGACCTGGTAGCCGCCTGTTCCAGCTTTCTGTACGGCCTGACGACCGGGGCCGCGTTGATCTCGGCCGGCACGCACCGCAAAGTCCTGGTCATCGGGGCCGACACCATGAGCCGGATCATCGACTACACGGACCGGTCCACCTGCATCCTGTTCGGCGACGGCGCGGGGGCCATGCTGCTGGAGCCGGCGGCCGAATCGGACGATGGCGCGGGCTTCATCGATTTCATCGGCGAGATCGATGGATCGGGCGGCGACTTTCTTAAGATGCCGGCGGGCGGGAGCCGGCTCCCTGCTACCGCCGAAACCGTCGAGAAGCGTCTGCATTTCGTGCACCAGCAGGGCCAGCAGGTTTTCAAGTACGCGGTGAAGAAGATGTACGAGCTCTGCGCGGAACTGTTGGAGCGCAACGGCTTGAAACCGTCCGACGTAAGCGTACTGATTCCCCACCAAGCCAATCGCCGCATCATCACAGGCGCTTCCGAGCGCATGGGCCTGAAGCCCGAGCAGGTGGTCATCAATATCGACCGCTATGGCAATACGACCTCGGCGACGCTGCCATTGGCCACGCGGGACGCCATCACCCAGGGCCGGCTCAAGAAAGGCGACCTGGTTATGTTCGCCGCCGTGGGGGCAGGTTACACGGCGGGCGCAAGCCTCTGGCGCTGGGCGTACTAAAATTGTACGCGGCGCATAACGTCCGTTGCCTTGCCGACGTTACCGCAGGGGCTGTTGTCCGCCACCACGGACCTGACAATAATTCGGCGCTGCCCGTATCCTGTTCGAATCCGGCAATGCAGCGCCGTAATAGAAGTTGAGGTTGACGCCATTCGCGTTTGCCGCCAGTGAGACCAGGCAGTCCGAACTGCGTTCGGTCGTGCAAAGTCCGATGACGAAAAGGTTGTAATTTTGTAATTATCGTAGATCGGTTCGTTCGCGGTGGGAAATCGTTTGCGCAGCGCGGCCCGCGACGAAATTATCAGCTTCGCCACGCGCCCGTCGAACTTGGCGATGAACTCCGCCACCTGTTTGGCGGGCGATTCCGCGGATGCAGGCTTGGCGCTTTGCTTCAAGGTTTCACTCTGCCACAATTATGAGGGGGATCGAATGACGGCTGCTTACGACGCTATCGTGATCGGAACCGGACAGGCTGGCCCATCGCTCGCAGCGCGGCTGGCCAAGGCGGGGATGAAGGTCGCCATCGTCGAGCGCAAATTGTTCGGCGGCACCTGCGTAAACACGGGCTGCATCCCTACCAAGGCCATGGTGGCCAGCGCCTACGCCGCCCACATGGTCCGGCGCGCGGCGGAGTTCGGAGTGGACAGCGGCGAAACGAGCGTCGATATGCGGCGGGTGAAGGCCAGGAAGGACGCCATATCGGGCAAGTCGAGAACCACGGTTGAGGCGTGGCTGAAGAACATGGACAACTGCACCGTCTATGAAGGCCATGCCCGCTTCGAGTCGCCCCAGGACGTAAGCGTCGGACCGCACCGGCTCACTGGCAAGCGGATCTTCATCAACGTGGGCGGGCGCGCGGTCGTGCCGGAAATGCCCGGACTGGATCGGGTCGCATTTCTCACCAATAGTTCCATGATGAGCGTCGACTTCCTCCCCAGGCACCTGATCGTGGTGGGCGGCAGCTATATCGGCCTGGAGTTCGGCCAGATGTTCCGGCGATTCGGGAGCCGGGTTACGATCCTGGAAATGGGACCGCGCCTGGTCCAGCGGGAAGACGAAGACGTATCCGCGGCGATCCAGGAGATCCTGGCGCGCGAACAAATCGACGTGCACCTCAACTCGAAATGCATCGGCTTCTCCAAGCGCGGCGAAGAGATTGTGGCGCACGCGGAATGCACGGCCGGCGCGCCGGAGATCGACGGCTCGCATGTGCTGCTGGCTGTTGGCCGTCGCCCGAATACCGGCGATCTCGGACTGGAAGCGGCGGGCGTCGCGGTGGACGCGCACGGATACATCGCGGTCGACGATCAGTTGCGCACCAGCGCGCCGGGCATCTGGGCGATGGGCGACTGCAACGGCAAAGGCGCATTTACACACACCGCCTATAACGATTTCGAAATCGTAGCGGCGAATCTGCTTGATAACGACCCGCGGCGGGTGAGCGACCGCATCACCGCCTACGCGTTGTACATCGATCCGCCGCTGGGGCGCGCCGGGCTGACCGAGGCGGAGGTCCGCAAGACCGGGCGCAGCGCGCTTATTGGGAAGCGTCCGATGACCAAAGTCGGACGCGCGGTGGAGAAAGGCGAATCGCAGGGCTTCATGAAAATCGTAGTGGACGCGCAGTCGAAGGAAATACTGGGCGCAGCGATTTTGGGTACCGGCGGAGATGAGGCCATTCACTCGATTCTGGACGTCATGTACGCGAAGGCGCCCTATACAACCATTCAACGGGCGGTACACATTCACCCTACTGTTTCCGAGCTCATCCCGACCATGTTGGGCGAACTCCAGCCGTTACAATAGTAGGACCAAAGGAGCGACATGTCGATATACGTTTTGGCATTTCTGATTGGCGTGGTTGCCGGGCTGCGTGCGCTGACGCCGCTGGCCGCGGTCAGTTGGGCGGCCCGCTGGGGATGGCTGCGTTTGGATGGTACGTGGCTGGCGTTTCTGGGCTTTGCGGCCACGCCCTATATCCTGAGCGTGCTTGCGATCGGGGAGTTGATCAACGACAAGCTGCCCAAGACTCCCAGCCGGAAAGCGCCGCCCGGGTTCATTGCCCGGATCGTCACCGGAGCAGTCTCCGGCGCGGCGGTGTGCGCGGCTAGCGAGTCACTAATCGTCGGACTGGTGGCGGGCGCTATTGGCGCGGTAGCCGGAACGTTGGGCGGCTACGAGTTTCGGTCGCGGCTGGTTAGGGCCACCGGCGGGAAGGATCTTCCGATTGCGCTGCTTGAGGATGCCATTGCTGTGGGCGGGGCGTTTTTGATCGTTTCGCGGTTTTAGGAATGTTCGCAGGGGTGCGAAGACGGCGCGCTGAGAGCGTGTGCCACGTCGCCTAAAAAACGCGGCGCTTGAGGCGCTCCACGGTGAATTTTGCCGTATCGGCGACCGCCATCACCGCCATCACCCCCGCCTGCACCGGATCGCCGACCACCAGGTCGGCCGCATCCGGGACGCTCCCCGCCATATTCAGACTGATCACCAACAGCCCCTCCTGACGCACTTCCCGCACGGCCTGCTCGATCTCCCCGCCCATCAACGATCCCGCCAGCACCAGCGCCTTGGCCCTTGGCAGGCGGGCCACCGCGCGCACCGCGTCGGCCAGCGCCTCTTCTCCCACCAGCGGAATGGTATCCACCGAGATGTGCTCACCGCGAATATTGTGCCGGTCGGCCTCCGACACCGCGCCGATGGCCACCTGCCCGACCTGCGCGCCGCCGCCCATGATGATGATCCGCTTGCCGTAGATCTTCTGCAGCGTCTCGACCACTTCGACCTTGCGCACAATGGTGAGCGCCCGTAGATCCTCCGCCAGCTTCGCGGCGCTGGCCGGCAGGGCGATCTCGAAGTAGATGCGCGCTTCGGCGGACCCCTGCTCGATAATTTCGACCGACATGATATCGCCCCGGTGGCGCGCGATTACCCCCGTCAATTCGTGTAGAACACCCAATCCCGCGTCGGCATGGATCATCAGGCCGATATTACCGTTGGTGGTGGCAGGTGTCATGGCAGCGTATAAGTAATCTTATCGCCATCGATGTGGGCGAACGGGCCGGCGATAAACGAGGCGGTGGCAGCGCCGGGGCGGCCGCCTCGGAACACATGATCGCCGCGTGGCTAAATAACGGATTCCAGACACGATCCACCATTTGTCAGCGCTCTGCGCCGGGATTGCCCGTGGGCGGCGGGGCTTGATCCACCGCAGCGGGAGGCCCCAGCAACTCCGTGAGGACGGGTTTCAGCGCATCCGCCCAGACCTGATACGCCTTCACGGTCGGATGGAGCCGGTCTTTTGCGTCCATCATCCCGTCGAACAGTCTTCCATCGCCGTCGGCGAGTTTGTCGTTGATATTCAGATACCGAACCTTCCGGCCATCGGCGAACCTGGACAGATTGCCGTTGATCCTGTCGATGACGGGCATCAAAGCCATATTGTCATTTCTCGGGAAGATGCCCATTAGGACGATCGTAGCCGCGGGCGCCTTCGTTTGGATCGCGCGCACAATCGCCTGAATACCGCGCGTGACATCGTTCGCTCTCGCGCCGGCGTCCCCCGGGGACCATGCCTGGCCGACGTTGTTTGTGCCGGCGAGCAAAACGGCGACTTTGGGGTTAATAGCATCCAACTCGCCGTTCTCCAAACGCCAGAGGATGTTCTGCGTCCGATCGGCGCCCCATCCGAAATCAGCCGCGTTCCAGCCGAAGAAATTCCGTTTCCAATTGGCGAGCAGGCCGGGGTAATCGATGGCGCCCCACCGGCGCGCGATCGAGTCGCCTTCGAAATAGACTTCGATCGCGCCCTGCTTCGCCTTCGCGAGCAATTGGGAATGCGCGGCCAGTGAGTTTGGATCGGTTCGGAAGACGGGCACGTCGGCAGGAAATTCCCAGGGCGCCGCGTGATAGTGGAGGAACTTGTCCGCCCAGGGAATGAAGTACTTCCAGTTCGGCGCATCGGTGTGGCCTCCGTCATGCTGGCGCCACGCCAGTTGGCCGTCGAGAAGCCCCGTATCGACGGGCGGCATCTTCGCGGTGTGATAGTCTTCCGTCAGTCCAAGATCCTTGGCGCCCAATAGCCGGAAGACAGGACCGGCAGCCACGGTCGCCATGAAACTGCCCTGCTGGTCCAGCCACTTGGCGTCCCCCTTTTCGGGGATTCCGTAGCTGATGAATGTCGGCCGCGGCGCGCAAAGCGCAATCAATTCGTTCGAGTCGACCGGCAAGCCGCCGGCGTTCCTGCTTCCGAAGGAAGCATCGGACGCACCATACTTCAGGAAGTTGCCGGCCATCCAGTGGTACTCGCCGGACCCCGTGAGATTCTCCACGGCCTCGCCGAAATTGCGTCTGTGCGGTTTGGCGCCGCCCTCTCCGGAGGAACCCACCAGCACGACCGCGAAGCGGGTGTCGAACGCCATCGCGACCAGCGCTGCCTTCCCAAAACGAGAGACGCCTTCGATGCCGGCGCGCTTCGCATCGACGGTTTTGTCGGTCTCCAGATAGTCGAGACCGCGGGAAGCGCCCCAGGCCCACGCCCGCAGCGTACCCCAGTCTTCCGGTTTGCGGGGCTGGCCCTTGTTTGCCAGACCGACGATTCCCCTGGTAAGACCTGCGCCATTATCCGGTTGAATGCTACTGGGGTCGATGAGCGCGTAACCCCAACCTGCCGCGATCAGTTGTTCCGTCGAAGCCGGATCGCTCCCCATCGTCGCCTTCAATTCGGGACGGCTGGCCATCATGTCCGCCATCCGTTTGAGAAAGGCCGCGCTGCCGAACATCATCATCACGGGCACGGGACCCTGCGCGTTGGCCGGCGTCACCAGGGTCATCTCGATATCGACGTTGATCGACGGGCACGGCGAGTTGTCCGCGTGTCCGGCGAGTTGCTTTTTGACGACGGGAAATATCCCTGTCTTCGAGACAGTCGTACTCGTCACCGACCAGGTCACTTTGGGCGCACTGGGCGAGACCCGGCCGAGCACTTCGCGCTCAAAGTCTTCGACGATCTCCGGACGGCGCCGGCGCCACCACTGGGCTGCCGACGCGACCCTTTGCCCGCTGTTCAGGGTTAGCGCATCGGGCAGATCCGGAAACGGATTCGCTTTCGACTCATCGTAGTTTGCGTGATCGGGGGCCTTCTCATTCCCGCTCGGCCCTGTGCGCAGCGCCTTGATGCCAAGTTGATCCATCATGTGGCGATGGTCCTGTTCCGCTGTCCAATTCATCGGCGCGCAGCCATTCGCAGGGAAGGTGGGCGCCTCCGCAGATGGGCTGGGAGTTTGTTGCCCCGTAGCCGTTTGGGAAGCCAGGACGGCCAGAGCGCTGAATGCGGCGACCCTCGATATTGGTTTTGAGCGCGAGGCAAGAATCATGATTGTCTTGATTGAAATGTTGGCGGATGAGCGCAATGAGTCCTCGCGTCACAGTGAAAATAGCGCCTGGTCGGGAAAACTGGCGGAATCCGCCCTGGTACGCCATTGGCTGACGAACACGAATTGTATCAGCCGGATGCCGTCTCCCGTTCGTACCAGCCCGGTTTAGGGAAAGATTGGAAATGCAATGCCTAGAAAAGACGTTCCTGGCGCTTCAATGTCCCAAACGATCCCAGATTCGCAACGGCGAAGGCAAAGCGGTACTGTGTCTCATCGCGCGCCCCGATATTAAACCGCACATACTGCATGCTCAGCCCGCAGCAATCCGTGTTGTAAGTGGCCTGCACGATCGCATATGCCAGGACGCCCGCCTTATCGTCGTAAACTGCGACGACCGCCCCGTTCCAACCGCGCCGCGTCGAGTTGCCGATTCCAAAGCTGGCGCGCATCTGGTTTTCGTTGGGCAGCAGCGTGGTATCGCTGTGAACTTCAGTCTGCCCCACCGAAATGAAATACAATCCCTTGCGCCAATCGGCGCTGGCGGCGCTGGCCACGATGCTGTGCCGCACTGGATCGTAATCCGTTCGCCATTCGAAAGCAATGTTCCACTTCGGCTGGGCCCGCAGGGACGAAACGATCGGCGAGTAAGTGCGCGGGCCATCCAGAAAGGCGAAGGGTGTCAGCTCGAGTTGGCTCAACAGTACGTTGCGTTGCTCGGACCCCGGAAGGATCACGCCGCCGAAAGTCGGATCGAAATAGCGCGCCTCCGACAATTGCCAACTGAAGATCTCCACCACGTCGTCGCCGCGCTTGGCGTACAGCCGGTTAGCTAGCGAAAACGTAACCTGGTTGGTGTTCGAAAGCAGATCGGTCTCGTCGAAACGGACGATCTTGTTGAACTCCTGCCCGATGCCGCCTACATACTCGTAAGTGGCGCGTGGCTCGATGACATGCTTCAACTTGTCTCCCAGCCAGCTCTTGCGATTGAAGACGCGCGCGAAGGAAGGCGCCACCAGATCCATCTTGAACTCGCGGGCGCTGCGTATGTAGTCCTGGGGAAGCACGCGCAGAAAGCCATCCTCATACGGCCCCTGCGTTTCACCATAGAAGGTCTCGTTTACCGTAAAACTGGGGACCAGGTGAAAGTCGCCCAAGTGCAAAACCGAAGTAATCTGGGGCGCAAAGTCCATGCGGCTATCCAGCAGGTTGGTGTCATAGCGGCCCAGCAAAGTCGGCGATCCGATGCCGGGGGTGGGGCAGAAGGTGACGGTCCCTTGTTGCCCCGGCTCGACACCCGGGCAATAGAAATCCGGCTCGCTGCGCGATAGCAGACCGGCGCTGGAATCGAACGAATACCACAGCGGCAGATTCTCCACCTGATGGTCGCGGCTGGAGAGATCGAGTTCCGGCAGCTTCTTGATTACCACGGAATTGAGATCCTGATTCTGTTTTCCGGTAGTGGGATTGGTTTCGGTTATCTCCAGGGTGGTAAAATCCTGTTTACGCTCGACCACCGTGTCAAAGGTGTAAGTGGACCAGTCCTTGTTCAAAAACGCCACTGAGCTCACTTCGCTAAAAACGGCTTCGTTGAATGAATCGGAAAAGGCCTGCCGGAATGTGTACGAACTGAGGTAGTTGATAAAGCCCCTGGCAGTCCATCCGTCGCCTAAGTCGGCCTTCCCCGCCACTGAAAAAGTATAGCCGCCCTGCTTGATGGGAGGCGCACCGTTGGGTTGCTGCAAGCCGCGATCCTGCACTCCGAAAAGGATCGCGTCGAAGTCCGCCTTGTCAGTGGGCTTGCCGCGCAGCTCGAGGTGATGCGCGTACCCGCGCGCCGTGTAGTCCTGGACGTGGTAAGTGGCGTCGTAACTGCGGTTGATTGCCCAGAAGGCGCCTACGCCCAGCATGAAGCCGCGCGTGGAACTATGGCCGATGTTCGGCATCAACAAACCGGTGCGCCGCGGCACTTTTTCGAGCGACTTATAGAAGAAGGGCGTGTAGAAGAGTGGAAACTTGCGTAACAGGAAAACAGCCCGGTATGCGCGGGCCGATTCTTGCGGCACAACGTTGAAGCGCGGCCCTTTGAGCCGCCACCAAGGATTTGGGATGCGGCAATTGGTCAGGAATCCGTCGTACAGAATATAGTGGCCGTCGACCCGCTCCGCCCACTTGCCCTGGAAGTAGTAAGGATTGAGGCTGGTGAGCATGCCGGGCCGGGTGTCGATGCGCGGGGAGGTAGTGCCGCGCACGTCGTAGAACTTACCCGCCTCGGTCTTGGTGTTATAGTCCACATGGTCGGCCCAGATTTTCTCGTTGCGCTCGAACTGCTCGAAGTAAAGGTTCCCGCGCGCTTGCACATCGCCGGTATCTTCGTTGAAGTCGATCTCGTCGGCGCGGAAGAGCATGTTGACGTTCTCCATCTCCGCGTGTCCGCGCAAGTGCCGCATCTTACCGTCGGTGGTTTGGGTCGCGGCATAGGTGACCCATTCGCCGATCGCCGGCGCGTTAGGACGCGCCTTATAGATGCGTTTATTGGGTTGCGCCACGGGTGTGCCCGTGGGCGGCGGAACCAGCACCGAACCCGGCGGAAGCTGCCCGAATGCTGTTGCGCAGGTCAAAACCAACGATGCCAGCGCCGTAAGGATGGAACTGCACGTAATACTCGAAGAAAATGCGTGACAAATAGCGCCGAGTGTGTTACGAACACTATGAGGGCATGTGCACGGCTGAGGGCTCAATCGGCAAACGTACCATATGGAGACCTTGCTTTGCAGCATAGACGCATTCACCATGACTTGCAGTTATTGCCGTTACCTGAATTTAGACGACGACCGGCGTTGCCGCCGTTGCGGCCGTCCGCTGAACGATGTGTATGCCACCGCTACCACGGGCGCTCTGGCCGCGGCGCCGCAGCCCGCGCACAGCGAGCCGTTGCGTGCGCCATCGGTTTCGCGGCCCGCGCCGCCTTTCTCCGCTCCGCGCCAAGCCATGCTTTTCCAGGACCGGCCGGCCGGCAACGTGATCCCGTTCGATGGGGTCATGGACCCGCCGCCCGCGAAGCCCAAGACGGTGACGCGCACGTCGACGCGCGTGACCCGGCGGCCTGGCGCGCCCAACGACGCGCAGCCTTCGCTCGAATTCCTGATGCCTGCCCCGCCGTCGCCGCGCAAGCTGGGTACCACTGTTGAGGCGGTCATCGATTGCGACGCTCCCGTAGCCGCTCCCATGCACAGGGCCTGCGCCGCCGCCTTCGATGGCAGCATGATCCTGATCGCTTGCGGAATCTTTCTCACGGTCTTCCATCTTCTGGGCGGCTCGTTGCCCGGCACCAAACCTGTGATCCTGATCATGGGCGCCGCGGCCATATTGATCGCCATGTTCTATGGCTTCTTGTGGGTGTGCGCGGGCGGCCAGACCCCCGGCATGCGCGCTTTCAGCTTGACCCTTATCGACTTCGACGGCTACCCGCCGGACGGCGCGTCGCGCTGGCTGCGCTACCTGGGCGCTTGCCTGGCCTATTGCGCCGGCGGCCTAGGCTTACTGTGGGCCTTGCTGGACGAGGAGAGCCTCGCTTGGCACGATCACATTTCCAAAACCTTTCCCACTTTTCGGGGACCGGAAACCAGCTTTGTTCGCCGCCGGTGAGCGAGGCGAATGAGCAGGGCTTGCATGTGCCGGTCCAAAACGGATATCGTGGAGGAAGCACGCGGCTGGATCGATATTGTGCGTGATTATAGCGATACGCTGTGCCTGATTGGCATCGGGTGTTGTCCGAGGAGCGCTTTGCGGATGCGATGACGAGCTCTTTTGCTCCGTAATAAGTCGTAACCGGCTTTTCCCTCCCCAGTGATCTCGAGACTAGCTTATCGCGCAGCCGGCTGAGACCTCCGGCCGGGAGGATTCCCGTGAGGCGCACCAGACAGTCGTCCGCCAAGGACATCGGCCTGTTGCGATGGGATGCAACAGTGCCCTTACATCCCCCTGCTCCTCGTGCACGGCCGATCTCGACCGATATCGAGACGTCGCGGTTCGTTGAACGGGCGTCCGCCAGCGGAGCTTTGCATCCCAAAAACGGACGGCAACCCGCCCGGCGCCCCCTCCACTATCCGAATTTGCCAGCAGATACACGTTCGCGGATCCGGCAGCAAGCGTGCTAATGACAACACATGCTCCACGACCTTCGTTACGCCTTGCGCACCCTGCGGAAGAGCCCTGGGTTCGCTCTGGTAGCCATCATTTCGCTGGCTTTGGGAATTGGCGCCAATTCGGCCATGTTCAGCCTGGCGGACGCGTTGCTGCTGCGGCCGCTGCCCGTACCGCACGCTTCCGAGATCGTCGTGGTGCAGTCGCAATTGCGGGGCGAGGCCATCGGCGGGCTCTTTCAATACTCCGGGCTGTCCTATCCGGATTTCAAGGACTTGCGCGACCGGAACAAATCCTACACGGGGCTGGCGGCTTCCCGATATTCGCAGTTCGGATTCGCCACCGAAAAAGGCGCGCTGCCGCGGATGACGTTCGGCGAGTTGGT
>DATNMW010000125.1:0-11201 GCA_035602155.1 Bryobacteraceae bacterium | reverse complement strand
GAATCGTTGAAAATTATCGTTCAGCCACAGAGGTGGACACAGTGAAAACGCACATGATGGCTGCCGTGCTGTATGGCAAGGAGCACTTGCAGGTAGAGCCGGTGTCCGTTCCCAAAATTGACGATGGCGACATCCTGGTTCAAGTTCGAGTTGCGCTGACCTGCGGCACCGACGTCAAGGTATTCCGCCGCGGTTATCACGCGCGGATGATCGTGCCGCCCGCCGTTTTCGGGCATGAATTGGCGGGGGATGTAGTAGCTGCCGGGAAGGATGTCAAGGCCTTCAAGGTTGGCGAACGCGTGGTCGCGGCCAATTCGGCTCCCTGCGAGGATTGCTTCTTCTGCCGCCGCGGGTTGCAAAACCTGTGCGAGGATCTGCTGTTCAATAACGGCGCCTACGCCGAGTACATCCGCATTCCGGCGCGCATTGTCGAGCGCAACACCTACCGGATTCCGCATGGCGTCAGTTATCACGACGCGGCATTGATCGAGCCGCTGGCTTGCGTGCTGAAGGGATTTGAAGAGACCGCGCCGCGTCCGGGCGACACCATCGCCATTTTGGGCTTGGGACCCATCGGGCTGATGTTCGTGCGGCTGGCCAGCCTGTATGGATGCCGCGTGATCGCCATCGGCCGCCGCAGAACCCAGTTGGACCGCGCCGAAGCCATGGGGGCGCACGAACTGGTGCGCGCCGATCAGCATGCCAATACGGTCGAGGCTGTGCGCAACCTTACAGGCGGCCGCGGGGCCGACATTGCCGTGGAAGCGGTAGGCAAACCGGAAACATGGCACTGGGTGCTGGATATGGTGCGGCGCGGCGGTAGCGTGAACTTCTTCGGCGGCTGCCCCAACGACAGCCGGGTGATGTTCGATACAAACCGGCTGCACTACTCCGAAATCACCTGCAAGGCCAGCTTCCATCACACGCCGGCGTTCATCCGCAAGGCGCTGGATCTGGTGACCCGCGGCGACATCACTTCCCGCGACTTCGTCAATAGCGAGGAACCCCTGGCCAACCTGCTGGAAGTGATGCGCCATCTGATGAGTCACAACGGCCATCTGAAGACGGCCATTATTCCGTGATTTTGCTGCCGCCCAGGGAGTTTGTCCTCTCGCCCGAAGCGGCTGCCGCGCGCTACACTACCGCCGAAGCCGAAGCCTATACACGCTGGCTGGCCACCCACCATTACGAAAATTTCCAGGTGGTCAGCTTCCTGCTGCCCAAGCGTCTGCACCAGGATTTCTACAACGTATACGCCTATTGCCGTTGGGCCGACGATCTGGGCGATGAGATGGGCGATCCGCAGGAGAGCCTGCGCCTGCTGGCCTGGTGGCGCGAGCAGTTAGACGCCATGTACGCTGGCCAGGCGGCGCATCCCGTGTTCGTGGCCCTGCGCGGCACCGTGGCGCGCCACTCAATTCCGCAGACACCGTTTGCGGAATTGATCCGGGCTTTCGAACAGGATCAGACGGTGACGCGTTATGCGTCATGGGAAGATGTGTTCGCGTATTGCCGCTATTCGGCTAACCCCGTGGGCCGCCTGGTGCTGTACCTCTGCGGCTATTCCGATGCCGAGCGGCAGCGGCTATCCGACGCTACCTGCACCGCGCTGCAACTCGCCAACTTCTGGCAGGATGTGGCCGTGGATCTGGAAAAAGACCGCGTGTATATTCCGCTCGAAGCGCTGGTGCGGCACGGGTATACATTGGACGATCTCTACGCGCGGCGCACGACGCCGGCATTCCGCGAGGTCATGCGGGAGATCGTGGCGCGCGCGCGGGATCTGTTCGTCGAGGGCTTGCCGCTGGCCTCCATGGTGGACCGGCGACTGGCGCTGGATATCGACCTGTTCAGCCGCGGCGGGATGCGCGTGCTCGATAAGATTGCCGAGCAGGATTACGATGTGCTCTCGCGGCGGCCGGCCGTCTCCAAGGCTGAGCGCATTTGGCTGCTGCTGGGTTCGCTTTTTCGCGCCGCATTATGACCGCGCTGGAAGCTTCCTACGCTCACTGCCGCCGCGTGGCGCGCACCCGCGCCCGGAATTTCTATTACGCGTTTGTACTGCTCTCGCGCGAACAGCGCAATGCCATGTGCGCCGTGTACGCCTTTATGCGCTATTGCGACGATCTGAGCGACGATCCCGGCGCAAATCGGGCTGCGATCGAGCAGTGGCGCGTAGCTCTCGACGAAGCTCTGGCGGGCCGCGGCGGCGCGCATCCGGTGCTGCCCGCATTCCACGATACCGTGAACCGATACCGCATTCCGCCACGGTATTTTCACGAGATGGTCGATGGCGTGGCGTCCGACCTGGAACCCCGCCGTTTCGAGAATTTCGAGCAACTATACCGCTATTGCTACCAAGTGGCCTCCACGGCCGGGTTGACCACCATCCATATCCTGGGCTTCGATTCGCCGGATGCGCTGCCGCTGGCCGAGAAGTGCGGCATCGCATTTCAACTGACCAACATCCTGCGCGATCTTCGCGAGGATGCCGTGCGCGACCGCATCTATCTGCCCGCCGAAGATCTGGCACGCTTTCGCGTTACTGAGGACGATATCCGCGCTGGCGTACGCACGCCGGAATTCATCGATCTGATGGATTTCGAGGCTGGCCGCGCGCGCCAATACTACAAGGAATCGCAGCCGTTGTTGGGATTGGTGCATCGCCGCAGCCGCGCATCGCTTGGCGCGCTCATCGCGATCTACTCCCGATTGCTCGATCGTATCGAGCGGTCGAACTACGACGTCTTCACGCGCCGCATCTCGCTGCCGGCTTGGGAGAAGTGCTGGATTGTCCTGCGCGCGCTGGCCCGCTAACTCGCGCAGTGCTCCGCGCCGAGAAAATGCAGCGAGACGTATGGCGCCTCACCCACCACCCAACTATCGTGACCGGGAGGCCCGGGTTCGTACGCGGCGCGGCCGATGGTCATGCCCCCGATGTGAACGAGTTCGAATGTTCTTTTCTTGATTCCCGTTGCGTTGAGGCTGTTGCCTTGGGGCCATCGGCAAGATTGAAGCGCGCTTTCCCAGCATGGCGGTGGAGAAGGAGTTCGCCCAAGCCACCGGCCGATCCGATACCAAGGGGCTCACCGACCGCGAAGCACTGCATGCGGTGCTCTCCAAGAACGAGAATCGCTACCTGGTGCGTCTACTGTGTTGGGTGCTCAGCATCGAAGGGCTGGAAGCTTATATCCTCACGCCCCGCGACCATGCGGATTATGCTCTGCTCGTCGAAGCCCTCCGCGATCCCAAGCCATCGCACCTCGATGTGGTGATTGGCGTGAGAGGCCCCATCGCCCCGGCGGAGATGTGCAACGGCCTTATGGTCCCCATCTTGGTCTTCGACCAGATCTACTCGTTCGACCGCGAGTCGCTCATTAAGGCGATTCCCAGGCGCGAGGGCCTTTCGGAGGAGCAGTTCACCGCCGCCGCCGCCGAGCTGATCGACCGCGTCCTGCAGATGACCGACAACGCCGGCATGAATCGCAGCCGCGCGCTCAATTACCTGGTGTCTCGTTATCACGCTATTTATCACGCGGTGGCGGAAGCCTTCGAGCGCAACGAGTCTCTAACGAGCGTGGAGGTTCGGCTGTCACCGTTGAGCCAAACGCGCGAAATCCTCGACGTAATCTTCTCCCTTACGAATCGCTCCACTGATGTGGTCTCGCGGCAGTTCGTGCGCGTCGACGTGACCGAAGAGTTCCCATTCCTGGTGTCCAAGCTGTCGCCATACTACAGCAGGTAGGAAGGGAGCCTGAAAATGTTACCAGGATTTTCCGCGGCCGCGTCGATCTATAGAACGACAAACAACTACGTGGCAACCAGCCCCCTTTCCGGAAGCGGCGTTGGCCACGAACTTGCGGGCATGGCCGGGTCGGCGCATTTTGCGAGCGTTGAGCCAGCACTTTCCTGCTCGCCGGAGGTGGCGGACGCGGCAACCGGATAGCGCCTCACGGGACGTGTCCTGTGCACAGGAGGAGGTTCAGGAGGAGCAGGTTGCGTAGGGCTACCGCAATATATGCCATGCTTGGCACCGGGATCCCAGCCGGTATGCATTGATGGGATTTGGGGAGGACCTGGTCTTCCGGCGGGAACCCTCTGCTGGTCGCAATATAACGAGATGGGCTACCAGGGGATATGCAGCGGCGGCAGCCTGCCCGGACCGAAAGGCGGCGAACCTCCCTCCCCTGGCACCTGCAATCAGTGCCTAGCCGGGACAACGCTCTGCGTCACTCCGTGCCCTGGCAACCCAGCCTATGAGGGCCACACCTGCGGCTATTGCGCTAACACTACTAACGACCCGCACAATTGCGGAGGGTGCGGAAAGGCGTGTCCGGCGGGTGGCGCATCTTGCATCCACGGCAAGTGGGTCTGCCCCAGCGGAAAGACTCTCTGCGGCGTCGAATGCGTGGACACCTCCACTGATCCGAACAACTGCGGCGCCTGCGGTACAACCTGCACGACAACCGAACCCTACGCCACGCCGGTCTGCTCGAACGGCGCCTGTAGTTGGGAATGTTTATATTCCCCGTGCGGCTTCTTTCTCAACTCCGGTGGTAAACAGTGGCCCGTATTCCTCTGCTGCCCGCCGGGGGAGACCTGCTGCCGAACAGGATGCACCAACACACTAACCGATCCCAACAACTGCGGCGGCTGCGCCGGCGTCGGCGGCACGGTCTGCCCCCCCGGGCAGACCTGCTCCAACGGCGCGTGCGCCTGCCCGCCCGGTCAAACGCTTTGCGGCGACACGTGCTGCCCCTCCGGGCAGATCTGCTCCGACGGCATGTGCGCTTGCCCGCCCAGCCAAACGCTTTGCGGCAATACCTGCTGCCCCTCCGGGCAGAACTGCTCCAACGGCGCGTGCGCCTGCCCGCCCAGCCAAACGCTTTGCGGCAATACCTGCTGCCCCTCCTCATGCACGACATGCGGCGGCGTCCAGACCTGCCTTGACACTGATCCCAATAACTGCGGGGGCTGCGGCATGCAGTGTCAATCAGGCCAGCCGGTTTGCTCCCAGGGCCACTGCTGCCCTTCCGCTGGCCCCTACTGGTGCAACAACGGAGGTGGACTGTGCTGCTCTTCCGAGAACTGCTGCAAGGCAGGCGGCTGTCAGGACGAACCATGCTAACTGATCATGGATTGCGGAATTTGGTTGTTTGGAAATGGCATCCCGTAAACTCATTGATCAACGGGCCGACCGGCCCGTACTGGGGTCGACTAAGCCGGAAAAGTTACCGGTGCGTTCCCCGTGCGCCGGCCGCACGTGTCGCGCGGCACGTGTCGTGGGCGTGATCTGATTCTTGACTAAGCTCCCCCCCGCGGTCCTTGACTCCTTGCAAATACTCTTTGTGGCTGTGAAAATCAATTGCTTGACGTTGAGCCGATCAGGCAGCGAGTCTACGGCTATTTTGAAACAGAACCGGCGTAATCGTCTGTTGCAGCGCCCAAGTTGCACGCCGCAAAAATTGACTGTTGACGACTGAAACCCCAAATTGCTATTGAGGGGGTGGATGCTGCCAGAGGGCCTCATCGTATGAGGATCGAGTCGCAACTTCAGATCGTCTATTGGCCGGTATCGAAGCTGACGCGCTACATCAGGAACCCGCGCAAGAACGATGCGGTGGTGGATCGCATCCGCGCCTCGATCCGCGAGTACGGCTTCGTCGTGCCGATTCTTGCGAAGGCCGATGCGACGGTGATTGACGGCGACTTGCGACTTAAGGGGGCCATCAAGGAGGGGATGGCCGAAGTGCCTGTCATCGTCTGCGACGGCTGGAGCGAAGCCCAGGTGAAGGCGTTCCGCATAATGGTGAACCGATCAGCCCAGGAGTTGGCAGAAACCAACAAGATACACCTCCTAATGAAAGCGCCGCCTACCGGAAGGTTCGCAACGCGCTCCTCAAGGCTACTTCCGTATCATGACATCCGATGTCCCCGGCTTATTGAGGCGGGCGACTAGCGGGCGGAACCACCAGGGATAGAGAGTCCACTCCTCCCGGGCCTCGCTGCCTTCCTCGCTGTCGGTTACCAGCAGAGTTTTTTGCTTCCGAGTCGATCGACCGCTTCCCACTCTCTTCAGAAGCCTTATCGTCAGCGTTCTTGCTGACGGCGCGAGGGTGGGTAACTAGGTAGGTATGGTCGGATCGGAGCCAGACCTGCGAAACAAGGCGCACTTCCTGGCCAAGTTCTTATACTTCAGTCCACTTTCCAACAACTTGTGCGTCCAAGGACGCGGCATCGGCGAAATACGAGCAATACTACGGCTACAGCCAACGCTCCAATGGATGTCAGCACGAGCCACGCTTTTGTCCACTCCTTAGAAGTTAGGAGCCAGGTAACTACGCCTGCGAGCTTTGGCAGAAGAAACAGCTCGATAAATTTAATTTCTACCCTCCGCAGCGGATGCCGCGGCTCCGTACGTGGGACCAGAGAGGACGCCAGAGCCGACGACAACGCCGGCCGGCGGAAAGGCTCCGTCGGGATAACCGATGAAGGTGTGCAGTGTCGTTAACGTGGCCGCTAGAGCCGCGGAAAATGCGACAAACACAAGGAACGATGCCAAAGTATTCTAACAGAGGCGATTGGCGCGAGGCGGATTGGCATGCTTCCCTCCGATAGGAGGATTCTCTCGCCGTAGAAGGCGGGTATCAAGGCGTGTCGCCAATTTGCAGCCAAGTTGGTCCCCGCGCCTCTGTAAAAATGACCTTATAAAGACAGCACGCGACCGTCGCCGATACGTACTCTTATCGGGCAGAGAGTGCCGCCAGCGGTTCCCGAAGGCGGCTGCGGTGCAGCCTCGACTTCCCACAGCGCCGTTTGGGCCAATCTCCGATTGGCGGACAATCTGACCGGAAGGCGGAAAACCAGTGGCATCAGCAACGCTATTTGCTCTCCGGCGTGAACTTCCAGATCATTGAGAGGAAGCCAACCCGGCTGGCCACAATCTGCCCGTCTCGCGTCCACACCGCGGAATGCAGATCGCTAGCGCGATCGCCCGCGATACGCCTGATCTTTCCCGATTGGAGATCCAGCAGCCCCAACGGATTGAATGCGGAGTCCGCCGTGTACAGCGATACCAGCATCTGGCCATCGCCACGAATCGTAACGGAAGAGATAAGCTCCCAAAATAGCGGCGAAGCAGGGTCGGAAGGGATCGCCCGTTCCGCGCCGCCGCCGGCCGGAACTTCAAACAGGCGGCTCTTCGAGGTCTCCTGGCGAGCGACTACCAGCCTGTGGCCCGATGGATACGCCACCACCCGCTCGCCCGAACAGATTTGGCGCGATGCTCCCCCGGTGGAGGCCACCGACCAGACCGATCCGCCCGCCGTAAAGTAGAGAGTTGCGCCGTCGGGTGACGCTGCTAGGGATTTGATGACGCCTTTGCCGGGCGAAATCCGCCCGCTGATGCGCCCGGTGGCCGTATCGGCCAGGGCGATCGTCTCGTGGGGCTCTGGCCCGATCGAAAAAGCGATCTGGTTCGCGCCAACGGCGGTCATGGGAGCCGCAGTCTCTTCCGTGGTATTGACCAAAGACACGGGATCTTTACCTCGCTGTACCACCATCAGGCGTGTGCGGCCGTAGACCACAACCGGAATGACGGTGCGGCCATCAGGCAAGGCCGCCACCATATCCCACACAGGGGCTTGCGAAAATCCGGCTATTCTCACAGGCTGCCCGCCTCCCGCCGGAAACCTGACTAGCTCCTGCGGATGCTCCACCAGATTCACCAGAACACTGCCGTCAACGGCGGCCTCCAGATCCCCTACATCGCTCGTGACAGTAAAAAGATCCTGTGGCGCGCCGCGTCCATCTAGGGAAATGCGGACGATACGTTGCAGCGTTTTCGCACGCACCGAGACCAGCAGAGACTGGCCATCCGGGGAGAACGCGAGACCTTGCAATCCGGAATAATCCAGTCCGTGCCATGGGAATCGTACGGGCCGACCCTCTCACTACGTCCACCTCGATTAACGATGGCGGGCCGCCGCTCCGCCCTAACATGGCTCCGGGGATAATGGCGCGCCATCCATCCCGCGAGACCTGGTAGTCGATGGCGAAGTCGGGCTCCACCGGGAAACCTTGCAGTTTTCCCGTCTCCGGCCAAAAGCGAAACAACTGCGGCTGGCCTTGTTGGTTGATCCGCGAAACTAGCAACGTACCGTCGGGTAGGGCTGCGGGATTCTGGGCATTCTCCAGCACCAGGTGTTCCTCGCCGCCCAGGAAGGGTACGCTGAAGATGCCCTGCGGAACATCGGTACCGCGGCTGTAAGAGATGGCGGTGCCATCCGGCGACCAGGAGAGGGCATTGATATAACCCTGCTGGTGCGTTAGCACGTTCCAGTTGCCGGATTCCGGTTTCATAACCGCTACCTGGGTTTCCCCATCGACCATGGCCGCGAATGCGAGCAGGTGGCCATCCGGCGAGAGACGCGGGTACATCGCGATTTCAGGCCCGCCGAGTTGGACGGCGGACCAATGTGTGGTTCTCGGCTCGTGCGGCAACCATCGCGCCAGCGCAAACGACACTGCCGCCGCGGCGATGACCAACGCCGGCCACCGCCAGCGTCTGCGCCGTTCCACGAAGACCGGTACGGACCCGCTCGGCATCATCCCCTGTGTTAGCGTGAATTCCAGATCCTTGGCCGATTGGAACCGCTGTGCCGGCTCCTTTTCCAAGCAATGAATAACGATCTGGCGCAGCGCCGCCGGCACCGCTTCCGGCAGATCCGGCGCATCCTGCCGCAGGATGGCTTGCATGACATCCGCTCCCGTCTCTCCCCGGAACGGACGCCGCCCGCTCAACATCTCGTACAGCATGACGCCGAAGCTGAAAATATCGCTGCGATGATCCGCCTCAAACCCGCGCACCTGCTCCGGCGACATATAACCGACCGTTCCCATCACCACGCCGGGCTCGGTCCGCAGCGTCACTGTGGCGTCCGCAGCCGCAGCTTGAGGCGGCCGGATGCGTGCCAGTCCGAAATCGAGAATCTTTGCGCGCCCGTCCTTCGTCACCAGCACGTTGTCCGGTTTGAGATCGCGATGCACGATCCCCGCCGCGTGTGCTGCCGCCAGCCCGCTCGCGATCTGCGCCGCGATATCGAGCCCCTTGCGCAATCCGAATCTCGCCCGGCGCAGCGTCTCGCCCTCCACAAGTTCGCAAACCATATAGTCATCACCAACGTCGTAGACGGCGACTATGTTGGGGTGATTAAGTGCGGCCACCGCCCGCGCCTCCCGCTCGAAGCGCGCCCGGCGCGACGCATCCCCCGAGACTTCCTCCGGCAGAATCTTGAGCGCCACTTCGCGCCTCAGCCTTGTATCGCGCGCGCGGTAGACTTCGCCCATCCCGCCTGCGCCGAGGGTCGCGAGGATCTCATACGGGCCTAGCTTGGTCCCAGGAATGAGGGGCATGCAGTGACGAACGATTGTACCGCGCGGGAGCCTGCGATACGAACAAGTCCTGTGTCACGCGCCACTCGGGGAGAGGAGAGTCGAGACCGCAGCGCCGGTCGCTTGGGCGCGAGTATAATCAACTGCGAGGATTCGTGACGCGTATTTCACGACAGTCTCTGGGGGCCGGCACAGGTCGAGCTATGACGGCCTGACGCCCGTGGCGCAGATCCAATTCCTTCCGGACCGGTACATGGTCGTGACCTCCGCGAATCCTGCCTGGGTCAGGAGGTCCCGGTGTTCCACGTCACTCAGGAATGCGGCGCGGAGCAGCGACATAACTATGCCGTAGAGCAGACGGTACGGCCCGCCGCGGTAAGTTTCGGCAATCAAGACGAAAGTCCCCCCGGGCTTTAGTACTCTCAGGATTTCTCGCACGTTGGCTGGCAAGTCGGCCAGTAGTAGTGCGTCTCTACAGCCGTGATAATGTCGAACGTGCGATCTGGGAACGGCAAAATGGACACCGAACCCCGCTCGATTTGGACACGCCCGGCCTCGATCTCCTTCGCATTGGTGTCTCGCGAGACTACGACGCTGGCGGCCGAATAGTCCAGCTCAATGACCTTGCCATCAGATGCCAGTGCTGCGAGTCTCCGCACCGTCGACCCACCACCACAACCAATGTCCAGAATTGTGGCGCTCTTCGGCACGGTCACCTGTTGCAGCCCCCAGTCGGGGCAACGTGTAGATCACCTTCTCAGTCCACTGACCACCAGGCGACGGCGGTGGGGTCAAAGAGAAGATTACCGCGGTGTCTACAGTCGCACCGTAGAGCACCCCGCCGCTGCCGATCGCCAAACGCGTATTGGGATTGCCCCCGAAGCTGTGATACAGTACCCTCTCAGTCCACGCTCCACCGGGGGATGCCGGCGGTGCGAGGGCAAACACCGCGCCAGCGTAGTCTTCGAACGCATAGCTTTCAGTAGTCCCATAGAGGACCCCTCCGTCGCCGATTACCAAGGGTACCGGCGGATTACCGCCGTCGCTGCCGTCGGTAAAGTTGTAAATCGTGGTCAAGCTGGGTGGCGGATTCTGAGCCGCGCCAGAAGCAAAAAAGATCACTGACGCTGCAAGAACCCGTAGCGTAGTCATGCTCCCTCCTCCCCATATGCTAACATCGCCCGCGCGAGGCTTTGGAGGCGAATTGGCTTCTTTTTCCTTACGTGAAGATAGACGTCGAATGCGGAACCCACCAGCGTGCCGCTCAATGCGCAGATGGGGCTGATCGTCGCGCGTGAGAATAGATGACGGTATAAAGCCTGACAACGGTCCTAATATTCGCGGGAACGCCGACGGATAGCTGCGCATGGGAGTCGCCATGCGAGCCAGCCTGGGTAACGCGCGGCCCGTCGTTGACGCGGCGTTTCTTCCACCTGTCTCGTGGGGTATCCTCGCGTGGTTCGCGCTCTACGCGTGTATACCGAGCGAGATTACCCACGCGACTGGGCCGGGACGCAGAACAATCTGGCCACCGCTTTGGTCGGACCTGCCCAGAGGTGACCGGTCTGCCAACCTACACCACGCCATCGCCTGCTACGAGGCGGCCTTGCACGTCTTCACAGAGCGAGAGTTCCCGCAAAACGGGGCCATGACTAAGAACAATCTGTTGCGTATTCCGGCGATGTGAATAGAGCATTCCGACGGATGTGAATCATCCATGGAGCAACGCAACGCTGGCATCTCCAACGATGCCTGAGCTTATTCACATCGTCAACCGGTGGCGGGCGAATTCTGGTCTGGGGCGAGGA
>DATNMW010000124.1:0-56657 GCA_035602155.1 Bryobacteraceae bacterium | reverse complement strand
GGCCGTCCCATTAAATCCGACAACTCGCGGTCGAAGACGCCTTTCATGCCGTGAAATGCCGGTACCCTTCGCAGCGTCCTGCCGTCGTCGATAGTCAGTTCGTCTCCGGCTTGCAGCGCCTTCGCTCCGGCGCGAGATGCCAGCAGCGAGATCAACGTGGCAGGCACGAATCCTCCTCGCCATGGCTCCACTTCGCTCGTGCACGTGCCGGGCGGCGGAAGCAGGAAATAGGGATTCAGCTTTTCCAGGCCGGGCAACTGTCCGAACCAGGCCGTAGCCTCGTCCGACACCGGTTCCACGCCGTATTCCCGCTGCACGGTGCGAGTGATCGCCACCATGCCGAAGCGCGCACCCGCCCACCCGGCGAATGGGAAATATTCGGGTTCCCCGCACGCGCCTCCACTTTTGTGAATCGCCACCGTCACGGTGTTGCTGGCCATACCTCCGGCGTTGCGGACCTGGACCGGGACGAAGCAACCCTGCGGCGCGTCGGCTGGTACCTGGAAGAGAATCTCGTCGCCATCCGGGGACGCTCGCGCCCCGATGACTCTCGCCGGCCGGCCGCCGACGAATACAACGGGGGTTTTCGCATCGCCCAATCCCGTGCCGGAAAGCGCCAGCGTCTGCCCCAAACTCGCCGCGTTGAAAACCGTGTTGAGTGACCGCTTCGCGTCTGCCACGTTCCGGATAAGTCCGGGACCCCATCCCTTGCCATTGGTCGCGTAGATTCCGAATTGCGCGGGGACCACTTTGACCGGGTATGGCGGACTGCTCCTCCCGTTCACTACGACGGTAAGCGACGCCGGACCCAGCGGCGCGTTTGCCGGCACCCGTGCCGTAACGGCCGAAGGGTCGCCCGGCACGATCGCCAAACGCGCTTCGCCTGCCGCGCCCTTGAGCTTCGCCGATACATCCGGCAGGTGCGCGCCCAAGCGGCTTCCGCGAACGATCAACACCGCCCCGCGCGCAATTGCCGAATCCGCCAGCGCCAACGGCGCGTTGGCCGCCGCATTGACTACACCGTTGCGGTCGATCTCCGGCCCTTGCGCCCAGGCTCCTAACCCCCAAAAAACCAGCCACAGCCTAGCCAAAAGCCCGTGGCACAAGGCATGGCCGGCTGGATTGTGGGGCACCCTTCGCGGCCAGGGGGTCTGCCCTGGGGTCTGCCCCGCGAATTCCGCGGAACCGCTCATCGTATGCCGGCTGGCCACGCGCTACTGCTTCTCGGACGACGCAGGCTTGCGCTTCTCCTCCAGCAGTCTCTGCGCTTCTTCGCGCACCCGGCGCGCCTCCGCCGCCTCCCTGTCGCCATCGGCGCCGCGCTTCAACCGGTAATAAACGGTGGCCAGCGCGGCGTGCGCCTCGGAGAAACTCGGATAGTCCCGGACGATCTGCTCCAGTTCCTGGCGCGCCTGTTCCGTGAGCCCTTGCGCCATATGAATCGACGCCCGCTGGTACAGCACCCCGGGATCGTTGGGGCGCACCTGCAGCGCCAGCACGATGTGCGCCAGCGACTCGTCCAGCTTGCCATCCTGCTTTAGCAGCATGCCTATCTCGGTGTTGGCTGTAAAATCGTATGGGTTCACCTTCAGCTCTTCGTAGAACTGCGCGGTGGCCTCCTCTAGTTTTCCGGCGAGCTTTAGCGCCTGCCCGTACAACGTATGCGCCCACGGCATCTTCGGATTCAGTTCCACCGCGCGCCCCAGGTGTGCGACCGACGCCTTGATGTCGTTACGCAGCAATTCGCTTTGTCCCAGCAGAAACTCGGATTCCGCCGACTCACCGTCGCGCAGGATGCGGTCCAGCAGCACCTGGGCCTCCTGGGTCCGGTTGTCCTTCAACAGCGCCATGCCCAGCGCATAGATCGCCGCGTGGTCGTCGGGATATTCCTCCTGCAGCGGCGAGAGTACTTCCACAGCTTGGCGCGGATGGTTCGTTTCAAGCAGGCAGTCGGCCAACAACAGCGCCGGTTTCAACTCCAACGGCTGCAGCTTGTGGAGAACCTGCAGATCCTGCACGGCTTCGGGCAGCCGTCCGAGCTTGTAGTATGCCAGCGCCAGATTCATCCTCACTTGAGGATTGTTCGGCATCTTCCGCAAAGCTAGGTTATATTCCGCGATGGCCTCGGCGAACTGCCCGTCCCGCACCAGCGCCGCGCCCAGATTCGAACGGATTTCAGCCGCATCGGGAAAATCCTTCAGAAACTCGCGATATAGCCGGATGGCGGTGGCCAGGTCGCCCGACTGGTACGCCGCGTTGGCTTCCCGCAAATGCACCTCGGATCCGTCGGCCCAAAGCGCTGCCAGTCCCAGCGGAAGCGACAGAACGAGTAAGGCGAGTCTCACCTGATGGAGATTATACCGTGTGCCAAGGCGCATCGATCTGCCGGGTAGTGTTGTCATAGCGGGGATGGCCAAATCTTTTGTTACCCCCCAATGCGACTGCCAATACCCCCCAAAAGATCCGCTATGAACCAGTACCAAACGCCACTTTAGTATTGAAAGATGTTGACATGTACCGTAGGATAGTGCTAGGGCTGTTAAAATTTAATACGCATTGGTCCTATAATGCGTCTAACAGATTAACGGCGCACAATATGGCTACTAAGCTAATCTCCGCCTTGACGCTTGCCAAGCATATTTTGGCCAGAATGGAGGCGCGCGGCCAAACGGTGAACAACCTAAAGCTCCAAAAGCTGCTCTACTACACCCAAGCATGGTATCTGGCATTGCACGGGCAGCCGGTATTCTACGAGCAAATCGAGGCTTGGGCGAAAGGCCCAGTGGTGCCGGTCGTTTTCCAGCAGTACAAACACTTTGGTTACCTGTCCATTCGAAATACACCCGCCACGGAACTTGGAACACTATCGCCGGGTGTTTCGGCGCATCTTGATGAAGTTCTGGATGCATACGACCATTACAGCGGGGTTGTCCTCTCGGCGATGACCCATATGGAAGACCCATGGAGCAATGCCCGACAGGGGTTGTCGCCTACCGATTCTTCACGCAGGGTGATTACGCATGAGGCAATGAGGCGGTACTACAATGCGGTGAATGGGTAAGAAAAAACCCAAACCGATATGGGTACACGAGCGCGCCGGTGGCAATCACCTAAGATTCTCTTTCAAGTATCTAGATCTGACAAGCCCAAAATTTCCTGTTTCCGGGTGTGGTAACCCAGAGCTCCTTCTCGACCTGATAGACCGAATGAAAGATTACAGCACTTGGCCGGTTGAGCAATTTAGAGACAACAACAACACCGCAGAACATCGCCACCAGATTTATTTTCCGGACACCTCAGAACAATGCTTTCCCGGTATCGATCCAGATGAGTTTGCAGATGCGGAGAATTGGCAATTCGCTGTGTCCGCCGCACCTGGATGCTTGGGACGTGTACACGGAGTACTGCTCGGCGACACGTTCTTTGTGGTGTGGCTCGATAGATGTCATAGGCTGTACCCAAAGCCGGGGAGTTGCTAAGGGCCCTCCTTGCGCTTTTAAGCAGGCGTTCCATTCGCTTGGCCGTTCGCTTGCCCCATCTTGCGGCTATCGCGCTGCGCGCGATTTCCTGCCTTCGCTCAGGGCTGAGTAAGGCGAGTCTCACCTGATGGAAATTATACCGTGTGCCAAGGCGCATCGATCTCCGGAGCAACCCAAACAGACCCTGGTTCAGTTTTTCCCGGAATATCCGAACGGATGCAAGGCCGGCACTCCGAGCGGGTCTTGCTGCGCCTTGATCTTTTCGAATTCCGCCTGTTCCTTGTCGGCGTCCGATTTGCGGCCCGACCGGCGGTAGGCTTGCGCCAAAAAGAAATGTGCGTTGGCGCTGGAAGGCATCTGCCGCACCGCGCTCTCCAGTTCGCGAATGGCGGAATCGAGATCGTTAGCGTCCAGGTACGCGCGTCCCAAATCCACGTGGCAGAGCCAATGGTATTTGGCGGGAGCGGCCGTCATCGCCGCGTTCAAGGTTTGGACGGCCTGGGCCGGCTCTCCTTGCCGGATTTGGAGCGAAGCCACGACCAGCAGCGCCGGCCAGTGCTTCGGGTTGTTCCGCACTTCCTTCCGGAACTCGGCCTCCGCCGCCTCCAGATCCGTTTCCATCAGATAAAGGCCGTAAGCGTAGTGTACGCCGGACTCGTTCGGATACTGCGTCAGCAATTGCCGGTAAGCCGCCGCTGCCACATCGGGACGCTGGCTGGCGAACGCCCACGCCGCCTTCCCCGCCAAGTCCGCCACCGCGCGTTTCGGTGGGGAAAGCTGGGCCATGTCGTCCGGCATTGCCAGCACGCAAAGTCCCATGGCTTCCTCCACGGCCGGCGGATTGTCCGGATTCTTGGAAAGCGGCTGCAACTGCGCCAGAGCTTCATCGAAAGCCGAAGACCGGATCAGAAGCTGCGCGGCCCGCACGCGCACGGCAGTCTCAAACGGGATGTTCGTGCCCAGACCCAGATCCTCGCCTTTGCGGATATCGGCCAGCGCCTGGTCTTGATTTTCCAGTTGGGACTCGCTGAGGCCCAGCAGAGCCCACCCGGTCCCCACCACCGGCTCCATCTCGACGCCTTTCCGTAGAGCGTCGGTGGCCTCTGCAAAGCGGCCCAACTGATAGAGTGCGCCGCCCATATAGAGCCAGCCTTCCGCCCAATCCGGCCGCATGCCCAGGGCCTGTTTGTAAAGGCGGGCGGCCTCCTCCGGCCGGCTGTCCAGAGACGCCTGCGCGCGCCGCGACAGATCGTCGAATTGCTCCTTGGCGGTCGCTTGAGCGCGAATGGCGGGCGCTGCCAGAAGAAGGAGCGCGGCGAGCTTCCACATGCTTATCTACCCTACGATAACGCAACTCCGCTATTCTGAAATCGATGCGCATCCTGGCCCTGATCGTCGCCGCCGGCGCCGCTTGCGCGCAATCCTCCAGCCCCGAACAACTCTTCCGGGACGCCGTGGCGGCTCAGCAACATGGAGAGGATGCCCTGGCTGTCCGCAAATACCAGGAACTCCTGAAGCGCTATCCGGAGGCCGTCGAGGTGCGCGCCAATCTGGGCGCCGCGCTGGCCAAGCTGGGGCGCTACGACGAAGCCATCGAACAATACCGCGCCGTACTTGCGAAGAAAGACAACACGGAACTGCGCTTCAACTTGGCGCTGGCGTACTACAAGAAGGGCGCGCTACACGAAGCCGCGCAGCAGCTCAGCGCGCTGCAGGCCGCGCAGCCGGGCGATGCGCGGATGGCCACGTTGCTGGCCGACTGCTACACCCGCCTGGGGCAGGACGATCGGGCGATCGCCGTCCTTACCCCCGTGGAGGCGTCGCACCCCAACGATCTGGCGGTAGCCTGGCTGCTCGGGTCGGCGTTGATCCGGACGGGCCATAAGCGCGACGGCCTGGATCGTGTCGACCGCGTGGCCCGCGAAGGCAACCGTCCCGAGGCATACCTGCTGGCCGGCCAGACCGCGCTCAAGATCAACGAGTTCGAGCGCGCCCGCGATTATGCCGATGCGGCCCTGCGCCTGAATCCGAAGCTTCCCGGCGCGGACACCTTGCGCGGCACGGTGCTGACCTACCTGGGAGACACGCAGAATGCCATCGCCGCGCTGCGCAGGGCCGTCGCCGCCGACCCCGGCGACTTCGATGCGCAGGTGGCCTTGGGAGCGGTTCTGCATACCGAGCGGGATCTCGATGGGGCGCGGCAACATCTCCAGCGCGCGCTGCAACTCAAGCCCGATTCCAACCTGGCGCGCTACGAATGGGCGCGCCTGGAACGCACAGAGGGCCGCGTGGAGGCGGCGGTGAAGGATTTTGAGAAAGTAGTGCACGACGATCCCAACTGGGCGCAGCCGCACGTCGAGTTGGCCGCCCTGTATTTCCGCCTTAACCGGCAGGTGGACGGCGACCGGGAGCGCGCCACTTTCGACCGGCTCACCGCCGAGCAGCAGAAGCCGTGAGGGCCTTCTGACGGGCTTGCACCACGGCACCGTCCGCATGATCTTGCCCAAGTCTGGGAACGCCACCCTGAAAACGGTGGATACTGCGGGTGAATGGTCATCAGGTGCGGTTCGTTGGCGAGGGGAAGGAGAAGATCTACGCGTGGGTGGAGAAGGTGCTGGTGGAGCAAGAATACGCCGCCCAGGGAAAGAAGCGGCGGGGCGTGGTGCGGGCGTACCTGGCCAAACTGACGGGGAAGTCGCTGCCGCAGATCACGCGCCTGATTCGGAAATATGCCAAGACGGGGCAGGTGCGCGCGACGGCGTATCGGCGGCGGTGGTTTGGCAAGGTGTACACGGACGGGGATGTGGCGCTGCTGGCGAAGGTGGACCGGGCCCACGCGCGACTGAGCGGGCCGGCCACGCGGCGGATCTTGGAACGGGAGTATGGGGAGTACGGACAAGCGCAGTACGCGCGGCTGGGGGAGATTTCCGTGGCGCATCTGTACAACCTGCGGCAGCGACCGGATTATCGAAAACAGGCCGCCTCCTACCGCTGTTGCCGGCGAAGTCTTGCGCGCCATCGGCGGCAACGCGGTGGAGCCAGCCGTGGGAGCCGCGGAAAAAATGCGGCGGCATTGCCAGGAGCAACGCCGGGCGCTGGAACTGGAACAAGCCCGCTATGAAGCCAACCTGGCGGCAAGTCGCTATTGAAGCGGTGGACCCCGACCAACCTCTGGTGGCGGCGGAGTTTGAGGCGCGCTGGAACGCGACGCTGCGAAAGGCGCAAGATCCGGAAGATCGATTGCGGGCTTTCCGACGACGCCGGGAAGCCGCCGGCGATTCCAGACAGAGAGATCCTGTTGAGTTTAGCGCGGGATCTTCCGGCCGTGTAGAACTCGCAAGGGACCGCGGCGAGTCTAAAGCCGAGATCGTGCCGCATTCTGATGGGAGGAGGTGGTAGTGGATGTGGTCGAGGAGAAACAGGAGGTAGTGCTCCTGATTGGACTGGGGGACGTCACTCGGAGTTGCGGGTGAGCAAGCGTGGTACGGGTCAACACGCACACGCAACGAATGCGGACGCCATTGAGCTGATTCGGCAGATGTCCGTCAGATTCGGAGACGGAGAGATCGCCGCCACGCTGAATCGGCTCAGCATGCGCACCGGAGCCGGAAATGGCTCGAATGCGCAGAGGGTCTACGGGCTGCGCCGTCAGCATGAGTTGCCAAACGCTGCTAATCAGGCGGACAATCGGATGGTAACGTTGCGGCAAGCCGCCGCTCGACTGGGTGTCGGCGAGCTGCACGCCAAGCAGATGATTGAACGGAAAGTGCTCTCGGCCAACAAGCCGTACCCTGCGCGCCCTGGGGAAATATCGCTGGATGCCCTGAATTCCCCGGCGGTTCAACAGGCCATAGACAGCGCCCGCAGATGCAAGCGCCCGCCAACACCCCAACACGAGGAGACCGCTCGTTTATTTTCAGAGAGTTGATGAGGTACTATCCTGCGCGGGGCACCCAGCCCCGCTGCTAGCGAGGGAGCGATGAAAATGAAACCTATACTAATCTTCACCGTCGCCGCGGCCGCCTTCGCGGCCAGCACGACTTCCGACTGGCCCACTGGCAATCGCACCACACCGCCCACCATCGCCTCGGTTTCTCCGCGTGGCGTCCCGCGCGGCGCAACCACGGAACTCACCGTCGAAGGACTCAACCTGGCCAAGGCCAGCGCGGTATTCTTCAGCGAACCGGGCATCCAGGCGCGCATCCTGCGCATCAAGGAGCTGCCCGATGGACCGGACGTGAGGCTCGGGTCGAATGGCGGCATTTCCACGGTAGATCTGGGTCCGCTGCCGCCGCGCAACGAGGTCACGCTGGAACTGGATATCAGTCCAGACGCCGACATCGGGCCGGTCGATTTTCGCTTGCAGACGCCGCTGGGTACCAGCCCGGCGGGCCGCTTCCTGATCGAGCCGTACTACGGCGAGAGCGCCGACCGTGAGCCGAACGACACGCCGGAGGATGCCGTGGAAGTCTACACGCCCGCGATTCTGGTGGGCACAATCTCCAAGCCGGGCGACGTGGATTACTACAAGGTCACCGTGAAGGCGGGCGAGCAATTGGTGTTCGAGAACGGCGCTGCCCTGCTGGGTTCCGCATTGCAGCCGGTGGTCGGTATTTACGATGCGGACCAGGCGCTGGTTCACGAGTATGGCCTGGATGGCGGCCGGTCGGCGCAGTATTTCGCGCATCGTTTCGATAAAGCAGGCGCGTACTATATCAAGATCGCGGACTACGAAGAAGGCGGCAGCGGGCGGCATTTCTATCGCATCAAGGTGGGCAAGTTTCCGCTGGCGCTCTCGGCGTATCCGCTGGGCGTGCGGAAGGGGCAGACGGAGCAAATCGCGCTGACCGGGTACAATCTCGGCGTGGGCAAAGTCGCGGTTGTGGGAGAGGCGTCTTCGGAATACGAATCGGCGCTGATGGTGCGGCCCAAAGTCGCCGCCGGCAAAACGTTCAACAAGCTGAAGCTGGCCGTCGATAGCGAACCGGAGCTCGAATCCTCGGGCAAGAACATTTCGGTAGCGGCCGCACAGCCCATCACAGCACCCGTTATCGTGAACGGCAAGCTGCTCGCCGGCGAAAACGACTTCCGATTCAAAGCGCGCAAAGGCGAGAAGCTGGTGCTGGAAGTGAATGCCAACCGGCTGGGATCGCCGCTCGATTCGATGCTCGAAATCCTGGATGCGAAAAGCAATCCAGTGGAGCGCGCCACCGTGCGCTGCGAGTTGGCCACCACGGTTACGCTAAACGACCCCAGCTCATCGGGATCGGGAATCCGGATTCTGTCGTGGACCGGCATGGCTGTGGGCGACATCCTGATGGTGGGCAGCGAACTGATTCAGGTGAGTGCCATGCCGCGCGGGCCGGACGACGACATCCGCTTCGAATCCTTCGAAGGGCAGCGGCTCGGCCTGCTGGATACCACGCCCGAGGCGCATTCCATCGATACGCCAGTGTACAAGGTACGGGTCTATCCGCCGGGAAAGACTTTCGTGAGCAACGGTCTGCCGCTGGTACGCCTGCCGTATCGCAATGACGACGGGGGTCCCGGCTTCGGCAAGGATTCCCGCTTGCGGTTCACCGCTCCGGCAGATGGGGAATATATCGTGCGGCTGCGGGATGTGCGTGGCTTGCATGGCACGCCGGGTGAAGACTACGCATACCGGCTGGCGGTGCGCGCGCCGGCGCCGGATTTCCGGCTCAGTGTGGATCCGCGCAATCCCAATGTCCCGGTGGGCGGACGCATCCCTGTTACTGTCACGGCGCTGCGGCTCGACGATTTCGACGGACCGATTGCGGTGTCGATCGTCGATCTGCCGGCGGGGCTTTCCGCCCGCAAAGGCGTGATCGAGCCGGGGCGTGCAAGTACGACCATATTGCTAAGCGCGGACGCGAACGCGCACCTCGATAGCGCCGTACCCTTGCGCGTGAGCGGTAAGGCGCAGGACGGCGCGCGGCAGATCGCGCACTGGGCCAGCCCGGAAGACAAGCTGAAGCTGATCTCGCTGATGCCGAAGCCGGATATCACGATGGAGGCCCAGACGCGCGAAGTAATGCTGGAGCCGGGCAAGACGGCCACCGTCGAAGTCGAGATCCACCGCAACAACAACTTCGGCGGGCGCGTGCCGGTGGAAGTTTACAATTTGCCGCCCACCGTGATGGTGGCCAACGTGGGACTGAACGGAGTTTTGATCCACGAGAACGAAAACCATGTCACCTTCACGCTGCAAGCGCTGCCGAACGCGGAGCCTATGAATCTGCCGATTGTGCTATCTGGTAATATCGAGACGCGAGCCGGACAGCAGAACGAGTACGCTTCCGAGCCGATCGTTGTGAAGGTCGCCGCCAAGAAATAGCCATGTCCAAAATGTCGTTAATACGGGAGGCTCTCGCGGCAGGTGAGGGCATCGTCAGACTTGCGCCCTGTTGGGTACCGCGCTCCTTTCTGATGCCCGGCGGGCGGTTGAAACTGGATCCGCGCGACCTTTATGCGCTGGGCGCGCATCGCGGCGGAATCGACGAGCGGTGGTTTTCGTCGACGACGCAGGCGGCCAATGGTCCGGGCACTCCGGAAGACGAGGGGCTTAGCTATATTGCGATCGGCGGCCAGCGCGTGCTGCTGCGGGAGGCCGTCGCGGAATTGGGCGACGAGATCCTGGGCGCGCAGACAATGGCGCGGTATGGCGGCTGGAACGTGCTCTGCAAGTTCTTTGATAACCTGGGGCCGATTCCGCACCACATGCACCAAATGGAAGAGCATGCCAGGAAGGTTGGGCAGAAGGGCAAGCCGGAGGCATATTACTTTCCCCCGCAATATAATTTCAAAGACAATAATTTTCCTTACACGTTCATGGGGCTGGAGCCGGGCACCACGCGCGACGACGTGCGGCGCTGCCTGGAACGCTGGAACCAGGGCGACAACGGCATCCTGTACCATTCGAAAGCGTATCGCCTGCAACCCGGCACCGGATGGCAGATCGACGCCGGCATTCTGCACGCGCCGGGCTCGCTGGTCACTTATGAGCCGCAGGTGAATTCGGACGTATTCGGGATGTTTCAGTCCCTAGTGGAAGGGCGCGCGGTGCCTTGGGATCTGCTGGTGAAGGACGTGCCGCCGGAGCATCATCGCGATCTCGATTACATCGTCGGCATGCTGGACTGGGATGCCAACGTCGATCCGGAGTTCGCCAAGCACCGGCTATTCCATCCCCGGCCCGTGCGCGCCGAGGACGAGATGGCCGCGTGCGGCTACTCCGAAAAATGGGTGTGCTACTCGACCCCACATTATTCCGCTAAAGAGCTAACTGTGCTGCCGGGACGTGATGCGGTGATTCACGACGCGGCCGCGTATGGGCTGATCGTGGTGCAGGGTTGGGGCGCGGTGGGCAAAATTGCAGTGGAGACGCCTTCGTTGATCCGCTACGGAGCGATGACCAAAGACGAATTGTTCGTCAGCGCGGCGGCTGCGCAGCGCGGCGTGGAAGTGCGCAATCGCAGCGACCAGGAGGCCCTGGTCATGCTGAAGCATTTCGGTCCGGGCAATCCGGATAATCCGAGCCGCGACAATCGGCGAGTGGTTTCCCAATGAAATTCGGCGTGAACACCTTCATCTGGACGGCGACTTTCGACCGGTCCAATCTGCCATTACTGCCGGCCATCAAGGCGGCGGGCTTCGATGGCGTCGAAGTGCCGCTCTTCCAGCCTGAGCAATTCGCGGCCGCGGATATCCGGCGCGGCTTGGCCGACAACGGCCTGGAATGTACTATCTGCTCGATCCTGACGGGTGGCTTGAACATGATTTCCGGCGATGCGGCCGTGCGCGAGAAAACGCGCGTCCATATGCAGGATTGCGTGAAGGCCGCCGCCGAGGTGGACGCGAAGATCATTGCCGGGCCGCTTTACTCGCCCGTGGGGCTGATGACCGGCCGCCGCCGCACTAGTGAGGAATGGATGCGCGCGGTGGATTGTTATCAGGCAATCGGGCCAACACTCAGCGAGTACGGCGTGACCATCGCCATCGAGCCGCTGAACCGGTTCGAGACCTACTTCCTGAACACGGCGGCTGATGCGGTGGCGTTGTGCGACGCCATCGGCCACCCGAACGTGGGCATCCTGTTCGATACCTTCCACGCCAACATCGAGGAGAAGGATGTAGCGGATGCGTACCGGTTGGTAGGGCGGCATTTGAAGCACGTCCACACGTGCGAGAACGACCGCGGCATTCCCGGAACGGGTCACGTGGATTGGCCCGGCGTGTTCCAGGCGCTGCGCGACGTGCACTACGACGGCTGGCTGACGATCGAGAGCTTCGGCTTCGCGCTGGGCGAGTTGTCGGCGGCGGCGTCCATCTGGCGGGACATCGCACCTTCGCCGGAGTCGATTGCGTTTGAGGGCGTGAAGTTCTTGAAGCGGGGCATGGCATGACTGTGGAGCTAGTTTCGGGAACTGCCGCTGGACGACGGGCCCTGGCTGCACGAACTGCATTACGGCGAAGTCGTCGTCTCGGCGCGCCCGAAGTCGAGGCTTTATAAGCTGCAAGTGCGATTGGCCGACCTACTGGAAACCCGAGCCAGGGATCTTGGCGTCGTCGGGATCGAGCTGCCCTTCCGCGCCGTGCCACAGTTCGACCTACGCGCGGCGGACGTCGCCTTCGTCTCGCAAGAGCGCTGGGAGGCGATGGACCCGACGAACAACCTGCGTGGCGCGCCGGAGTTGGTCATCGAAGTAAAATCCGAGTCGGACGAATGGGCGGAATTGCGCGAGCGGGCTTCTGTTTGTCTGGCGAATAGCTGCCAGGATTTCTCGATCGTCGACGAAAAGGCGAGGACTATTACGGCGATCGGCCCTGACGGAAGAGCCGTGCAGTATTCGCAGGCGGACAGCGTTCCCTTGCCGCTATTCGGCGGCGATGGTCTGCGCGTCGCGGATGTTTTCACATAGAATTGAGTCAGATGCTGACTCGCCTCTACATCGACAATTTCCGGTGCTTTGTCAACTTTGAATACCGTCCCGCCCGGACGCAACTGATCCTGGGCGCAAACGGCTCCGGCAAGTCTTCGTTCATAGAAGCATTGTTGTTTCTGCATCGGTTCGCCGTGCAGGGCGAGAGCATTTACGGCATTTCCATGCTGTACCAGCGAACGCGCTGGCAGAGCCGGCCTGACCAGACCTTCGAGTTGGAAGCGAGATTGGATGGGGAGAGTTACGCCTACCACCTGGCGATCGGGCCGGAGTTGGAGCGGACACGAGTGAAGTCGGAGTACGTACATCTGAATGGCCGTCCGATTTTCGAGTTTAGCAACGGAGAAGTGCGCCATTACAGCGACTCGTTCGAGCCGAAGCCCATCTACTACCCGGACGACTTGTACCGCTCTGCGCTGTCCGCTCTTGGCGAGGGAAACGACATCCGTAAGCTGACGCGATTCAGGCATTGGTTTCGAGGACTTGCTTGTTTTCGAATGAATCCTTTCGTCATGGCTGCAATGGGTGACGAGTGTCACATCAATCCCTCCGCTGACCTTTCAGATTTCGCCGCGTGGTACAACGACTTACGGCGCCGCTATCCGACCCAGAATGAGGCCTTTCTTGCGAGCCTTCGCGCCGTTTTCGATGGGTTCGAGGACCTTCGCTTTGATTGGGGACCCGATTCCGCGCTTGAGGCTTGGTTCGCTGGAGAAACTCAGTTTCGCTTCAATGAACTCTCCGACGGGCAGCGGTGCCTGATCTGCCTGTACGCCATTCTGCATTTTGTTCTGGCCAGAGGACACACCGCCATCCTCGACGAACCGGACAACTTCATTTCGCTTCGCGAGATTCAGCCGTGGCTGATGGCTGCGGAGGATGCGGTCGAGAACAGCGGTGGACAGATTCTCATCATTTCGCATCACCCCGAGATCATCAATCAGTTGGCAACCAGCGGGGGTGTTCGATTCGTTCGCGATGGGATTGGGCCGGTTCGGGTGGAGGACTTCCACTACGAACCCGACAGCGGTCTCGAACCGGCCGAGTTGGTTGCCCGTGGATGGAAGAATGGGTAAGGTCTCGCTGGTCATCGGTCTCGTAGAGGACAAACGTCAACAACAGTTCATATATCGTTTTCTTAAGAAGATCGGGTACCCGGAGCACGAAATCCGATTCAGGCCCGTGCCGGGCGGCATGGCAGCGGCGCACATTGGGTGCTCACTCAGTATGCCAGGGAGGTAGCTGTATATCACAAACGCTCGGTACGAGCCCAGACCGCGCTGGTAGCAGCGATCGATGCCGATGACGGCAGCGTCGCCCGACGTCAACAGCAATTCCGCGACCGAGCGGCGCGGAGCGCTGACGAGAGAATCGTCCATCTGATCCCGAAGTGAAACATTGAAACCTGGATACTTTGCCTCAACGGCAAGACCGTGGACGAGAATCAAACCTATCGCCGGGCGCCTGATATCGACGAGAAGATTTCGGCGGCGGCCGCCACCTTCTTCAACTGGAGCCGTCCAAACACTCCGTTGCCGCCGCACTGCACACCATCGCTGCGAGACGCTATACCCGAAGTCAGGCGGCTGGAGTAGCCGACACCTATCTCCGCGCCCCGCCCGTACCGGAATCCTGACTCGACATCCCACCCGTCGGCGTAAGCAGCCCGCCGTCCGCCACAATCGCCGCGCCAGTGATATACGAAGCCATGTCGCTTGCCAGGAAAGCGATCACGCGTGCGATTTCCGCGGGGTGGCCCATGCGCCCGAACATCGATAACTTGTGGCACGCCTCCACCACCCGCTCCGGATGCTCGTCGAGTGAAGCCGCCCAACGCAGCATCGGCGTATCGATCGCGCCGGGGCAAACGCAGTTGACTCGAATATTGTCCGCTGCGAAGTCCAGCGCCATGGAGCGCGCCAGCCCCAGCAGCGCATGCTTGCTCACCACATACGCCATCGAATTCCGTTGCGCCGTCATGGATTGAACCGACCCAACGACGACGATCGAGCCGCCGCCGCGCCGGACCATGTGCGGTATGGCGCACTTAGATGCCAGGAACGCGCTGCGCACGTTGGCATTCAGCGTTTCATCCCATTCCGCTTCCGGCGTGGTCACGGCCGTGCCGTAGCGCTGAATGCCGGCGACATTGGCCATGATATCGATGCCGCCCATGCGCGTGGCCACCTGCTCCACGGCATGTTCCACCTGCGCGCTCACCGCCAGGTCCACGTGGAAGTACTCGGCCGTGTGGCCTGCGCCGCGCAAGGCTTCGGCGGTTTCCCTACCGGCCTGGCCGTTGCGGTCGAAGATAGCCACCGCGCCATTGCGCACGGCGAATTCGCGGGCCGTGGCTTGGCCGATGCCGGAAGCGCCGCCGGTCACCACGATTACCTTGTTGGCGAAGTCCATCAGCCCGCCATCGCCGCGCGGAAACCGTCCACGGCTTTCGCCAGACTCGCCACCTGGTCGCCCAGCGGCAGATACTCCATCGTCAAATAACCGCCGAAGCCCGTCTTCTGAATAGCTTTGTAGATATTCGGATAGTTCATCTCCCCGGTGCCGGGATCGTTGCGTCCGGGATTATCCGCCACGTGGAAGACGGCTACCTCGGGCGCAGCTTCGGTCAACGTGCGGATCACGTTCCCCTGCTGCACCTGCTCGTGATACAGATCGAACAGCAACCGAACGTGCGGATTGTCCACCTCGCGGATCAGCTTGAGCCCTTCGGTGCAGGTGGTCAGGAAGAAGCCCTTGTGGTTGACCAGCGAATTCAGCGGCTCCACGATCACGGTGAGCTTGGCATCCGCCGCCAGATCGCCGGCGCGCTTGGCGCCTTCCAGCAGGCTGGCGTATTGCTCGTCGTGCGTACGGCCGGCGATGGCGTTGCCACTCATCAGAATGATCTGCGGGATCTCCAGCTTTCGCGCGTAGACGATGGCGTTGCGGACATCCGCCAGGAAAGCCTCGCGATGCGCGGGATCGACCATCGAAACCGGCCGCTTGCCCCAATCCGGCGAGCAAAGTGTCCATGCCCAGCCCGAACGAGCCTGCGGTTTTCTTGACGCGCGCGATGTCCGCATCGGACCATTGCGCGTATTCGCCGATCAGTGTGGCCGTACCTGGAGGATGAAAATTCAGTTGTCAATGAACACGCGGGTGCTTGGGCGCGTGAGCCCCTTTGCGACCCGACGTGAGGATAGCACGGCGACGTAGGATATTCCGGGCCGATTCTACGGGTTCCCTTTGTTTTCTTTGTAGGGTGTTCTGCGAAGATGCGTGACCGAGGGCCGGCCTTGGGCCATTTGGGGATTCTGGCTGAAGGATTCTTCCGCGCCGGACATATAATATTAGGGTCGTATATTTCAGAACAGTCAAAGCGGCCATACCGGCAGGATTAGACAGTTTCCTTTATGTTCGAACACATCTTCAAGCGAATCGACGACATTCTCCGGAAAGAAGCAGGCTGCACAACCGAACTCGGCTACACCGAGCAGGCCTCCTGGCTGCTGTTCCTGAAATATCTCGCCGAGCTGGAAGAGGAGCGGGCCGTGGAGGCCGAACTCGACGGCAGGAAATACAGCTACATTCCGGACAGCCCCATCGTTGGGAAAAGTGGGCCGCCCCCAAGGGTAAAGACGGCAAACCCGACCACAACGCCGCCCGCGACAAACCGACACCCCTCCTGCGCGTTAAATATCGCGATTCCATTGCCGATGCCGTCGCCGATCTCGGGGAACCGGAAGAGATCTGGAAAGTTTTCGCCGGGTTCCAGAGATGTCTTTACGAAAAAGCCGCGGGGGGCGGCAGCGTGACTAGGGTGAATCTCCATGTCCGCTGAACTTATCTGCTTCGAGGAGCGCTGCCGCGCGCGCTTCCCGATCGTCGACGCGATCTACAACTGTCCGCATTGCGGCGGGCTGCTGGAAGTGTGGTATCCGCCGCCCGCGGCAACGCCTGCCGAACTAAAACGGATCTGGCTTGAGCGCCGCACCTCAAATGCTCCGCTGGATCAAAGCGGCGTCTGGCGTTATCGGGAGATTATTCCATTCCTGGAATCGTTCGATCAAGTGGTCACGCTGCGGGAGGGCCATACACCGCTGCTGCCCGCGCCGCCGGCGGCCGCATATGCCGGCCTCGACGCGCTTACCTTCAAGCATCAGGGCTTCAATCCTACTGGTTCCTTCAAAGACAACGGCATGACCTGCGGCGTCGCGCAGGCGCTGCGGCTGGGAATGCGGCGAGTGGCGTGCGTCTCCACCGGCAACACTTCCGCCTCCATGGCCGCCTATGCCAGCGCCGCCGGCCTGGATCCGGTCGTCTTCATCCCGCACGGCAATATCTCTTACGGCAAGCTGGCGCAGGCGCTTGAGTACGGCGCGAAGACGTTGCAGGTGGAGGCGAACTTCGATCAGATCCTGGCTCTGGTGCGCACGCTGGCCGAGCGCCTCGGCATCTACCTGCTGAACTCCATCAATCCGTTTCGCATCGAAGGCCAGAAGACGATCATCGTCGAGATGCTCGACCAACGCGATTGGAGTCCGCCCGATTGGATCGTGCTTCCCGGCGGCAATCTGGGAAACACGGCTGCGTTTGGCAAGGCCCTGCGGGAACTGTACGCGCTGGGGTTCATTTCCCGCATGCCACGGCTGGTGGTGGTTCAGGCCGAAGGCGCTGCGCCGTTCTACGAATTGATGCGGGCGCCCGCGCGCGGTTTTCACGCGGTGAGCCACCCGGAAACGCTGGCCACGGCGATCAAGATAGGCGATCCGGTTTCATGGCCCAAAGCGCTACGCGAAGTGGCTTGCTGCGGCGGCGTGGTGGAGAAAGTGAGCGAACAGGAGATCGCAGACGCGAAAGCGGTGATTGGGCGGTGCGGCATCGGTTGCGAACCGGCTTCGGCGGCAACGCTGGCCGGCATTCGCAAGCTGACGGCCGCAGGCGTCATGGCGGCCAGCGCGGACGTGGTCGCGGTTCTTACCGGCAACCTGTTGAAGGATCCCGATTACATCTACCGCTATCACACCGGAAAACTGGAGGCTCCCGGCGGAGCTACGATTCATTCCAGCTTTGGCAATCAGCCCACCGTAGTGCCCAATGACGCGGATCGGATTGCCGCTATTTTGCAGGGATGAGAACGGATTTGGGTCACCCGATACCCCCAAATAGGGGTATAGTCATCTGGTCGTAGATGGGGGGATTGTTCGGCTCCAGTACTTCTGATAGACATGGACCTATGGGATCATCTTCGGGTATCGAAAACATCTCCCCGCGTACTATTAAATCCGTGAACAAGAAACTAGCAGAGCTTTATGCCAGGCGCTTGGCCGTGGAAAGCCTCATCCAGTGCCTCGAGAGTTATGCCGAGTGCCAGGCTAAGAGCGAGGGCCGCCAGCGCCTGGACCTAAAACGCGCTTGACCGCGCCCGCCAACGCATCATAGCTCATAGCGCCTGGGTGATACAGGCGCACGACCCCCGCTCTGTCCAAGAGCACAAGAGTAGGCGTGGTGCTGCAACCGTATCTTTGAAAATTCTCCGCGCTCAGCGGCGCCGGCATGCTTCCGAGCGCTGCGTAAAATTGGCGCCGAACCTGGTCGGTGTACCGGGTTTCCGCTTCTGGAGCGGCGTCGCCTTCGGCGGTGTAGCCGTAAAGCTGCGTGGGACCCACCAAGACCAGGCCCTTAGGGCCGTATGTTTGCATCAACCGCGCCAGAATAGGCACTTCCGCTTTACAGTCGCCACACCAGTGGGCCCAGAAGAAGAGCAGCACAGGGTGCCCCTTCATCGCGGCCAGCGAAACCGGCCGCGCCCCCAACCAGCGGCTGACGTCCAGGGCCGGTGCGGGCTTGCCCTCCAGCGTCAGCAAATTGAGGTTCTTTTGAATGCGCGGGGCAAGCGCCGAAGCGCTCCAGGTATCGATCTCGGTCTTAAGGTAGGCGACGGCTTCGGTGCGCTGGCCTCTGGCCGCCAAGACTTGCGCATGCACTTCGATGGCGGCGCCCAGCGCGATAACCAGCGGAGCGTCTCCTTTCCCCGCGCGCTTGAGCAGCTCCAGCGACAGTTGGCGCGTCTCGGTGGCGTATTTATCCGCGCGATCGTACTCTTTATCGTCCAGCGCGCCGCGCGCCATCCAGGAAAGCGCCTCGAGCATGTCCGGCGTCACGCCCGCAGTCGCGCGATAGCTCTGGATCTCGCGCTCGGCCAATGCAAAGCTTCGGGCATCGGATGCGGCGCGCACCGCGTCCACAATGTCCGCGCCGGACGACAGGCCGATGCTGCCCAGCGCCACTGCGATCACTCCCGCTGCGATGCGTGCCCGTGTCATGAAGCTTTTGCCGCCGGCTGTTCGCGCAACAGGTTTAGGAAAGCCTGTGCGGCCAGATTGAACCGCTTGCGTTTCCGGTGGACGATTCCGAGCGGACGCAACAACTCGGGAGCATGCAGGGGCACGGAGATCAGACGGCCTTGCTCGATTTCGGTTTGCATGGTGCGCGCCGGCAGAATGCTGATTCCGGAACCCAGCGCGACAGCTTCCTTGATGGTCTGGATGTTGTCGAATTGCATGACCTGATTCACTTCCACGCCGTGGTCGCGGAAAAAGCGGTCCAGTTCGCGCCGGATGAGCAGATCCTCGTCGAAGCCGATGAAATCCTGGCCATTCAGATCCGCGGGCTGCAGGACGGTTTTGGCGGCGAGCGGATGCGATGGCGGCATGGCCACGGCCATTTTTTCCTTGCGCCACGGCACCACGGCCAGTTCGCGTTTGGCGACGGGATAGCTTACCAGCCCGAGGTCCGCGTGATCGCTGAGAACAGCTTCGTAGATTTTTTCGGTACGCAGATAGTCGACGTGCAACTGCGCATGCGGATGGCGGCGCTCGAATTCCTGGCGCAGGCGCGACATCTCAGACAAGCCGATGGAGTAGATGGACGCCACGCGCACGGCGCCTTCAGCCTGACCCTTGAGCCGCCCCAGCGCCACCAGGAATTGGTCCTCGCGCCGTAGAACCTCGCGGCAGAAATCCGCGTAGAGTTTGCCGGCATCGGTGAGCGCCAGCGGCCGGGTGCTGCGGTCCACCAGCGGCAGACCGAGGCGGCGTTCCACCTCCTGCACATGCTGCGTGGCTGCGGACTGGCTGATGCCGCAATGTGTGGCGGCCTTGCTGATACTCTTGGTCTGGGAGATTTCCTTGAACAGCTTGGCTTCGAAAAGGGGCAAACTGATGGTATTGTAACATAAGCATTGCTTATGATGCCCGCGCGACGCCCCGGACTATCCGGCAAGCACCGCTGCGTTCGCGGACCTGCCTCCCCACTATGCAGGGCTAAAGTTCCCAGGCGAAGACCAGGTTCCCGTCGGGCTCGGAGCCGTCGCCGGAGCCGCCGGCGAAGCTGTACAATACGGTTTCGGACCACGATCCGGACGACGACAGCAACTGGAATACCGTGCCGTCGCCGGAGCCGCCGTACACGGTGGTGCCGTATAGCGAACTGCCGCTGAGCGTTACGGATCGCTTGGGATTGGCGCCGTCCGGGTCGCCGCCGAAACTGTAAATCACCGGCGACTGACCGCGCAACGATAGCAGGGCCGACTGAAGTGTCAGCGCGGAAACAAGAACGCGTATCCTTCTCATCGTGGATCTCCCTTAGCTACTCAACGGTAAAGCTCTCTCTTGTAGTGACCGCCCCACCCGGCGTGGTAATTGTAATCGGACCGGTAGCGGCTCCCGTAGGGACTGTGGCCCACACGTAATTGGGCCCAGCGTTGTAGACGCCCGTGGCAGGCACCCCGTCGAATTCAACCGACGCGCCGAACAGGTTGTAGCCCCAGATCCGCACTTGCGTCCCTACCGCGCCCGATTGCGGCGAGAACTGCTGCCCACGCGGTTTGGGTATTGGAAGGCCCACGCTCAGCGAGAAGATAAGGCCGAGACCCGAGGGGCCTCCTCCCAGGGCGGTACCGTAGATGACGCCGTCGCTGCCCTGCACCAGCGTACAGGTACACAAGCCCTGCATGTTCCCGTTGCTCGGCGCAAACAGTGCCTTATAGGTCCCGGAGGTGGTTAAGCTGAATATCACGCTGTTGCCCTCCGTAACGCCATAAAGTTTCCCGTCGCTGCCCTCGATCAAGGAATTCACGACGGAGTTCTCGCACACTCCGAAGTCGTGCAGAATGGTGAACTGGCCGGTTGGAGTCAGCTTGAAAACCGCGCCGTGCTGGTTGCTGGCCGAGCACCCGCCAGTGGTCGGCTGGATGCCGTAGAAATTGCCGTCTGCGCCCTGCAGTATGAGGCCGCTTCCTGCGTAGGGGGACCCGCCCCCGTCTCCCGGCCCGGCCCCGATGAATGGAAGTGAGGCAATATTGGTGAAAGATCCGGATGGCGTCACCCGGTAGAAATAGGACGTGGAGCCGGCGACCCCGGCGTTGTAGGAAATGCCATAGTAGTTCCCGTCTGCGCCGTAAATTGGGGTGGCGGGGCGGTCTCCTGAGGGGAACTCGTAGAAGGCCGTGGCCTTGCCGCTGAGGGCGACCGTGCCGAGGTTGCGTGAGCCATTGGAGAAATCATAAAGGACGCCGAAGAGGATGCCGTTGGGCAGGTTACCGGACAACGGTAATGCCGCAAGCCTCTGGGCGGGGTAAATCTGTTCGCTGCCCACGGCCGAGGACACCGAGAATATATTGCCGGAGCCGACGCCTTCGACCTCCGAGACCGAGGAGTAGAACAGACCGTTTGCGCCGGTAGCGCCGGGGCTGGAACCGAGAATATATGGCGGGTCTTGGAACGTAGCCAGCGTTGTCTCTAACCCCTGTGTACCAACGGAGAAGATTGCCATCGTCGACCCAGTGGCCGAGTAAAAGACACCAGGAGATACCTCGACGATCCCGACGGCTTCCCCAGTCTGGTCAGTCTCGTAGTAAACGGCGCGATAGGTCGGGGCAGCGGCAGGCAATGGCCCGGTCCCAGCGATGACCGACAACCCGAGTAAGGAAAGATTACGAAAATAATTTTCCATGTGATTAGACTCCATAGACTCCGTATAAGCAAAAGCGCACAGCGGGGGCGCGCTGCTGGTGGTAAACAAGGATGCCGGATGGGTACGGGATGCCCGAGGTGGTGGTCGTGGGGCACGTTCCACCTGGAAAGCTCCGGCCGCTGGTGCTGACCGCGTAGGTCGGCACGAAGGCCCCGGCGTTCACGATGGTCGGGCGGGCGAAAGAGGAGGCACACCAAGTGTCGGCGCTGGCCCAGTCCTCGGCTAGCAGATCCAGCCCGTTTGGCAGGGCCGTATAAGCGTACAAAGTTCCCAAGCCGCGGCTTAGGCCATCAGCAGTGGAGCCGCTTCCCGGAAGCACTGCCCAGATTAGTGCGTTGGTGCAGGGCGGAGAGGTGCAGTTTGCGCTGATCGTCACCGCGGCGCCCGGATATCCACCGCTGCCTACGGTCGGAGTGTGGTCATGCGCCGGCTTCACGAAATAACCTTTGTACTGAAAACTCTGTGGAGCGGTACACGATCCAAAGGCGGTGGCGACCGTCATGTTGATGGTCAGCGAGGTGCTGCCTACCGTGGTTGCCACGGGGCAGCCGCTGCCTCCGCAGGTGCAACCCGTGAGCGTGAGCGTGTCTCCGGCAACAACCTGATCGGACAAGCAATTCTCATCGGCCGTGCAACTGCCGCTGTACAGGCTAAGCGTCTGGGAGCTTCCAGAACTCCATGTGAGCTGCTGCACGCCCGCTCCGTTTACCCACGTCGAGTTATCGGACAACGTGAGCGCGGTCAGCCTTTCGTTGTTGGGCCAGTAGTTCAGGTAAACTGAGCGGCCCGAGCCCGATCCCTGGTTGTCAAACACCGCCATGCTGGCGATGCGGTCGCAATTGTTGGGATAGGCGCTGCAAAGCAGTTGGGATGCGCCAAAGGTCATTGCGCTGCCCGGATCGCCCGATGCGAAGCCTATGCACGCGGTGTCCGGGGTCCCTGCGCCGCAGATGTTTCCCTGCGTCAACAGGTAACCGTATCCGGCCTTGTCGATGGTTACCAGACGCTGGGTCCCGCCAAGGTCGTTGAAAAGCGCCATGCCCCCGACCGACATATCATAGTCGTTCGCGTTCATGGTTTGGAGAGTGAGGGTGCATGGTTGGCAACTGCCCCCGCTGGCGTTGCATCCGCAGAGCGTCGGCAGCGGCGGCGCAACCCCGGAAGCGGGGCTGTTAGGCGTGAATGTCTGGAAGGGCGTGGTGGAATCGTATCCGGTCTGCGTCAGCCGGAAGTCCATCACGGTCTGGCCATTGTTGTTGCTGGCATCGGGCGTGCTGCCATTGAACTCCTGGAAGCCGCCGTTGCCACAGCCAAGGAAGACATGTACGTCGTTGTCGGAATTCATGGCGTTTAGGGCGGTCGCCGCCGCACCGTTTCCGGACATCCAGCACCCTCCCCCATGGCCTCCCCAATTCGGCGCACCAAGATTGGTACACACTGTGCCGGTGTTTACGGCGCAGTTGCCGGTCGAGTAGTTACACGTGTCGCCGGCTACCGGGCAAGTCAGATAGACCATGCAATCGCAGGAGGGGCTCCCGAAATTGCCGCTGCACAGAGCGTTCTCCGCTCCGCTAAGGGCTAAACCGCCGCCCGTGCCGCAACCGCTGGGTTGGTTCGAGTAGGCGAACACAGGCTGGGGACCGCCTGAGTTGACCGTATAGGCCACCACCCAGCCGGTGTAGTCCTTGGCGTAGGTGTTCTCCATGACGCCCGTTCCGAACAGAATGTAGAAAAGGTTGGGTGTGCTGCTGTTGCCGGAGTTCTTCACTTCGAGCAGCGCCGGCCGCTGCTGCTGCCAACCGGCCGTAAAATTCGAGCAACCCGAACAACTGAGGCTCCGGACGTCGGTCTGGATATTGGTCGATGCCACGTCGTGACCGTTCTGGAGGTTAATCTCGTGAAGCCACCACTCCGGTCCGATGCTGTTCGTACAATACGATGTCAGAAACATTAGGGGCGGCGAGCCGCTGGCGTCTATTACCGGCGTCGATACAATACCCTGAAACTGCAGGGTCGCGATACGCTGGGCGGGTGCGCCGCCCGGCCCGCAGTCGTCGTACCAGAGCGCATTGCCGGAATTTCCCTGGCCGCCGGACGGAGTTCCCTGCCTGCTCCACAACAGATTGCCGGCCCCGCTTCCGTCGGCGACCCAGGCGAAGACCGTGCCGTTGAGAGTCACGGCAACCACCATATTGCAGCCGCTGCAACTCCCGAGCGCCGTAGTGATGCCTTTGACATAGAGTGGCTGGGCCATGATCGGATTTGACGTGGCGCCGCTGGGCAACGCCGAGGAGATGTCGTCGACCTCGAACAGCGTGCCGGTTGTACTGCCCGGCAGCGAGGTGGGAGAAAGCGTGGTTTCATAGGGATTGATTGCCTGCCGGCTGTTGAAGTTGGCATCCGTGGCGGGTCCGGCGTACCCGGCAGTCAAGACGCAAGGCGGGCCAGTACCGGTGCAGAGCTGGGCTTTAAGGGGAACTACTAGGATTGCTAGGCCAACGAGAGCCAACGAGAGCCAACGACTTGCCACGAACAGATGAAAACATCCGTCCTCGCGGCGGAACGGGTGCATGCTCGGTGTAGACGCATGAAAAGCCTCCGTGTCAGGAAGTATATGCCGGATTGACTCGGGAGTCAAGAGAAATCTTTAGGCGCGTAGTTTCATGTAAGAAGATCTCGCGTTAAGGCCTTTCGATTGTGTTGGAAGCGGTAGTGCGGCGCATTGCTGGAAGGAAAAGGAGTTAGTGCGACTTATGCGTGCGCGAGTGCGTTAAGCAGTACGGATTGGCGGTCGAGTTACTCGCGTCAACGCGGCAGGGCGTTTTCCCCGAAACAGCGCCGCATCGAACCTGGTAAGTCAGCCGATGTGGGAGTAATTCGGGCCGCGCCTTGCGGCCATGCCCCGGTCCCCGCTCCGGCTGGGGCGCTGGGAAAGATGCTGTCCCGGCAGGGCGGAGGGCTGAAATTGACAATCCACATTCCTACGCGCTAACCTCCGGTTGATCCGCGATGCTGCCACGTATAAGTTTGGCGATTCTATGTCTTCTGGCGCGATTGGCCGCGCAAACGCCCGGCACCGTGCAGCAGCTTGAGTCCACCGCACGCGAGCGTCTGGCAGCGCGGGACGCCAACGGGGCACTGGCGGCGTATGAGAAGCTGGCGGAATTGGCGCCCGCATCCGCCGCTTATCAGGATGAAATCGGGTTTCTGCTGAGCGCTACGAACCGTTCCGCGGAAAGTATTCCTCATTTTCAACGCGCCACGGAATTGGATCCCAAGATGGCGCAAGCCTGGTATCACCTGGGGGTGGCGCTGTGGCTGGCGCAGCGGCCCGATCCCGCCGTGCGGGCTTTGCAGAAGGCTGCGGGGCTGGCACCCGATCGCGGCGAATATCATTACCGGCTGGGCTCGGCATACGCGCAGACCGCGCACTATCGGGAAGCTGTTTCGGAGTTGCTACGGGCGTCGCGCCAATTACCCGCTAACGCCGAGATCTGGGCAACCATGGGCGACGCCTATCTGCAACTGAGCCGTTACAAAGACGCGCGGGACGCTTACCGGCAGGCGCTGCGATTCGATCCTAAGAACGACTTAGTGCGCAACGGTTATGGCAATGCGCTGGTCAGATCGGGCGATCCTGCCGCGGGCCTGAAGGAATTTCGGACAATCTTAGAACACGACCCGAGTAACTTCCACGTGCAGGTGAACCTGGGCTATGCTTACATCGCGGCCGGTGACTTCCAGGGCGCCATCAAACATCTTTCCGCGCTGATCCGCGACCACCCGGACGATGCCGGCGCGCATTACGATTTGGGAATCGCGTACAAGCAGACCGACGATCTGCCGCATGCGCGAGCGGAACTGGAGCGGGCGGTGGCGCTCGACCCGGCGCTGGCGGAGGCGCATTACAGCCTGGGTCTCACTTATGTAGATGCCGGACTTCCGGACAAGGCCATCGAGCAATTGCGCGCGGCGGTGGCGCAGCGCCCCGAGTATAACGACGCCTGGTATATCCTGGGCACGACTCTGAAGCAGCAAGGCGATGCGGATGGGGCGATCGAGGCGTTGCGGCGATCGGTGGCGCTGGATGGCCTGAACGCCGCGGCGTGGAATAATCTGGGGCTGTTGCTGCGGCGGAAGGGCGATACGGCGGGGTCGGCGGAGGCGTTTGCGAAGGCTGCGGAGATTCGGAAGGCGGAGGAGCGGGAGAAAGAGAAGAAGCTCAAGCAGGGGAGTTAAGTACCGCTCAAAATAGGATGCCTGCGACTTGTTCCGCTATCTTGCGGGCCTTTTCGCTAAGTGCGCTCGGTTTGGCGGAGCGATCGCTGGTGCTGATCCGGACCACGAAGGCCCGATCGCGCACACGTCCTACGATCTGCCCGGCGCCTCCGTCGTTGCAAGCTAGCGCCTCGTTGCCAATGGCTTTCAGCGGCAGAGCGGCGGAACGGCAGCGCGCCGCGTAGGTCGCGAAATCTTTGGCTGGGGAAGGCATGGTTTCTACTTCGATGCGAAGTTCAAGCAGCAAAGATCCGTCGTGCCGGATGAATTCGCAGGTTGCATCGTCTCCAGCGTGTGCGCGCGTTATGGTGACGTTGGTGACTGGGCCGCCCAAGACTCCGCCGGCGGTCGCCGCGTTCAACCACGGGCACGTTTCCGCGGCTACCGCGATGGACGGCAGGATCAGAAATAGCAAGACGAGTGCACGCATGGTCTCAGGCTCCCTGTTTACGGGCCGGCTTCAACTCTTCGCTCTTCAGGATTTTGCCGCCTTCCTGAATGACATATAGCCGATTGACATCAAGATCCTTCAGTTGGTCGATCTGGCCGCTGAGCCACTTGATTTCGACCATGTCCACCTTAGTCGCCTGTTCCAGTCCGAAATGCATGCGCAGATCGTTCTGCGAGAAGTAACTGCCTCCGCTGCGCAACTCATCCATTTGGGCCAACGGCTTCGGCGCATCGGGTTTGGTTTTGGCAATCACCGTGACCCGGCTGCCGATGCCGCTGCGGTTGGACTTCACGCCAGATAGCTTGATTTTGATCCAGTTCCGCTTCAGCGTGGAGTCGCACCGCAGAAGCTGCGGGATCGCGTTGACGCAGTTCACCGCCACGTCGAGATCGCCATCGTTGTCGTAATCGCCGAAGGCGCACCCGCGCGCCGGCGCGTTCTCCAGGATGCCCGGTCCGCCCTTGTCCGTGACCTCTTCAAAGCGCCCGTTCTGCAGGTTGCGATAGAGATACTTGTGCTCGGCGTACTTCAAATCGGCGTTGGACTTATCCACTTCCGGATAGACGTGGCCGTTGGACATCAGAATGTCGAGCCACCCATCGTTATCCATATCGAAGAAGCCCACACCCCATCCCAGCAGGCGCGTGTTGACTCCCAGGCCGCTCGGATAAGTGCGGTCTTCGAAGTTCGCATCGCCCAGGTTTGTATACAGCGAATCGGTATCGCCCGCGAAATTCGTCTTCACCACGTCGAGGTTACCGTCGCGATTGTAATCGCCGATGGAAACGCCCATGCCGGCTTGCGGTTTGCCCTCGGGGGACAACGCGGCGCCGGATTCAATAGCGATGTCCTTGAACGTGCCGTCTTTTTGATTCTGGTAAAGCGTCGCGGTGCTGGAATCGTTGGCGACGTAGATGTCGGGCCAGCCGTCGTTGTCGAGATCCGATGCGGCCACGCTTAAGCCATAGGTGCCTTGCGTCTTCCAGATGCCGGCTTTTTCACTGACATCCGAAAATGTACCGTTGCCGTTGTTGTGGTACAGAATGTTCTTGCCGCCGCGCAGCCCAGGCGGCCCACAGGCCACCAGTAGTCCCTTATAAGTACAAGGACCAGCTTCTGGCGGAGGCGCGGTTTTCAAATCGAAATCGACGTAGTTGGCTACGAACAGGTCAAGATGCCCGTCCTTGTCGTAATCCACGAATGTGCAGCCGGTGTTCCAGCGAATCTTGGGACCAGGCTGACTCAGGCCCGCTTCCTTGGTCACGTCCGTGAAAGTGCCGTTGCCATTGTTCCGGTAGAGGGCATTTTGGCCGTAGTAAGTGACGAAGAGATCGTCGTAGCCGTCGTTATTGTAATCGCCCACACAGCATGCTTGTCCCCATCCCGTGCGGTGTTCCAGGCCGGAACCCTTGGTCATATCCGTGAAGGTGCCGTCGCGATTGTTCTTGAACAGGTGGCAGCGCGGTTCTTTGCCCTCTGGAAAACCTTCCAGCCGCCAGCCGTTTATCAGGAAGACATCCAGCCAGCCATCGTTATCGTAATCGTAGAAGGCCAAGCCGCAGCCTGTGGTTTCCAGAAGATATTTGTTTTTGCCTTCGCCGCCGTAGATGGTCTTCACGGCCAGGCCCGACTCCTTGACCACGTCCACGAAGCTGAGGCCAAGCGGAGTGCCCTCAATCGGCGACTTAGGCCCGGCCGGAGCCGGCATGGCCTTCGCGTCGTAACTGCGCTCTACCGGCCCGGGCAATTTTTGACCGATCGCAATCAAATCCGCAAAAGGCAATACCAGCGCCGACCGGCTCAGCGATCGAATAAAGCGGCGTCGCGATGCGCGCATCTAGAATTGTCCTCCGCCGGTGGAAACAACCGTCGCGGGCGGAATATCGGTATGCATATGCCAGGGTACGCTCTCCGTTGAAATCTCGGGATGCTTCCGCAGGAATTCCAGCGAGTAAGTCGGCGCGCCAGGGTCCACTTGTTTGGTGGCGAATAACGCAGCCTGCTCGGCGGCCTTGTCTTTCATTCCCATGCGGCGATATAGGACCGCCAGGTTGTAGTGCGCGGCCAAGTCGTCCGGATCGATTTTTTGCAGGGCTTCGAACTGCTCCCTAGCCTCGTCGTAGGCATGTCTCTGATAGTAGGCGATGCCCAACTCCCGCCGCGGATCGCGGGCCTGCGGATATTGGATCACCACTCTCTGCAGGTCGGCCACTTCCTCGTCGTAGTGCCCCTCGCGCCTCTCCACCAGCGCCAGATAGTAAAGGGCGCGCGCATTATTCGGGCTGAGCGCCAAGGCCTGCTCCAGGTGGCTGCGCGCCTCGGAATACTTTTCCCACTCGATATAGGTCAGGCCGATATTGATATGGCCGTCGGCGTAATCCGGCCGCAGCTTGACAACCTGCTCGAAGGCGTGCATGGAGTCGGCATACTGCAATTGATCCAGATAAGCGATGCCGAGATTGTTCCAGCGCATCCAGTCCGGGTTATCGTGCGAGTCGGGAGGCGTGGCCGGATTGTCGCCGATATTCAGGGTGCGGGTACGTGAGGCGAGTTCCACTACGGGATAAGCGGGATGTTCCAGTCCCAGAACGTTGTTCAAATAGCTCTGCCGAAAATGGCGATAGTTGATGCGCGCAGTTACCGTCAGGGGACCGCTCACGCCTGCGGGAATCTGGAATTCATAACGCACCAGGGCGGAACGTCCGGACTGGATGCTGTTGTCATAGGCTACCGAGTGGATGGTCCAGACTTTATGATTGTCCACGAAGCTTCCATCCATATTTACCGGCCTATTCGTGAAGCTATGCGCGCGCTCATCCAGCGAGCCGTCGGGCTTCAGAAAACCGCTGTGATAGATGTCTTTGCCGGCCGCATCCTGGACCACAAACTCAACCCACGGCTCGTATAGGTCGCGCACTTCGGGAACCAGGGAGTGGCCGATGTTCTTGTTCTGGATCACCACCATCATCTGCACGATTTCATTCGGAGCAAGGTGGAAAGGCTTGGTTCCGAGCGGCGCAGTCATTTCCCCCTCGTCCGGCTTCTTGATCGCGAACAAATCCACGTTCAAGTACATCCCGGACTTCAGGAATTCCACCGTCTTCTGCAGTTGCTCGTCGAAGCCGTAGTAAAACGGAACGGCGGTGTTGCCGGCCGGCCAGCGATGCGAGGCAAACGTGCCATGCTTGGCGCCATAATCTTCGAGTTGCAGCTTCGCGCGCGCCATGTGACAGTCCTGGCAGGTGGTGAAGCCGGTGGAGTAGAAGGTAAGGGGATTGCGCTGCGAAAACTTCGAGTTCTGCCACTCGTCGAATACCGTGAAGGCGCGGATAAATTTGTAATCGTTCAGCGGTTCCGGCAGGTTGGCTTTGTGGCACGCTGCGCAAAACTCCGGCGTGCGGTAGAAATCCTTCATCACCGCTCTGGAGTGCCGGTCGGGATGGTTCTTGATCTCTTCATCGGGTACCATGCCGGGGATGCGATTGCCATCTTCATCCACCATGGCGGAGGGGACTCCGAAGACAAAGCCGCCATTCCCGTTGGTCGATTGCAGTTGTTGAATGGAGTGACACGTGGTGCAGGTGAGTCCGTCTTCGTCGAAGCTTCGGTCCACCTGCGAGTCCTCGGTTAGGGCTCCCGAAAGGACTCCGATGGGGTTATGGCAGCTATCGCAATGACGGCTGAATTCGATGCCCTTGGTACGCAGCAGGATGTTGACGCTGGTGCGATAGAAGGGCGTACGAAATGCGTTCGAATGCAGCGCCTGGCGCCACTGGCTGTACGCCTCCCGATGACAGCGTCCGCAATAGGAAGCTGGCAGGAAGGCTTGCGGCTGGATGAAATTACCGCCTTCGACGGCGGCATTGCCGGGTGTGGAGATTTTGCCGGCACCGAAGCGGAAATTATAGGTCGCGCCTATCTTGGCGGCGTAGGCTTTGCGGTCGCTGCTCTCGTCCTGCTGCGCCCTGGAAGTGACGAGCGAGACACTATACGCTCCGGCGAAAACAGCTATTGTGACCAGCCCGTACTTTGTCCCGAACATGGGGCGCCCTTTCGCGCAATGGACCTTCGCATTAGTATAGCAGACGACAGTCGCCAAAGAGCGGGTCCTGGAGGCCCCGCGCAGACCCGGAGGTCCGCCCCACTATACAATCAGGGATGATGATGCACAGATTGATTTGCTTGTCGTTTGTGATGCTGCTTGCGCCGGTGCTGCGCGCGCAGAAGTCAGCCACCATTGAGGAGCGCACCGCCGGCATGCGCAAGCTGGACGGCTATTTCCCACTGTATTGGGACGAGCGCACAGGCAATCTCTGGATGGAGATTTCGCGCCTGGGCGACGATTTCCTGTTGGCCACCGGCATCGCCGCGGGATTGGGGTCGAACGACATCGGTCTCGACCGGGGCCTTGAGGATGGCGGCAAGGTCGTCTCGTTTCAGCGCGTCGGGCCGAAAGTGCTCATGGTGCAGGGGAGCGAGTCGTTCCGCTCGTCGAGCGCCAATCCCGCCGAACGGCGTTCGGTGGAGGATTCATTCGCCAAGTCAGTCCTTTGGGGATTCACGGTCGGAGCCGAGACTAACGGCCGGGTGCTGGTTGACGCCACCGATTTCTTCGTGCGCGATGGCGGCGGCGCCGCAAACACTCTCTCCGGCGGCGTCACTTATAAGATCGATCGCACCCGCAGCGCCGTCTACCTGGAGCGCACCAAAGCGTTCCCCAAGAATAGCGAGATCGAAGTCACTCTAACTTTCACCAACGAACCGTCGGGAGGACGCGGTGGCGGAGGCTTCGCGCCTATGCAGGGACCACCCCCGATTCAGGTCCGCGCTCCAGGGGCTGCTGCGCCGGGCGGCGGACGGGGTTTCGGGGGCTTCGGCGGCGGACTGTTCTCCGGCACGGTGGCCAGCGTCACGCCCACTGCCGAAGCCGTCACCCTACGCGAACACTATTCGCTGGTCGAATTGCCGGACAACAAATACGTGCCGCGCCTGGAAGATCCGCGCGCCGGCTACGGCGGCCCCAGCTTTGTGGACTACAGCACGCCCATCGGAGAACCCATGGTGCGGCGCTACATTCAACGACATCGCCTGGAGAAGAAGGACCCCACCGCCGCCGTGAGCGACCCGTTGAAGCCCATCGAATATTGGGTGGATCCGGGCGCGCCGGAGGACGTGCGCAATGCACTCATCGAGGGCGCGAGCTGGTGGAACCAGGCGTTTGAAGCCGCCGGATTCCGCAACGCCTTCAAGGTGGCTGTGCTGCCCCCAGGCGCCGACCCGATGGACATTCGCTACAACATGATCAACTGGGTGCACCGCTCCACGCGCGGCTGGAGCATGGGCGGCACGGTCAGCGATCCGCGCACCGGCGAAATCATCAAAGGCACGGTTACGCTTGGCTCGTTGCGCGACCGTCAGGATTATCTGATCTTCGAAGGCCTGCTCTCGCCCTACAAGACCGGTAGCGAAAAGCCGGATATCCTCTATCAAACGGCCCTCGCGCGCATACGGCAGCTCGCCGCGCATGAAGTCGGGCACACGCTGGGGCTGGGCCACAATTACTACGACAGTACGCAGGGCTGGATCTCCGTGATGGATTACCCGCATCCGCAGGAGAAGCTGCTGCCCGATGGCACCATCGATCTGTCGCAAGCTTATGCCGCGCACATCGGCGAATGGGACAAGATATCTATCAAGTACGGTTACAGCCAGCTTCCAAAAGGCGACGAAGCCGCGGCGCTGGCGCGCATCCTCGACGATGCGTGGGCCAAGGATCTGCGCTATATGACGAACCAGGATTTGGGCATTCGTCCGGGTGTGGATCAGTGGTCCAACGGCTTGAACCAGGCCGACGAGCTGAATCGCATCATGAAGATTCGCCGCGTCGCGCTTGACCGGCTGGGTGAGCATACCATCCGCACGGGCGCGCCTATGGCTACGATCGAAGAGCCGCTGGTACCCATTTTCATGTATCATCGCTACTCGGTGGAGGCCACCGCATCCAGCATCGGCGGACAGGAATATATCTACGGCATGCGCGGGGATGGCCGGGCGCCCGTGAAATGTGAATCGGCCGCCAATCAACGCAAGGCGTTGGAAGCGCTGGCCAATACGCTGAAGCCCGCCGAGTTGACCGTGCCCAAGCAGGTGCTGGATGCGATTCCGCCGCGTCCGCCGGGCTTCGGCCGCCACCGGGAGTTGTTCCCGCGCACCACCGGCGACGGCTTCGATCCGCTGAGTCCGGCTACGGTGGCCGCGGATGTGACGATCGGCTTCGTGCTGGAGTTGGATCGCGCCGCCCGCATGGTCGCGCAACACGCCGTCGATCCGACGCTGCCGGGCCTGGAAGAAGTCATCGACCGCCTGACGAAAGCGACGTTCGATGCGGCGGCTGCGTCACCCTACGAAGCGGAGGTGCGCCGCGCCGAGGAGCGCGTGTTGGTGGATCGCGTGATGTGGCTGGCCACTGGCGCGTCCAATGGCCAGGTGCGGGCCATCGCGTCGTGGAAGCTGACGAAACTGGCCGCGCGATTGAAGGGCGAGGGGGTTACGGGCGAGGCCGAACAGGCGCAACGTGCGCTGCTGGCCGCCGATATCAAACGCTTCCTGGAGCGGCCGGCGGACCCGGCGCAGCCTATGCCGGCTCCCGGGGCACCGCCGGGGGCACCCATCGGCGGGGATTCTGGGATGGACTGGCTGGCTCCGGTGGCTGGGTGCAATTGGAGCGCGCAGCATCCGGATTGGTGGTACATAGCAGACCCGCCGTTGTAGACACGGTGGGCAGCCCCCCCGGGTATACGCCACGGGCAACGCCTTTGTCTGCCATGGGCGTTTGAAATGACGCATATTGTCATGATGACCCCGGCGGCGCGATCCATTCGCGCTCCGCGAAGCCGCGAGCTTACAGGTACACGAAGCGTCTGCCGCCTTTTGGCGACTTCGTCCAACGCTGTTTCTGCCGATTTTTGAAATGTCTGCCCGAACCCGTTGGTTCCCTGGTTTTTACTTCGTCCCGATTCGCGCAACAATGTGACGCAAGCCAGCTTCGAAACTGGCAAAGAACCCGCAACCCCGAGCATCGAGTCTCTCGCGGACGTCGGGATCGTCAAAATCCTTCGAATTGCGGTTGAGGAAGCAACTCTCGGGAGGATGGTGAAGATCCAAGTGCGCAAGCGCGGATGCAAGAACGATGGCATCCTGACCCGACATGCCAAATTCCGCTTGTACCTGTGCGGCTGACCTCAGAATTGCGGCGTCGAGCGAAATGACTTCGGCTGTCTGCAGGAGGCGGGAAATCGTGTCGCGCAGGCCGTCCCGTTCAAGTTGGGCGCTGGCGATCAGAATTGACGCTAGTGTATCGAACTTCGCTGGAACTGCACGATGGGGTTTCGACCTGCCCAGTTCGAAAAGGTGATACCGCAAGTCATTGCTGAGCCTGGAGCGAGCCTTTTCCTTGGCAGAGATGGCCACGTGCGGTTCGGCGAGAGAGAATGCGGGCACCGCGAGCACAATACGGCCCTTCGAAGCAAGATCGATGAGATCGGCGCAGCTGTCGCATTCCTCCTGCTGGAGCGATTGCTCAAGCACGAAGTTGGATTCAACATAGACCGTCATTGCATCGGATTCGTTTCGATGCGGGCCTGCTGCAATGAACCGGTGAGTTCAGACAAACCAGCCGAAGGCGAACTTGGGTCCAAGTTGCGTTCGCCCGATCGTGTAATGTCGCTCAACCATGTCAAGACAACAAGTTCGAATGCCTCCGGCCCGATGTTCAAGGGCTCCTGTTGTAGCTTTTGGAAGTAGGGCCGGAACACCTTTTCCGCATCGATGGTAAACTCGGGCGGCGCTTCCCCCGGATCAGCGCGATCCTGCTTCCACAGGTACATCCGTTCGGGAGTTGCGATTAAGAAATACTTCGACCGAGGGAGCATCCCATGTGAGAGCATGTTTCTTCTCAGACGGGCAGCCCAAGACTCCGATGTACCGCGTCTGCTTTTGGCTTCGGCCAACAGCAGTACTCGGCCCTCTCGATCATAAGCAACAAAATCGATGCCGCTGTGTTGTGAAGGCATAGTTGATTCGAAGCCCGAATCGCTCCTGAATCCATTTTCCTCTATTTGCGCGCACGCTTTAGCTTCTACATCGGCAGCGGAATCGCCGTATCGCCGATCCGAACGGTGCCGGGTTCCGGATCAATGACGTGCCACCTGTGGAAAGCCATCGAAGTCGTTTCCGGGCCTTTGGCGTCTCGCCGACGATCCGCCCGAAGGCGCCATAACGTCGGATCATGGGAGAGGAATTCGGCCACAACGGGGCTGGGAGAAGGACCCGATCCCCGAACAAAACGGAGGTAATGTTCGGCTATCCTGAACAGAGAACAAGCATGTTACGATGCCTGAAATGCGGATGTTCTCGAACGGACGCCAGAGGTTTTTTGTCATGCGTCCTCTGCGGTGCTGCGTGCGGCCTCCGAACAGAGCAATGCTACGTCACCGACGACACAAAAAACCAAATTACTTGGCCCATGCTGAGGAGTTGAACGATTTCGGGCTAACGCTTGAAGAGCACCGTTCGCTGCAAAAAGATGCGAAAACCACAATGGCAGCCATAGCACTGGCGATACAGGCAGGGCGTGAACTACAGCCGGGCGGCGTATTGCGAAAGCCGATTCTGTACCTGCACGAATTGGCGATCTCAAGGGACGAAATTCTACGACTGCGATTGACTGAGCCAGAAGAAGTAGACCACATGCTCGACAGGGCGTTCAACTTCACGGATTTTGCGCGGACCATCTATGTTGACCCGAACAGGCCTGCGGCCGGCGAAGAAGAACCATATGTGCTACCCGCGCTCTACGGGGGTGAGCTGGCCGAAGGGAAAGACAGGTTTGAAGCTTTGGTTGTATTCCAAAACCCCTTATTTCCGTTCACAAAGGAGCAATGGAATGCTCAATCGCAATGCACAACTCCAGAAGAGGCGATCAAGAGGCATCGGAAGATCTTTTTCCGGTGGCTCGCCGGCAAAGACGCGGAACTAGGCGAGCTGTTCCGCCTCCTCGCAGATAATCCCTCAACTGCCGAAGACTTCTTCCGGCGTGTTTACGTCACCGACATTTGGAAGGACGCCAAGAATACGGATGAAGTGAACATCAAGAAGAAACATCGCCCCTATGGAAACTACTGGCGATCAAAGCTCAAGCTCGAGATTACGGCGGTTGCTGCCGAGCGCATGATATTCGTCGGCAAGGAAGCGCGCTGGGGCTACCAGCACGTCCCGCAAGGCACGCGTGCTCGCTGTACTGGTTTCCCTACGTGGGGGCCAAACAGGAAAATCTTCGCAGCAGAAGTCCGGCAAATCATCGCAGATATTCGCGCTGGTACGTTTTAGGGTCACCGGACAAAGGCCCATTGTGAACCACGATCTCGGCGGCCCCTTTCTCAGCCGCACGAGGCGTCCGGCAGATGGCCTTGCTTAGGTCCGATAAAATCGTTTATCAGACGCGATGTTGACTAGCGCGGGGAAGCTGCGCTCGTGTCGCGCGCCACTCGGGAATTGGGCCGAAATTCCTCTTTGTGGGCGGGTAGTTGGCCTGACGTCTGGTTCAAGGAAGTTTGCCCCGCAATAGACATGCTGTCCTATCCAGCCATCGTTCTGGGATAAGCTGGTTCCCACGGGAAAATAACCGATGCTCACGAGATCTTTCGCCGTGCTGATGCTGGCCGCCGCAGCCGGCGCCCAGCCCATCCTGATCAAAACCACCACGCTGTTTGATGGTCAAGGCCATGTGCTCCGCAACCGTCAGATCACCATAGAAAACGGCCGCATCACCCGGATCGTTGCCGCCAAGGGCAAGCCCGCCATCGACCTCAGCGGCCTCACGGTGATGCCGGGCTGGATCGACACGCACATCCACCCCACCTGGTTCTTCAACAAGGACGACCGTCTGGAACTGGACGGTCTTGGCGCCAAATCCACGCCGCAACAGGCCGCGCTGCGCGCCGAGGCGAATCTGTATGCCACCCTGATGGCCGGCTTCACGACCGTGCAGAGCGTGGGAGCGGCTCTGGACGCCGACCTCCGCGATTTGATCGCGCGCGACAGCATACCGGGCCCGCGCCTGCTCACGTCCCTCGCGCAGGTCACGGAGAAGAGCGGCGATCCGGCGCAGCTCCGCGCGTTGGTGGACAAGCTCAAGGCGGACGGCGCGGACGTGATCAAACTGTTCGCCACGGCGAGCATCCGCGACGGCGGCAAGATGACCATGACCGCGGATCAGATCGACGCCACCTGCGGCGAGGCGCGCAAGGTTGGCCTGCGCGCGATGGTGCATGCGCACGCTTCGGAAGGCGCGCGGGCGGCCATCATGGCAGGCTGCACCACCATCGAGCACGGCACCTTCCTGGATGACGCCACCCTGGATCTGATGGCGGCGCGCGGCGTGTACTTCGATCCGAATTTCCTGGTGCTGCACAACTATCTGGACAACAAGGCGAAGTTTCTGGGCATCGGCAATTACAACGAGCAAGGGTTCGCCTACATGGAGAAGGCGCTGCCGCTGGTGGCGGATGTGCTGCGCCGCGCACGGAAGGCGCATGTGAAGGTGGTGCTGGGCACGGACGCGGTGGCCGGCTCGCATGGCCGCAACGCCGAAGAGTTCATCTATCGCGTGCGGGACGGGGGCGACAGTCCCATGGATGCGTTGCTCAGCGGAACGTCGGTGGCAGCGGAATCGCTGGGGATGGCGGACCGGATCGGTTCGGTCGCGGAAGGAAAGGAGGCGGATATTGTGGCTGTGGACGGAAATCCGCTCGTCGATATCAGCGCGGTCCGGCGAGTAGTCTTCGTGATGAAGCATGGGAGGGTATATAAGGACCAACCGCCCACGCGCTAGAGCCATCGGCTTGCCGGCCAGTCTGCTCCGGAAGCTCCCTGGCTCCATGCACCTAGCAATCCAACCTGTCGGCGGAGAGCGAGGTCATGCCCCGTTCTTCGGCTAACCGTTGATATAACGACGTGCCGAGGCGTGCCGTCCCGGTTAAAGAGCGCGACCTGGGGATGGCGAGAGGACGGGGGCGTCCGCCCTACTACTGCTGTTTCCCTACCGGGATAAGCACGGTCCCCATGTCCGAAGACTGCACGCGTATGGTGCCGGCGGGCGGCGGGGGCAGGCCGCTCGAAGGCGCTATCACCGGGGGCGCTTGCGCCTGCCTTGCCGCCTGTCTTGCCGCCTGCCTCGAGACCGCCACCGTCTGCCGCGCCTGCGCCGCGCGCATCTGCTGCAAGCCAGCGCGCACCTGCGCTTCCGGCACGTGCAGCGACAGTAGAATGTGTTTGCCGTTCATCCGGTATTTGAAAGCTTCCAGGCCGCTCCCCTGGCCCGCTATCTTGGCCTGCGACTGTATCATGCCCGTCAGTGAGCGCAGCCCTTCGGCAAGTTCGGCAGCCCCTTTATCCGTACGCGCGATAAGGTCGCCGGAAAAATCGAAGTCCGGGCTGAAGCGCAGTCCCCCGTTGAAGCCTGCCACCTTTTCGATGAACTGGCCCATTTGGGCTCCCGCCGGGGAATGCATGGCGGGGGAATCGGGCAGGGGGTCAGTGAGGATCGCCGTCGAAGCAAACCAGAGATCGTCCTGGCTGTACTTCGCCACCTGCTCCGCCAAAGCCGCTGGTAATGGCGTATGTTGGCCGCGGCGGTGAATGGCCGCCTTTACGTCGCTCATTTGCCCGATCGCCACGATGCCCCCGTCCAGAAACGCGATCGTCCCGTTGCCGGGCTTGGAGGAGGCCAGGATGGGCACGCCTTCGTACTCCGCCGCACCGCCGCTGAATGCCTTCAGAGTTCGAATGCCGGCCGGGTCGAGCGAGCTTCGGGCGATGATCAGCATTGGCGGGTGTTTGCCCGGCCCACCGGCAATCACGATGTCTTGCACCTCCTGGCCCCAGTCGATGTTGCCGAGCCCGGCAATCAGCTCCTGAAATTGCGGCTTGGCTTTCGCCGCTTCGCCTTCCAGTTGCGTGGCGATCCCCTTGTGAACCGCCTCACGAATGGCCGATCCGATGGGCGAGGCCATGATATTGGCGATATTGATCTCCATCACCATGCTCGCATCGGGCATGATCAGGTCCATCATGCGGGGGTCGGCGGCGGCCGCCAGACCCGGAAGCGCCGTCAATGCTAACAGCTTGCGCCAGAGAGCCACACACTACTCCTTTCGCTTCTCTTATCGGTTAACACTACCGGTTAGGGCAGAACAAGTGTGCGAAAGTTAACCGCAGCCATGGTATATCTCCACGTCGCGCTACGCTTGCCAGCCGGTCTTTTCCAGAACTTCCTTAGCCACATGCGCGGTGTTGGCGTGAATGGTCACCGTATCCTGCACATTCGCGGCATATCCGCCGGCCAGCACAATGGCCACCGGAATCTGGTTGTGAAGAGCGGTCCAGATAACCAGGCGGTCGCGCTCCCGCAAGCCCTCGAAACTCAGCGACAGCCCGCCGAGCCGATCCTCGCGATAAGGGTCCGCTCCCGCTACGTAGATGAGCAGTTCCGGATGAAACATGGCCATCGCGGCGCGATATCCGTTGCCCAGCCGGTGCAGATATTCTTCGTCGCCCACGCCATCAGGCAGATGAATGTCGAGGCTGGAAGGCGGCTTCTCGGTAGGGTAATTGTTGAATTGGTGAATGGACAGGGTAAACACCGAGGTGTCGCCCGCGAAAATACCCGCGGTCCCGTTTCCGTGGTGCACATCGCAATCCACCACCATGGCGCGCTGTATGCCGCGATCGCCGCGGCCGGCGCGCTGCATGGCGCGGATGGCCACCGCGATGTCGTTGATTGCGCAGAAACCCTCGCCGTGTCCCGCAAACGCGTGATGGAATCCGCCGCCCAGGTTGATCCCGATCCCCTGCTCCAGCGCCAGGCGCGCGGCCAGCATGCTGCCGCCGGCCGCCAGCCAGAATGCCTCCACCAGTTCCCGGCTGTAGGGAACTTCCAGTCGCAAGAGTTCCTGGTAGCTCAGCGTTCCGGTCAGCAGCCGCCGCACCCAGCCCGGCTCGTGAACCGCCAGGATGTCGGCATCGGTGGCCGGCTCGGGCCGGACGAAATCCTCCTCGGTGGCGAATCGCTCGCGCAGCAACCGGTCGTGGATGTAACGAAACTTCTGGGATGGGAACACGTGGTCTCCCAGCCGCAGGTCGTAGCCTTCGTGGTAGACAAGCCGGTATGGAAGCATTGGATCGCGCGCCCTGGCCGTGCGCGCCTCAGATGTAGGCGATCACATCCATCTCCACCAGCGAATCGCCCGGAATCCCACCTGCCGCGGCGATGGTGGTGCGCACCGGCGGATCCTCGCCGAACCGGCCCTGAAACACTGTGTTCATTGCCGCCCAGTCCTTGATGTCGTTCAGGAAGACGCTGCATTTCAGCACTTTCTCCATGGACGATCCGGCATTCTCCAGCGTCTTCTGAATCTCATCCAGCACGTGCGCCGTGTGCGCCTTGATGTCGCCCGGAAAGTGCGCGCCAATTCCGGAGATGAACAGCAGATTGCCGTAGGATACCGCGCCGCTGAACAGCGGCGTCGTCTTGGGCTTTTCGCCCCTGTGGTAAACCTTCTTCTGAGGCCCGGATTGCGCTTTAGCGGCCCCTCCCGCGGCTGCCGCCATGGCGCCTCCCCGAATGAATGCCCGCCTGTTGGTATTGCTCATAATCCTCCAATAAACTAACCGCTTCGCGGCCACGAATTTTCGAATCGGACTTCTCAACCTTAGAGTAGCGTGGGGCGAGGCTTTTTGGGAGCGCTGGATTTCGGGAAACCGGCACGCACTTCAGTTCCGCGCGGCGATCCGGAGCCTTATTGGTGGAACCGCGGGCTTTCTCCTACCCAGTCGCGGCCGCGTGCCGTGAGCCATTCACACGTCGAGAAATATAACCCGCGCGTTCAAAATCTGTTACTTAGCCCAAACTCGCAAGCATGGCCCAAAACTCCGGATGGTAGTCTCAAATCGGGAATAGAGTTTGCGCATGACAGAACAACGGCAGCACAGAGCGCGAATCGTCAGAAAAGCGATCGAGAGCATCGAGGCGAAGCTGGGAAGCGCCGAGATGAAGCCGACGCTGGCGGACTTAGTGCGATTATTGCAGACCGAGAAGGAACTGAATGCAGACGAGCCACGCGAAGTCAGGGTGCGATGGATAGAACCGGACGAGACGGGATCGCCTTCCAAGACATAGTCTATGGCCAGCTTCCTTCACAAAGGGCCTTTCACGACTGCAGATCGCGATTCAAGGGTTTCTCAGGGCCCATCGCTTCAGGCAAGAGCCAGGCGCTTTGCCAGGAGGCGATCAGGCTTGCCTTCTACAACAGGGGCCGGCTGGGCCTGATCGGCGCGCCCACTTACCCGATGTTACGGGACGCCACCCAGACGACATTGTTAGCCATTTTGGATAGTCAGGAGATTCCGTACGTTTATCACAAGGCCGAGAACATGCTCACGATGAAGGACACCGGATCGCGCATCATATTCCGGCCGGTGGACGACTTTGAGCGGCTTCGCGGCACTAACCTGGCGTGGTTTGGCCTGGATGAGCTGACTTATTCGCCGGAGGGCGCGTGGCTGCGGCTGGAAGGGCGCCTGCGCGACCCGCAGGCCGAAAGACTCTGCGGTTTCGCCGCGTGGACGCCGCAAGGCTATGACTGGGTTTATCGGAAATTCATAGCGGATCCGGTCGCCGGATATAGCGCGATTGTCGCGGAGCCTAACGAGAACCGGTACCTGCTCGAAAGGGTCCCGGACTTTTACGAACGGTTGAAGCGGAGCTACGATGAAAACTTTTATCAACAAGAAGCGCTTGGGCAGTACTTGAGTATGCAGGGCGGACTTGTGTATAGTTCCTTCGACCGCCGCGAGCACGTCAAGAATCTGCACGTAAATCCGAATTGCCCGCTGCTATGGGCATTGGACTTCAACGTGGACCCCATGTCGTCGCTGGTTGCGCAAATCGAGGGCCGGATGGTTCTCGTGTTGGACGAGTTGTCTCTCCGGCATGCCAGCACGCAAGAAGCTTGCGAGGAGTTTGAAGAGCGATTCCCCGGCCACCTTAGCGGAGTCGTGGTATACGGCGACGCATCGGGCAACAGCCAGCACACCACGGGCGCTTCGGATTACCAGATCGTGCGAGAGTACTTCCAGATGCACTACGCCGCGCGGTTGACGTATAGGGTGCCGAAATCCAATCCTAGTGTGCGCGAGCGGATCACGCTGACTAACGCCAAGCTGCGCTCGGCCGACGGCGAGATACGCCTGCTGGTGGACCCTAGGTGCAAGGAGTTGATCAAGGATTTTGAGCAGGTGTCGTACAAGGCCGACAGCAACGCCATCGACAAGGAAAAAGATCGCCAGCGGACACATCTTTCGGACGCGCTTGGCTACCTGTTGTGGCAGGAATGCAGGCCGCAGACGGCGCTCGGCGAGCGTCGGGAGCGGCTGATTTGAGGACCGCATGGTGAATATCGACCGGGAGCATCCCGAGTATGCCGCCAAGAAGGCGATGTGGAGAAAGTACCGGGATCTTTATGCGGGCGGCGAGCAGATGCGGGAGAACGCCTTCGAGTACCTGGTAAGACGGCACAAGGAGCCCAGCGATATCTATGCCGAGCGGCTATGCCGGGTCTTCTACGAAAACTATATCGGCTCGATCATCGACTGGTATGCGGCGACGCTGATGCGGCGCGAGGCGGCATTGGTGTTTGACGGCAGCGACGACGGGGCCAAAGGCTTCTATAACATTTTCGCGGAGGATTGCGACCTGAAGGGTACTTCCCTGGCCGAGTTCTTCCGCCAGCGGATCGTGCAAACACTGGTGCAGGGGCGCAGCTATATTGTGGTGGATTTTCCACGCTCGCCGGTTTCGGTCAGCAACCGCGCGGAAGAGGACGCCGTGGGGCGCTCGCGGGCGTATCTGGTGGATTACTCGCCGGAGGAACTGATCAACTGGAGCTACGACGACCACGGAGGGCTGGACTGGGCGGTGATAAGGACCTCATCGCTCCGCAAGTCCAAGGTCACTGAGAGCGAGTGGATCCGGGAGACCCGCTGGATCTATTACGACCGCCGGAACTACCAGGTCTATCAGCAACTGAAGAACAAGGAAGTGCGGCTGGTGGACGAAGGACTGCACGGCCTGGCAAGCCAGAACCGGGTGCCGATCTTTGCGTTGCGCGTTACCGAAGGTCTCTGGTTGATGAATAAAGCGGCCCTGCTGCAGCTGGAGCACTTCAACAAGTCCAACGCCCTGGCCTGGGCGCTCACGATGGGTTTGTTCGCTTCTCCGGTGATCTACTCGGACCGTGAATGGAACCAGATCGTGGGCGATTCCTACTTCATCCAACTGGCCCCGGGGGATCGCTTCGGCTGGACCGAGCCGGAAGGCAAAGTTTACCAGATCGCCGCCGACAATCTGGTCCAGCTCAAAGACGAAATTTACCGAGTGAGCTACTTGATAACGCACGCGGCCGGGTCGGAGTCGTCCAGCCAGCACCAATCGGGCGCCAGCAAGCAGAGGGATTTTAGCATCACGCAAGAGGTGTTGCGGGCATACGGCGATGCGGTGAAGGAAACCATGAAACAGGTCTTGCGCGCCATCGCGGCGGCGCGCCAGGACAACATTTCGATCGATGTCTCGGGGCTGGACGAGTTCGACATCGCCGATTTCAGCAATGAGTTGGACGATGCCCGGAAGCTGCTTGCCTTGGGAATCCAATCCGAAACCATGAAGAAGCAGGTCTTCAAGAAGCTGGCTTTCAAGTTTCTATCGGATGTGCGGCAGGAGATCAAGACTCAGATTGCGCAGGAGATTGAGTCACAGAGCTAGAGAGGAGTTATGGAAGAAACAGACGTACAGGCGATCGTGAAGCACGCAATTCAAGAGTTTCTGCAGGAGCAGCAGGCCAAGAGCGAGCCAGCCTACAAGGCGGAACTCGTCGAGGAGCGCCGACGGCGCGAGCAACTGGAGCGGCGGCTGAACGAGGTGGAAGAAGAGAGCAAGCGCAGCCGTCAGGCGGCCGAGCAGGCGGAAAGAGGGGCGTCCATCCGGGCTGAGCTGCAACGGCTCGGGGTCGCGAAGGTCGACCTGGCATACCGTGCGGTGCACGAGGGCGTGTTCCGCACCGAGGACGGCCGTCTGCTGGCGCACGGCGACGACGGCGAAGTGCCGCTGAAAGAGTACCTGAGCAATTTCGTGAGCGAGAATCCGGAGTTTCTGCCGGCCAGGATCCCGGGCGGATCGGGGATCACCGGCGCGCACAAGGCGCCGCGCGAAAACACCGAGAGCGTGGACATAGAGAACATTCGGCCGGGAATGAGCGCGGAACAGACGGAAAAAGTGCGCAAGGAGATTCTGCGCGTAGCTTCGCAGAATCTGCGCGGCATATAAGGCAGGACAGGCAGAAATGCCTGAATTTCAAAAAGACAGGCAGAACAGCCTAGTCGACTTAGGAGAATGAATGGCGATAATTACTTCAGCAAATGTGGCCAGCGCGATTGTGAAGCTGGTGGCGGCAGACGCTCTGCCCGCGTTGGTCGGGAACCTGGTCATGGGTAACCTGGTCAACCGGGATTATGAACCCGTTTTGGCGCAGGCGGGGGATACGGTGAACATTCCGATTCCTCCCGTGCTGGTAGCCAACAACATCGCGGAGGGCGGGACCGTTCAAACACAGAACCCGAATCTGGGAAATGCCCAGATCGTATTGAACACACACGCCGAAGCGACTTTTCAAATTCCGGATGTGACCAAGGTGCTGGCGGTTCCGGACCTGCTGCAGGTCTATATGCAGCCGGCGGTGGTGGCGATCGCCCAGAGCATCGAGACAAGCCTGCTGAACCTGTTTGCCGGGTTCACAGCGAACACGCCGGTGGGCACGCCGGGCACGCCTTTGGTGGAAGCCGTGATCGATCAGGCGGAAAGCGAGCTGTTCACGGCGATGGTTCCATCGGCGGAGCCGAAATTCCTGGTGGTGGACGCCGCGACATATTCCGCTTTGCGGCAAATCGAACGCTTCAGCGAATTCCAGACCGCCGGCGAAGCGGGCCTGCGGGCTTTGATCGACGGTACGGTAGGAAAAATCAAGGACTTTTTCGTGATGCGATCGCAGTTCATCGCGTACACGGGCAGCTCGCCCATGACGACCCACAACCTGGCTTTCACCAAACCGGCGATCGGCCTGGTCATCCGTCGGCTGCCGCAGCCGTTATACGGCACGGGAGCGGTGGCGCACTATGCGGAGATGGGCAACTTCGGCATGCGCGTAGTGATGAGTTACCAGCCCAATACACTGGCTCAACAGTTCACCGTGGACGTGTTATACGGATGCGCGGTGATCCGCAACAACTTTGGCGTTCAGGTGAATTCATAGCCGGCGCAAGTTGCCTTGGACTCAGGCGGACATCAAGAGACGGGGGCTGGGTACGCCCGGCCCCGGAAGAGACAACCAATGGACCTACAAGTGTATTTCAAAAAGATTCGGGCGATGGAGGAAAGTCTAAAAGATCCCTCGGCCGTGTTGGTGAGCCTTGAGACTCAAGACGGCGGACGGGAAGGAGTGCGCACCGAGGTCCCTCGCCGCATTGCGGCCAGGATGGTGGTGGAAGGCGCCGCGCGCCTGGCGACGGCCGATGAAGCGCGCGAGTTCCAGGAACAAAAAGCGGAGGCGAAGCGCCAGGCGGACCAACTCGCGGCGGCGTCGCGGATGCAATTCACCGTCATCTCGCCCAATGAGATGCGCAAGCTGAAGGGCGGCGGACAGCAGGGCAAAGAGTAGGCTGCGGCCATGGCGTTATTCACGGACGGCATATCGACGATTCAAAATCTGACGGTGCAGGACTCCTTTGTGCTGAGCACGGCGCAAAACGAGAACATCGACCTCAGCCAAAAACTGGTGCTGGCGCAGCAGGATCTCGGGATCGAAGCGATTACCCTGCTGCAACGCAGCAGTACCTACGACTGGCAGTTCCGGCTCCAACCGGAGATATGCTTGAACAACATCGTGGTGACGCCTCCATTGCAGCTTTGGCACGTCTTCCACACACTGACGCTGGTATATCGGGATGTGTACTTCGACCAACTGAACGACCGCTATAAGCAAAAGCGCGATCAATTTCAGCAGTTGGCGAACTGGGCCATGGACAAGCTCATTCAGACGGGAATCGGCATCGCTTTCGATCCCATCCCGCAAGCGGCCGCGCCGCAACTTACGTCCATTCCCGGCGGTCAAGCGGCCGCGGCCTACTGCGCTAGCGTGTCGTGGTTGAACGCGGAAGGTCAGGAGGGGCAGGCCAGCAATCCGAGTACTCTTACGGTGGCGGCGGGAAACGTTTTAGTGGCCCAGCCAGTCAATCGGCCGGCCAACGCAACAGGCTGGAATGTTTATGTCGGTCTGTTGCCCACGGTAATGGCGCTACAGAATACGTCGCCCCTGGCGCTGGATGAAGTTTGGGTTCAGGCGGGGCCGGTATCGACTTCGGGGCAAGCGCCGGGAAATGGACAGGCGCCGGACTGTCTTCGCGCATTGCCGCAGCTTCTTCAGAGAGGTTGAAAAATGGCATGGGTAGGCAGTACGGTCACCGCGCAGGTGGTCACACTTTTGAGCGCACCGCAGGGACTGAGTGCCTGCTTAGCGACTCTGGCGTTGGCGGAGAGTGTCACTCTGCCGCCGTTGGGACAGAACCAGATTCTGGCCCAGAACGTATCGATCGAATTGGCTGAGCGCAGCACCGACGTGCAGTATCCGGCGGTGAGCGTGTACTGCGAGAAGATCGTAAACCAGCTCAAGGAAAAATTCAGGAATTTCTCCGGAATTGCCGCGATGGCGATCGAAATGCGTGTCTCACAAGACAGGCTTGAGGGGATCGAGGATCAGCTTCAGATGTATACGGATGCTGTGACCCAGGTGCTCGATCAGAATCGGGGCGACTGGGGTGAAGGAATGTTCTACGCCGGGTGCTACGAGGCGGCGCTGGGGCCCGTGAAGCACGGCGGCCAAAACTTCATCCAGGTAGGAAAGGTCTCTTTCAATGTGGGAGTGAGCGACTAGAGATATGTCTTCATATATTTTATCCAATGCCAACCGCTTCTACACGGGACTGGAAAACAACTACGGACAGACGCCGGCGGTCACGGCGCAGAACCGGTTTCCCGCACTGAAACTCACCGCAAGGAATAATTTGGAGACAGCCGACCGGCGGGACAAGACGGGCAGCCGGACGTTCGTAGGAATACCCGCCGGATTGCGCCGCACAACCAGTTTCGACGTAACGACCTACATGACCAGCTGGGGCGGGCAGAGCGCGGGACCGGCTTATGGACCGCTTTTCCAGGCCAGCATGGGCGCCGCTCCGGCGATGTACGCGGGCGGGGCGGCCGCGGCGGGATCCAGCGGCACGTCGTTGGTCTTCGCGGCGCCGCACGGTCTCGCGGCAGGCCAGGGCGTGTCATGTAACGGCGAGATTCGCTTCGTCACGGCAATAGTTAGCGCCACGGCGGTACAGGTAAACGCCGGATTTTCGGCAGCGCCGGCGGTGGGGACCGAGATCGCTCCGAGTATCTCCTATTTTCCGGCGACGCAGTTGCCGAGCGTCAGCATCTTTGATTATTGGGATCCCAGCACCGCGCTCCAGCGTATTCTCTGCGGCGCGGCCGTCGACAAGATGACTGTAAAGGTGAATGGCGATTTTCACACGTTTGAGTTTGAGGGAATGGGGCAAGACCTGCTCGACAGTGCCAGTTTCACGGCGGGAGAGGGCCAAATGAGCAGTTTTCCCGTGGAGCCGGCGCTAGGCGCTTTCGACTACTCGATCGTGCCGGGTAACATGGGGGAGGCGTGGCTGGGCATTGCGCCCAGCCAGTTTTACACCATCACGAGCGGAACATTCCAGTTAGACAACGGCCTGGATCTAAGGTCGAAGGAATTCGGAACCAACCTGCCCCTGGCGGTTGCCCCAGGGCCGCGGTCCGTGACTGCCGCGCTAAGCCTCTATGAAATGGACGACGCGGCGACACAAGGGTTGTACCAGGCCGCGCGTCAACAATCCCCCATAAGCCTGATGTTTCAACTTGGGCAGCAAACCGGCCAAGTCGTTGGGGTCTACATGATGAGCGTGGTCCCAGTAGTGCCGGAGTTCGACGACACCGATAACAGGCTGCAATGGAAATTCCAAGGCTCGAAAGCGCAAGGGACGGCAAACAACGAGATCGTAGTGGCGTTCGGATAGCTTGGTGGGTGCCAGATGGAATATACAAGTTTCGAAACCATACACTCCACGGTGGCGCACGGAGTAAGTTACACCGTCGCCAAGATGTCATTTGGGCGCCGGGTGGAGTTGACGCGCCGCATTCGGGAACTGGCCTCGCGGAAAGAGTTCGTGGAAGCGGGCGACTCGCCAAACGAAAAGATGGAAGCCGCTCTGCTGGCGTCCGAAATCGATCGGATCTACCTGCTCTGGGGGCTGAAAGAAGTCACTGGCCTTGAGTTGGATGGTCTGCCGGCCACTCCGGAGTCGTTGGCCGCAAGCGGGCCGGAAGAATTATATCGGGAGGCATTGGCCGCAGTCAAGTTACAGTGCGGATTATCGGACGCTGAAAGAAAAAACTGATTGTCGCACTCCATTTTCAATTTTCAAACCAAGCCGGCTGGGAGTGCGCGACGTGCCGTAAAGCCGGACTGGAGATGAAGCGCAGGTGCGGTTGGATACCGCGTGCGCTCGAGACGCCCGAGCGGGTGGTTTGGGCCAGGAACAGTGCGGCGACGACCGAGTGTCCGAAATCGTTTGTTACGGCGCAAAGCATGGCATGGCTTGAGGAGTATCTGGTACGGCGCAAGTTGGGTCAGAGGGGAATCGACGTCCTGGGGGCGCGCGAGGTGGAGGCTTTTTTGATTCTGGAGCATGAGCTTGCCGAAATGAGCGCCAGTCCCGACACTGGACGCCGGAACTCCGCTCCTGCTCCAAGGGGAAGACATGCCTAGTAGTTCGCAACAGACACTGCTAACCGCTTTCAACCAAGCAACGGGCCCGTCGGGCGGCCAATCGGCCACAGCCCAACAAGGCTTGATCGACGCTCTCGGGCAGGCCACCCAAGTAATCGATTCGCAGACGCAGGCTACTGCCGCTAATACCGACGCCTTGGCGCAAAGTAAAGCGCAGGGTTCCAGTGCCGGCAGCGATGTTTCGGATGTGCTCAGCACGGCGAGCCAGTTCCTGGGAGGCGGACTTAGCCTCCTGCCGCTGGTATCGCTTTTTGAAGGTTTGTTTGGCGGGGGGCAGTCTCAACAACCCGCACCCCTAGTGCCATATTCGCTCCCCCAATCACTGAACCTGCAGTCCTCCACCAACGGCGAACCTGTAAGCTGGGGCGAGAACGGTTTGCCGCGCTCGGCCGCGGGCACGGGGTCGGGTGGAGGTTCGCAGATCACGGTCCAGGTACAGGCCATGGACAGTCAGTCGTTTCTCGATCATAGCGACGACATCGCACAGGCGGTCCGCCAGTCGATGCTGAACATGGGATCCATCAACGACGCGATAACAAACCTCTGACGGCCATGTTTCCAACACTTAAAACCGGCGCGGTGATGCAATATCCCGGCAAGCGGACATTGTTGTACAACACCGACGCGATCCGCTTTCTTGATGGTACCGAGCAGCGCTTTCGAGACAACCCTTCGGTGCTGCACCAATGGACCATAGCACTCGACCTGCTGGACGAAGCCGAACTGGCCACATTGGACCAGTTCTTCCTATCCAACCAGGGCAGATTCGGCAGCTTCTCATTCACCGATCCGTGGGACGGAACCGTCTATCCGAACTGTAGCCTGGCCGGGGACAGCTTCGGCTTTCAACTGAGAGGTGAGATGCGGGGCAAGACTACGCTCACCGTCTCCGAAAACAGGACCTGACATGATTTACTTTCCACAACTGTCGTCGGGGGCTACCGGCCAGTTTCCGATCGTCAGGCAGCGCATGGCGAGGACCGTAATCAATCAGAGCGCTCAGGACTACCAGGTCAAGCTGGCCGACGCCGCAGCCGCGATCACGGAATGGCATTTGTCCTTCGAGGAACTGAGCGACCAGGAATTGGCCGCCCTGGAAGCGCTCTTCCAAGCTGTCGAGGGGCGTTTGACGCCGTTCACTTTCTTGGATCCAGCCGATAACCTACTGGCGTGGAGCGAACAGCAGAATCAGCCGGTATGGCAAGCCGATTCGTTGTTGACGTTGACAGGCGGTGTGCCGGATCCGATGGGGGGCACCGCCGCTTATCAGGCCGCCAACCCGACGGCCGCAACTCTGATGCTACAGCAATCCATCGCCGCGCCCGCATCCTTGGACTACTGTCTTAGCGTATACGCTCGCAGCGACCGGGCTACACAGGTGTGCCTGGTGCGCGGCTCAGTGACCGACGCACAGACCATCGGCCCCGAGTGGACACGGCTCGTCTCAGCGGGCCAGTTGCAAGACACCGCGGATACCATCAGTTTTGGTATCGCCCTGGATCCGGACACCACGGTGGACGTGTTCGGATTCCAAGTGGAGGCGCAGACCGCCGCTTCACTCTACAAGGAAACATCCGAGACAGGCGGCGTGTACCCGAATGCGCGTTTTCAAAGTGACGCGTTCACCATAACAACCGTAGGACCGGACCGCAATTCCTGTGAGTTGGATATCGTCAATGTTGAGTATCTATGATCTAAAGGAACTGGCGGTCACGGACACGCCCCTGCTGCTGTTCCAGTGCGTATTGCAGAACGGGCAGGCCGAATACTGGAGCACGCACCAGATCGTTTACAACGGCAACACTTACTCGCCGCGGGTGATGAAACACAACGTCTTCGCGGTGCAGACGTCGTCGGAGCAGGGTGTGGACGTGATTCCCCGCGTGTCGGTGTCGATGGCCAATGCCGATTCTTACTTCTCGGAACTGGAGCGGGCGATAGGGTGGAAGGGCGCCACTATGACGGTGACCTTTCTCTTTTACAACCTGCTGGAGGGCGCACCCACCTCGAATGCGGCAGTGTTATTTCAGGGCATCGTCAACCCGCCCGACCAGAGTACGGAATCGCTTTTCCAACTGTCGGCGGTGAACTGGATGAGCATGCAAAGAGTGTTGCTGCCGCCGGTGCGCATCCAACGGCGTTGCCCGTGGCAGTTTCCTTCGAATGCACAGCAACGGCAGGAAGCGGTGAATGGGGGCGCCAGCGGGCAATACTCGCTTCTGTATCCTTGCGGATATTCGCCCGATCAGACCGGCGGAGTAGGCGCCATGCTAGCCGGCGTCCCTTACACTTCGTGCGCGTACACGCGCCTCGATTGCGAAGCCCGCGGGATGTTCTCAGGACCGATGCGGTTCGGCGGGCTGGAGTTCGTGCCTTCGTCGATCCAGGTGCGAAGCTATGGCGGTGGATGGCAGTATGCGCCGGTGAATGACAATGTCGCGGCCTACAACGATTTTGTTCCGTTGCTATACGGAACGGCTTGGTATTATCCGCCCATCGTATTTTCACGAAACGACGGAAACCTGACGTATATGGAAGTTCTGCTCGGCATGGGCCCCATCCAGGACGTACAGATGGTGCTGGTAAACCAGATCCAGATTCCCGTTTGGCAATCCGGAAAAAACATGACCGCGACAGGCTGGTACAGCGTAATTAGCCTGGGCGGCCGCAACGGCGCGTTCGACCCCTATTTTACGGACGCGGCGGGCAACCCGGCCGGCGATCCCTACGGCGGCATGGCTTATCTCTCGGTTGTGGTACCGAACCAGATCAATAACGGACAGGCGCTGCCCAACGTGCAAGTCTTGGCGGATGGCTTGCAATTGCCGACCTATGCCGCCGACGGCAGTTACCTGAGCACGGTGTTCACCGCCAATCCCGTCTGGATTTTGCTGGATATTCTGCAGCGGAGCGGCTGGGGAACGGCGAATATCGATCTCACAACATTTGCGGCGGCGGCGGCGTATTGCGATCAGCAGATCCAAACGCAGGATCTGAACGGAAACAACATCATGATCCCGCGTTTTCAGTGCAACCTGTGCTTCCAATCGCAACGCAACGCAGGCGACGCGATTCGCGGAATCCGGAACACCGCCCGGCTGCTGTTCACCTACAGCGTGGGCGGCATGCTGCAGGTGCAAGTGGAGAACTCAATTGCGCTGCAGCAACCAACGCAACAGCCGTGGACCAACAGCACGGAGCCGCTGAATGGCGGATGGCCGGCATATGAGTTCAGCGACGGATCGGCGGGCGTCGCAAATATCTTGCGCAAGGCCAGCGGAACGCCGAGCGTCCAGGTCTCATCCCGGAGCATCGCCGACACGCCGAACCAGGTGACCGTGGAGTTTCAAGACGCTTTCAACGGGTATCAGCAGGATAGCCTGCTAACCGTCGACGTGGAGGATATCCAGCTCACGGGCCAGATAATCACTACAACGCTCATGGCGTTGGGAATTCCAAACTACGATCAGGCGGCGCGCATATCTCAATTCACGCTGGACAAGTCGGTAAGCGGGAACACTTATGTTACCTTTGATACCAACGTGAAGGCGCTCGGACTGCGCCCGGGCGACATCATCGCCTTCACGTATCTGAAGGAAGGTTTTGAACGCCAGCCTTTCCGCATAACGAAGATCGCACCGGGTACCAATTATAGAATCACTACGATTACGGCGCAAGTGGAGCAGGACGCGTGGTATGAAGATACAAACGGCCAGATACCGGGAGCCACCGGCGCGTCGCTTCAGCCCAATGGCGGAGTAGGCGTGCCTCGTCCGCTGCTCGGCAACATCGTCGATTCCAGCGGCAATCCCGAATACCAGATCGCCGAGAGCTCCAGCAACACCAGCGATGGCGGCGTAGACGAAGAGCTCACGGTGGGTTTCTTGGTTCCGTCGACGACTACCACCGGCGGCCCGGGTATGCCGCTGGTGAGCCTGGCAGCTATGATCGGGAGCGGCGGGACGCTGGCCGGCGCAGAGACACTCTATTACGGCGTAAGCGCGTTGGACTCCGCCGGAAACGAGAGCGTTTTATCTTTCGTTGTATTGGTCAGCATCCCACCCGGGCCGAACACCAACACTGTGACACTTACCGGACTGAGCTTTGATGCTACTACGACAGCCTTCAATGTGTACCGGGGGCCGAATCCGCAGCAGTTGGGCCGGATCGCTGTCAGTCAGGCGCTGAGCGCCACGTTTACCGATACGGGGTTGGCGGACCAGATTTGGGTGCCGCCGGACCCGAATTTCGATCACGCGAACTTCTATTGGAGAACGGAATTGCAGCCTCCATACGCCGCTACCATCGCCACCGCCAACACGGTTGGCAATGCCACCGCTGAAATGGGCGGCGTGAATTATGCCGGCATGATCGTCCGGATTCTCAGCGGTACAGGCGCGGACCAGGAGTACTCGATCGTATCGAACACCGTGACGACTCTGACCGTGACGCAGCCATGGGCCGTGCAACCGGATGCAACGAGTCAGTTCGCCGTGGCGGAAGGGGCATGGCATTTCGCGGCCACCAGCAAAACCAGTCCGGTTCAGTTCGAGATCCCGAATGAGACGGGAGTCACGCTGCACATACAAGGCAGAGGCGCAAATGCAAACAATTTGGAAGGACCGCCATTACTGTCCACTCTGACACGGTGGATGATAGGCGGTGGCGGGTTGGGGGATATCGCGGCGCCGCCTCAGCCGGTTTTTGGGCTTGGCACATCGCCGCTCGCAAGCGGGACCGTGGAACTGAGCGGGGTCTCCTTCCCGACGCTGATTAACACAACCAGCGCAACGGCGGGCACCCTGACCATGTACTATTGGGATGAACTGACCGGCAGTACGCCCTATTCCCTGTCGGCTGCGATGGCGGCAACCGACACTGTGCTAAATCTAACGCCGGCCGGCAACGCCGCGGCGGGTTCGTTCGTGCAGGTCGAAGCGGAGGTGATTCAGGTAGTGGCGGTGGTAAGCGGCGGGCTACAATATCAGGTAACCCGCGGCATGCACGGCACAACCGCTGCGCCACATGCCGTACAAATCGCTGTATATCAATTGTCCAGCACAGTCGCAGTCGCTCCCTTTCCGCTGGACTTCTTCGGCAGTCCACTTAGCGGCAATTGGAGCTATCCGATGTCGCTGCCGAATACAAAGGTGGCTAGCGCCGAGTTGTTCGTCACTAACTCGAGAGGCAACAGTCCAATCGCCTCGATCAATCTCACGCAGTCGACCGATTACGGATTACGAACGCTCTCCGGCGGACAGTACTCGTTCCAAGTGCAGGGGTTTCTGGCGGTGGACAGCAACCCCGTACCCAACATAATCGTCGAGGCGGCGCATGCGGTGCAAGACGTGTACGCTTCCGTAAAGCAGGCACCCGTTGGAAGCCCCATACAAATCGCCTTGAGCCAGAACGGAGCGCCCTATTGCACCTTGACGATTCCCGCCGGCGCCACGGTTTCGCCAAGTGTAGACGGCTTCGGGCTCCCACTGCTGGCGCAGGCGCAACTCGGTATGGCGGTAACCGCGGTGGGGCAAACCACTCCCGGATCCGACCTGACCGTAATTGTCCGGCTGTGATCGGGCGGCTAATGGTATGACTAAGCTTCAGATACTTACTCCCAACCAGGACTTGCAGTGCTATTTCTACGAGCCATCGGCAGTTGCGGCACTCAGTTCGACCAGTCCGAGCGGTTTCACAGTTTCGGGTTCCTGGCGCACGCAGTCCGACTGGGTGGTCGTCGAATGGAATCGCGACAATGTTTTCGAGCACCCGGCGTTTCGCAATTTGCCCGACAGCGATTTAAGCGGGCTGCAGCTCTCTTACCGGGAGACCCGCACTAACTGCATTGGAATCGATTCGGTGCTCTATCCAACAGTGGCGTGGCCTTATCTCCGCGTGTGGGCCGATCCCGGAACGGGCGAGCAGATCTATACAATTCCGTTGCTGGCGAACGCCATGCCGGCGAGCGGAAGCGATATACCGGCATCGGCGACCTTCGAACTGCAGGGCGCCGCGACGGCCGGCGATTATATCGAGCTGGCTTGGGATGAAGAGCACTACACTTATCAGCTCTACGGCGTAGACACGCTGGCAACGGCCGCGGCCGCATTGGCTAACAGCATCAACACGTTTTCACAAACCATGCAGGCATCGGCGAACGGCGCGGCCATTACTCTGACAATCACCAGCAGCACCACCGGGGAGAACGGTAATCGCATTGGGGTCTATGGCAATACTTATAGCGTACCGCCTGGAACGCCGACGGAGAATTGGCAGCCGGTGTCGCAGCTTCTCAGCGGCGGCGCGTCGCCAACTCAGTGGCAGGTCACTTTGAATTTCGCCTCGATTACGGGTCTCGACCCAGCCGGCGCGACGGTGCCGGTACCCATGAATTCCGTGCGGAAAATGCGGTGGACGTGGGCCGCCGACCTGCAGCCCGGCAATTTTGTACGCACCGAGTTTGAAGTAGTGGTATCCAATTGGACCGTCAGCGGCTTGAACGCAGATTACCAGGTGGCGGGTCCGGGAAGCTGGCGCGTGGAAGACGATGACATGTCAATCCGCTACACGGGCCAGTGGACCACGGATATCGGCAATTACTCAGGCGGTTCGATCGCTTATGCAGCCACAGCGGGCGCGAGCGTCAGTTATACTTACCAGTCGCCGCAAAACCATGTGCTGAACCTGGGGACGCGCAGAATTCCAACCGCGGCGCAGTTGTCGGTTCAAGTGGATCAGACTCCGGTACAGGTGTTGAGCGTGGCGCTTGCGGGCGAAGATGTATTGGTGCGATGGAGCTTGGGCAACATGTCCGGCGGGACCCAGCACACCGTTACCATCACACACACCGGCGTCGCGAATTCCACGTTTTATTTCGATTTTCTGGAAATTGCCGTGCCAACCGTCAACCTGCCTGTATTCACCCCGGACCCGCAAACGACGCTGGCAACGGACTGGGACACCCTAAACTCGCAGGCCCTGGCGCCGGAGCGGACTGCGTGGCAAATCCAGTCGCTGGGATTCGCGGGCAGAGCCAATCACTATGTGGGCGCGCTGTGGTTTTACGAGCTGCTTTCCGCGGGGCAGCAGTACGCCAGTGGGACGATCGCGTTTTCCGGCGTGTCGGAGTTCGGAAAGACTACCCAAGTATCGCTGGGCCCGACTGTCTTCACACACCTGAACCTTATCGGGGACACACCAGCAAGCCTGGCCCAGGCATTCACCTTGCTAATTAACGAAGGCTCTACCGGAGTCTGGGCGCTGGCCAACGACGGAGTTGTCAACATCACCGCACGTCTGATGGGCAGCGCCGGCAATGGACTTACTCTCTCGGTCGATCTGGGCGGCAGTACCACTCTACAGGCACAGACAAGCGGAGCGCTGGCGGGCGGCGTGGATGGCGCCTGGCTTACCGATTTGACCGTTATACCGCGGGTCAATCGTGCCGCGCGCGATTGGAGCCAGAGCTTCTATGCGGCACTCAGCGGCTACGGCATCGAGGTGACTGCTTCGTTCAGCACCGAACTGGGAAATGGAGATCCGTCACTCGCCGCCGGCATCGCCCAGCGTTATCCGGACGGCAACCCAACCTTTGTAAATACGCCCGCTTTGCAGACAAATTTCTCGCCGGCCAGTTTGGCTTTCTGGCAACAAGTCTATCTCGACATGGCCAACGTAATGGCCTCGGCCGACGTGCCAACCTACCTGCAATTCGGCGAGGTGCAGTGGTGGTATTTTTGCCCGCCAACGGACGCCGCTGCCGGCAATTGGACGCCCATCGCCGATGGCGGGATGCCTTTCTACGACGCCTATACTACGGCCACGTTTCAATCGCAGTACGGGCGGCCCATGCACATCTTTACGGACCCCAGCAACGACCCCGCGCCATACCCGCAGGAATCCGCGTTCTTGCCTGGCCTTATTGGCCAGTTCACCGCCGCGATCATGGCCTTCGTACGCCTGACCTACCCGAACGCGCAGTTCGAAGTACTCTATCCGCCGGACACTAACAATGCTCCGCTCACCAGCGTAGTCAACTTACCCACACAGTGGTCTCCCGCGAACCTCGACTGTTTCAAGACCGAGAACTTCACCTACACGGGCGATTACGATTTGAACGCGGCGGCGACCTCGATCGATCTGCCCGCGCAACTGGGCTTTGCGGCGGGTAATAGCGCACATCTGGTGGGCATCGGGAACTACATGACGCCCTGGGAAAAGGAGTCTCGCATTGCAGAGGGGTTGCAGTTGGAGTCGGTGGTTCTGTTCGCATTGGACCAAATGTGCCTGATCGGCTACGCATTGCCGCCCTTGCCATGGCCCACACTAGGCGTGTTCATGGGAGCTTGATCGCGCCTTTCGTCAGCCCTTCCACGCCAGGCTCAACGTGCCGCCCGGAAAGCGGCCA
>DATNMW010000123.1:0-9820 GCA_035602155.1 Bryobacteraceae bacterium | reverse complement strand
TGGCTCGTCAATAAAAGAGACGCGGGACTGGTTAAAGGAAAAACTTCCTCTAGGTTCCGTTCGCTACCAACGCCGCATGAAGTTGCAGGGGACACCGGCAGATCTTGTGTCGTCAATCGTTGAAGAGCCAACCGTAGTGAGCTTGGATTCGTGCACCGCCGTGTTTGGGCGTCAAATCATTTTGACCATACCAGATCACCCGGAGGTCCGGTCGCCAATCATGGCCGCCTCGATCCTATACACTGTGCCGCTAGGAGCGCTCACGAAGGGCCTTACTGTACGGATGGAAAACATTTGGGACGGGGTGCTAAGTGGGGTTTCAGAGATTGCTGAGCCTCAACAAAAGGTCGAGTCGGAGTTTGTTACTGGCGACCGATGGAGCTACCGTGTAATCCTAACAAGCGAGGCGGCGAACATTACGATTGCTACTACAACGACGGGGTTCGAGAGCAAAACAGTCAATCGGGACGCCGTATATTTGACGTTCAACGATGAGGCACTGGCCCGGAACGTCCAGGATGCATTTCTTCAGGTTGCTGCCGCCTGCCGCAATACCGATGCGAACACAACGAAGATATTACCCAATAGCAGCGGGCCGTCACTGATAGAAACGCTGGATTGGCTAAAAGAAAAGATCCCTCTCGGGTCGGTCAACTATACAACGGACACGGCACTTTCTGTTAACGAACGCTCGGCAGTCTTTAGCCTAGATTCCTGCACGTGTATATTCGGCGCAGTATTTACTGGGACGTATGTGGGGGATCAGCATCAATATGTAGGCAGTAATCGTTACACGATACTTTTGGGGTCAATTGCAGAAGCGTTCGTCGATCACATCGAAAATGACATAGGGCATGTTATCGGCGGCGATAAATGGGCGTATCGCCTTGTTCTGAAGAGCAAGGCTAATGACATCTCTCTTGCAAGCTATGGTATCAATTCGGCGGTTCCGGTCACAACGACCACGAACTGGCTCTTCTTAAAGTTTAACGACGAATCAATCGCACAGCGGGCGGCGCGGGCATTCGGGCACGCTGCGGAGCTTTGCCGCAAGGGCCGACCAGAAGAGCCATTTTGAAAACGTCAGGTCAAGCATGTTCTGGCCTCGTTTGTTGCAACCTATGGTGCGACTCCAAAACCCGTTCAAGTCTTGGCTTCAAATCCATAACGGGGGTTTCAGTCACGTAGCGCATATGCGTGCTGCTGCACTCACCACACGAGATCTCCAGAGAATACCGATGGGGCATTCCCACCGTTGATATAGGGGCGTATTTAATTGTCAACTGAAAAGATGTCAAACCATGTCCTCTCAAGAAATTCTCATGCACCGTCTGGCAAACGAGTTCCAGATCGGGCGGCAGATCGAGAAGGGTGAGTCCATCGGCGTTCATGTGTCAATGATATCGGACGGAATTATCGGAGTCAAGCGGTCGACCAGCATTGACCACCGGTTGGCTGCTGGAAGCGTGCGAGCACGGTGCGGGCCTTTGCCGGGGCAAGGAACCATTTTGAGGACACACAAAAAATGAGCTTTGATGATGTTCTTGAAATCGGGAGGAGGAAGCTGCGGGAGTACGAGCCTCTGTTGAAGGAAAAGATCAAGGGCACCAAGCCTTTTGATAAGCAGCTTTCCAGGCGCTTGTCCAGGCGGTATGAAGCGTCTGTTTTAGCGGCCAACCCCGACATAGTTGAATCTGTGATCGACGAGGTGTTGGGAGGGCTGGTCGGCCTGGCAGATAGTTTTTGGATCAGCCAACCGGAACATGACGACACGCCGAGTGGAGTCCAGGATAGACCTGCAACGCAGACTGTACGGCACAACGACTTAACGCTGACGTTCACTTCAGGTCACGACATCAAAGACAACAGGAGCCTTCTTTGGGTCAGTTGCTGGTATCAAGTGTGACGAAATTCAAGAGCCCGCATCGGTCCGACGACGCCGCATCACGCCTTGTGCGAATTATTCATCTTGTGCGAATTATTCATAACGTAACGCCTCAATCGGATTAATCCGCGACGCCTTCATAGCCGGATAAATCCCAAATATAACCCCCACGGCCATCGAAACCCCGAACGCGATCAGCACAGAAGCCGTAGTCACAATCGTCTTCCACTCCGCCGTCCGCGCGATCAGCCATGCCAGAAAAAAACCGAACCCAATCCCCAACAATCCCCCGGCCACCGAAATCAAAACCGACTCCGTCAAAAACTGCCGCACGATGTCGTTGCGGCGCGCGCCCGTGGCCCGCCGCACGCCGATTTCGCGGGTGCGCTCCAGCACCGTCGCCAGCACGATATTCATGATGCCGATGCCGCCCACCAGCAGCGAAATGGCGGCGATGGCCACCATCACGTAAGTGAAAATAGTCTGGGTGCGCTGCTGCTGCGCCAGCAGGGCCGCGGGGATGGTCACCGTGAAATCTTCGGTGTTGTGATGCGTCGAGTTCAGAATGGCAGTCACTACCTTGGCCACTTCCAGGCTGTCCGCGCCCGGCTTCAGGCGCAGGTCCACGGCGTCCAGATCGTCTTTCATGAAATTGCTGCGGTCGAAATAGCGGTATTGAAACGTGTTCAGCGGGATATAGACGATGTTGTTGAGATCCTGCATTTTGCCGCCGCTGGATTGCCCGCTAGAGACCAGTTGCTCGCCGAGCACGCCAGCCACTTCCAGCCACGTATCGTTCACCTTGATGAACTTGCCCACCGCCGGGCCGTAGCCCAGCAGGCTCACCTTGGCGCCTTCGCCGAGCACGCAGATAGCGCGGCTGGCGGCGTCATCCTGTTCGTCGAAGAAGCGGCCCTCGGCCACGTGCAGGCTGTGGATGATGGCGTAGGCCGGGCGCACGCCGTACATCTCCGGAATCTCGCGGGAGGGCTTGGGCAGCACGCGCGCGGGATGCAGCCCGCGCCGCGGCGACAGCGTTTCGAGGGCATCGATGTTGGCGCTGAGGATGCGCACATCGCGGTCGTTGAGTCCCGGCGAATCGCGGCGGCGCTGTTGCAATTCTTCCTGGCTGGTGGCGGGGCGCGATTCCACCAGCACATTGCGCACGCCCAGTTGTTCGATGAAGCGCAGGGATTCCTCGCGCGCGCCCGCGCCGATGGCCAGCATGCCGATCACGGAGCCGACGCCGAACACGATGCCCAGCGCGGTCAGCAGGGTGCGCGTTTTCTGGGCGCGCAGGTTATCGAAAGCCTGCGCGGCGTCCGCAAAGATCCGCCCCGGCCCCTTCATCGCGAGAGGGCCTTCATGGCGCTGCCCTTGCCTTGCGCATTGCTTTGCGCGTTCTGGCCTTCCTCGCTGGGATTGGCCATGGCCACCACTTGGCCTTCGCGCACGCCGGTCAGCACCACCTGGCTCTCGCTACGGCGCACCAGTTTCACGTCGCGCGGCGTGAAGCCGGAGGGCGTCTCCAGATAGACGAACGTGCGCCCATCGCTTTCAAACAGGGCTTGCGACGGCACCCAGAGCGAGTTCGGCAAGGTGCCGGTCGAGATCACGATATTGGAGCTCATGCCCGGCCGCATGCCCGGGGCCACTTGCTCCAGCGCGATTTTGCAATCGAAGTGGCGATTCCAGAATGCGCCGACGGTGCCGCCGATATCCTTCACGGTGCCGTTGAAAGCCTTGCCCGGCAGCGCCACGATGGCCACTTGCACCTTCTGGCCCACCGATAAGTGGCCGCGGTCCAGCTCGCCGATGCTGGCGGTCACTTCCCAGTTGTGGAGGTCCGGGATCTGCGCCACGGTCATGCCCGCGTTCACCGTGTCGCCCACCTGCAAGGCGGGCAATTGCATGCCGTAGTACATGAAGTTGCCGTTGGTATTTTGCATGACGCTCACGTAGCCGCCCGCCTTGGCCTTCAGCACCATATTCTCGATGTTTTGCCGCGCGGTCTCAGCCTTCACTTTGGCCTTGTTGCGGGCAGCCTCCTGGATGGCCACGGCCGCTGCCGAAGTGGCCTGGCGGTTGGCGGCGTCGTGTTCGAGTTGGCGCAAGTGGTCTTTGGCGGCTTCCAGCGCCAGGGTGTTCTCGCGCGCCACGATGTCGGCCAGGATGGGATTGCGGCGAGCCTCCAGTTCGGCGGTGCGCACATCCATTTTGGCCTGCAGCAGCGCGTAGCGGGTCTCTTCTTCCTTGGCCTGATTGTCGGCTTGCGTCTGAATGACCTGCTGTTCGGCTTCCGCCAGATCCGCCTCGGCTTCCTTGAGCTTGAACTCCTGCTCGGTGGTATCGAACTTGACTACCACATCGCCGGCGGCCACCGTTTCGCCAGGCTCGCGCAGAAAGGTGATGGCCATGTCGCCGCCGCCGGTCATGGGCGCCGCGAGCATTTCGGTATGGCCACCGGACAATTCGCCCTTGGCGCTGACCGTGATGGTCACGTCGCCGCGCTTCACTTGGGTCACGGGCAAGCGCGACGCGGATGCCGCGGCCGGCGACACGGCCTTCATCAGCCGGGATCCGCCCCATGCCAGGAGCGCCAGAGCCAGCGCCGCCGCGACCACGCCGATGACGATCTTGCGCGTCATTTCTTTTCTTCCTTCTTGAATTCCACCAGGGTGACCATGGCGCCAGCCGAGATGCCCTTCACGGCGACTTCATCCGGATTGCGCGCTAGCAGCTCGACCTCGACCGCGCGATAGCCGCCCTTCTCGGCGACATACACGATGGGCTTGCCATTGCGCGTGAACACCGCCTTGGCAGGGATGCTGATAGCATTGGGAATGCGTTTCACGATCACGTCCATGTTGCCATTCATGGCGGGGCGCAACCGGGAGTCGGGCTGCCGGATGTGGCCATAGGCCCGGAAGCTGCTGGTGGGGGGCCACTCGAAGCTTTGCTCGGTCAGGGGCGAGATGCCGATCAGGTCGGCGGGCATAGTCAGTTCCGGCAGCGAATCGATGTGTACGCGCGTTTCCTGGCCCACGGAGATGCGGCCGCGGTCGATCTCTTCGACCTTGCCTTCCATCTCCAGCGAGGCGAGGTCCGGAATCTCGGCCACTACGCCGCCGGGCCACACCTGGTCGCCGACTTGGAAGGGTTTGGCGTTCATCCATCCCTGGGAATTGTTTTGCATGTACATGACGACACCGCTGAGCGGGGTTTTCAGCTCCATTTGGGCCAGGCGGTGGTTGGTTAGGTCCACGTCGGCCTGCGCCTGGTCGCGTTGGCGCGTGAGCGAGGCGATTTTGGCTGTGTCGGATGTGGCGTGCAGGTTGACGGTAGCTTCCTGCACGCGCATCTTTTGTTCCGACAAGCCCAAGTCGATGCGGCTCTCTTCGCCTTGCAGCTTGCTGACGATCTCGGCTTTAGAGGCCTCCATTTTCGCCTTTTCGACATCGTACTTGGAAGTGCTGAGATCGCGCTGATCCTGCTCGGCGGTAATGCGCGCGTCAGCCGTGGCCTGGTCCAGGGTGGCCTGCGCCTGTTTCAGCGCGGCTTCCTTTTCCTGCAACTGCTGTTGGGTGCTGCTGGGATCGAAGCGGACCACCGGATCGCCTTCCTTCACCGCGCCGCCGGGAGGCGCTTGCCAGACGATGCGCAGGGAGGGAACGTTGACCGGCGCGGTGATCTGCACAGACCGCCGGGCTTTCAGCTCGCCGCGGCAGCGCACGATCACGGAGAAATCGCCCTGTCGCGCGGGCGCGGTTGGCAGGGTCCCGGCGGCGTGTACCTGGCGCAACCGGTAGACCCCAGCGGCGGCTCCGGCCAGCACCAAGAGGGCGATCGCAATGCCGGCTTTTTTCATGGCTCCAGCACCACAGCCGCGGAGAGATCCGGCAACAGGTGCGGATCGCTCTTGTCCAGCCGGAAAACCGCCGAGAAGGTCTTGATGGGGCTGCCCAGCGCGGAGGAAGCTACCGGGCTGGCGGTAATCATGTGCGCCTCGAAGGTCAGATCCGGATAGGCATCCAGGCGCACCGTAGCCCGGCGGCCCGGAGCCAGCGCGATGTCGTCTGGTTCGCCCACTTGCGCGCGCACCTCCATTTCCGAGGGATCGAACAGCCGGATCAGGGGCTGGCTGGGCCAAAGCTGATCCCCTTCCTGCGCCTTGCCCATGCTGCCGTTGCGCCAGACATTTTCCAGGGCCACCATGCCGTCCAGCGTGGCATGCACCTCCAGCTTTTCGGCGTTGCTCAGAGCGCGATCCAGACTGACTTTCTGCCGGTCGCGCTGCAATTCGAGAATGCGCACGGCGGCTGCATCCGCCTGGTCGTGGAATCCACTGGACTTCTTGAGGCTGGCCACGTGCTCCCGCGCGGCTTCCGCCTTGACCTCGTTCTTCAGCCGGTCGATCTCGCTCAGCAACGGCCCTTTGCGCAGTTCCAGCTCAGCCTTGGCCAGATCCGCTTCGGCGGACTGCAGGTCGGACGCGCGCTTGGCGGCGTCCGCCCGGTTCTGCGCCTGGCGCTGCTCCACCTGGTGCGACAGGTCGTCGAACTTCGCCTTGGCATCGCGTGCGTTGTCCAGTTCCGTGGTGCGGTCGAATTCCGCGAGCACGTCGCCAGCCTTGACGCGCACTCCGTTGGCGATGATTTTGGTCAGCGTGACGCGGCCGTTCTGCCCCCCGATTTGGGGCACCTGCACGGTGAAGAAGTGGACCGCCTGGACGGTGCCTGTCAGGCGCACTTCATGGTGCGGCGCGGCTTGGCTCGCGGGCTTGGAGTCGCTGCCCGCTGCGTGGACCACCCGGGGCGCCGGAGCCGGGCCGTGTCCACAAGAGGCACACAGGGCCGCTAGCGCACACCACAGCACGGTTTTGCCGGAGAATCGCATCGCGCGGCCTTTCGTAAACTCGTTAGACGGCTCAGACCTGGAAAATGTTTATAGCCGGTTGAGACCTTCCGTCAATTCTATGTACGTCCCCCAGGGATCGGTCAGAAAAGCGAGGGAGACGCCCAACGACGGTATCTTGCGGTAAGGTACGTCGAACTTGACGCCAGCCGCTTCCAGCTTTCCACAAAACGCTTCCAGGTCCTTGACTTCAAAGCCGATGTGATCGAGCGCGCGCCCCTTGGTGCCGGCCACCGCGCCGGGCGCAAGCGAAAAGGTCAGGTTCACGCCTGGCAAGTCGGCCGCCTCGAACGGTCCGCGCTTGCCCGGCTTGGCGCCGAACATCTTTACGTACCAAGCCTTGGTGTCGTCCACGGAACTGGTATAGAAGTGGATGTGGTGATTGGCGATGGGGACTTCCAGGGAGGGGTCCTCGGTGATCTCGACGCGAATCTCGTCGGGCGCGATCACGAAGGCCTGGTGCGGGCTGGCGCCCTGCACGATCTTCAGCCCAGCGGCGCGCCACTTCTCCAGCGAAGCATGCAAGTCCTTGACGCGAAATCCGATATGCCCGATCACGCTGCCATCCGTCCCGCCGGTGGGTTCGGCGTTCTGGTAGAAGACCAGCACGTCCGGGAACTTGACGATTTGCATATCGCCGAGCTTGACCATGGTTCCGCCTAAGGTGGTCCAGAAGATGCGATGGGCTTCCGGATCGCGCACGTTCAGGTGGTAATGTCCCATGGAGATGCCGGCGGCGTTGGGGGCGGGCAATTGGCCGTAGGTGGCGGATACCAGGCAGAGGAGGAAGATGGCCGAGGCGAGGATTCGCATTTCCATTGAATATTTAGTGTGGCATCCTTCCGGGGACTGTTACTTTAGCGGCGCGTGAGATCGAACGGTCAGCGCTCCTCAAAGTGTCTTAGCGCGCATCGAGCACTTCCTCGACCCGATGCAATTCGGCCAGCCAGAGAGCACGCATGTCGTCGAAGCGCCTGTCGACCGCATCGAAGCGCTGACTGACGTTCTCGAACTTGGCGTTCATGTAAGCCAATAGCAACCCGACCAGAACAGCGTTGGCGATTACTGGCACGCCGATGGCGAGATAAAGCTGTGCGTTGGTCATAGTGCCACCTCGCTAATGCGGTGAGGACTGAGACTGCACACGCACCCGCCTCCGCCTCCAGCCCTATCATAGCAGTTCCTCCGAACAGCCACGATTGCTTTGCCGTCTCGCTGGGCACGACCGTGCTGGCGGCTCTGCTCCCCGATTTGTTGTGGTGCATCTTTCTGCTGTCGGGCGTCGAACACGTCGTGCTCAAACCCGGCCGCGGCGCAGTAAACTACTTCGGCGCTTCGGACTTCGCCTTCAGCCACAGCCTGCTGATGGACGCCGCTTGGGGCGGATTGTTCGCAGCAGCTTACTTCTTCGCGCGGCACTACGCGCGCGGCGCGGGGGTGCTGTTCGCAGGAGTGACGAGCCACTGGCTGCTGGATTTCGTGGCTCATCGGCCGGACATGGCGCTCGCGCCCGGAGTCCATCGCTATTTCGGATTGGGGCTTTGGAATTCCGTCGCCGCGACGATCGTCGTAGAAGGCGGGATGTGGGTGCTCGCCGTCATTCTTTACGTGCGCTTCACGCGTGCGCGGGGCCGAACGGGCGGATACGCCTTTTGGATCGTCGTCGCTTTTCTGACGCTGGCGTTTTACGGCAACATCGCCGGGCCACCGCCGCCCAACCCTCACGCGATGGCGATCCAGAGTTTGGTCTTCTTCTCGTGCGTGGTAGCCTGGGCCTATTGGATGAACCGGCTTCGTCCGGCCTGCTACAATTCGGTTTGATCCGCACCTTGGCTATTCTCGTCGCGGCGTCGTCGTGCGTCGCGGCAGACTTGAAACCGGAGGCTGTTCAGGCTTACGACCGCTACACCCACGACATGGAAGCGCGCCTGGCGGCGGCCAAGCCGTTCTTGTGGGTGGACGCCTCGCCGGAACGACGGCGCCTGGTGAAGCAAGGGCAGGCCGCCGTGGAACCCGCGAAAGGCGATGGCGACACGTTCGTACCGGGCGCGTCCATTCACGACTGGATCGGCGCGATCTTTATCCCTGGCGGGACGTTGGAAAAGGTGCTGGCGGTGCTCCAGGACTACGATCATCACAAAGACTTTTATAAAGATGTGCCGGAATCGAAACTGCTCGCGCACAATGGCAACGATTTCAAATACTACCGGCTGCGCACGCTGCACAACGGTCCCGTCAACGGCGTGTTCCGCACCGATTTCGATGCGCACTACCAGCAGATCGACGCCACGCGCTGGGTTTGCCAGACGCGCACCACGCGCGTAACCGAGATAGAGGACTATGGCAAGTCCAAACAGCACGAGTTGCAGCCGGGGCATGGCAGCGGCTATCTCTGGCGGCTGAACGGCTATTGGCGCCTCGAACAGCGCGATGGCGGCGTCTACCTGGAGTGCGAAAGTACATCGCTGACGCGCGGCCTGCCGCCGATCATCGGCGCGCTCTTCGTTTCCTCCACCCACACCATTGAGCGCGAGGGCTTGACGGCTATCTTGCAAGCCACGCGGGACGCTGCCCGTAGGTGAGCAAAGCCGTGACCCGCCTGGCGCTGATCGGCTACGGAAATGTGGCGCGCGCGCTGGCGCGGCTGTTGCGGCAACAGTATGCGAAATTCCCGTTTCGCATCACGGGTATCCACACCGCGCGGCACGGCACTGTGGTATCGGCGCGTGGTATAACGCTTGACCCGGTGTTCGGCGCGCCGGCGGCTTCCATCGACGAGTTCCTGGATGCCGCGCAGGCGGATATCGCGGTGGAACTGACCACGCTGAATCCCGCCACGGGCGAACCTGCCATTTCGCACATACGGGCCGCATTCGCGCGGCGCGTGCACGTGGTCACGGCGAACAAAGGGCCTATCGCGCACGCCTACGCGGAACTGCGCGAGATGGCGGCCCGCCAGCGCGTCGAGTTCCGCTTCGAATCCACCGTGATGGATGGCGCGCCGGTCTTCAACCTGGTGCG
>DATNMW010000122.1:0-35041 GCA_035602155.1 Bryobacteraceae bacterium | reverse complement strand
GATCCCACCCAGAATGGGCCCCACGATCGGCACCCAGAAGACCATGCTTCCGTCTGTGAGGCCGTTGTTGGAGAACCCCGCGACCACTGTAAACAGCCGCGGGCCGAAGTCGCGTGCCGGGTTGATGGCATACCCATGCATACCGCCGAACGACATGCCGATGGCGACCACCACGGCGCCCACCAGCACCGGCGTCAAATTGGCGCCGGGCGGCTGATTGCGTGCGTCGGTCAGCGCCATCACCATGAACAGCAGGATGGCGGTCCCCATGGTCTGATCCAGCAGGCCGGCGCTGGGGACTTCCGGAAACGCCGGGAAGGTGGTGAAGACGCCGGCAGTGTGATCCAGATGCGGATCGGCCGCGTGGAACGCCGGCAGGTAGTTCCAAAACACCAGCGCCGCCGCCAGGAACGCCCCCGCCACCTGCGCCAGGATGTATGGCGCTACTTTGCGCCAGGCGAAATTGCGGAAGAGGGCCAATGCGACGGTCACCGCCGGATTCAGATGCGCGCCGGAGATGCGCCCCGCCACGTAACACCCCATGGTCACCGCCAATCCCCATCCGATGGTGATGTTGGTGAAACCGCCGTGCACCACTTCGCCGGGTGTGCCTTTGCCAAACAGCACCACCATGGCGACCACGCCATTGCCGAGCATGATCAGGATCAAAGTTCCCAGGAATTCGGCGGCCAGCTCCGCAAAGAGGGTATTTTTTTGCACGCGATGGGCATTCTATCACCCTGCCCACTCCTTTGTCGTGCGTCTTCTGGGCGGCGCCAAATTCTATACCCAACCGAGCAATTGACGGGCGCGCGTCACGGGAGTAGTCTAGAAGTGGACGGGTTTGAAGATGACTCGCTACACGCCAGCCCGGCATTATTTAACGTTCGGAATCGTCGCCGTCGGCTTGGCGGGCTTCTCAGCCTGGCTGGGCCTCGATTGGGTACCCGCTTTCATTCCCGCAGCGTTGTTTTTCCTCAGCGCCACGCTCTTGCTGGCGTTGGCCTTGCAACCCGCCATCGAGATTCACGAAGGCTATCTGGCGGTAGGCAAGCGCATTGTGCCTTGGATGGATATCCGGCGTCTGGATCGTCCCGGAAACTGGCTGGCGCCGCTACTCGTGCGCATCACGCTGTTCGACGATTCGCGGATGATGTTGGTTTACCCTGGCGACCCGGATTCCTGCAACAGCCTGCTGCGGCATCTGCGGCGTCTTTCCCGCGACGCGCTCATCGATGGCGTTCCCTACCGCCAGTTCTGGGGTGAAGTCCTGGCGCCCGGGGGTGAGCGCAGGCAAATCCCGGCGCCGCGGTACCGGATGCTGCTGCCGGAGGACGAGGCTGAAGTCGAGCGGCTCTATCAACGGCTGAAGACGGTCGGCCATCTGGACCAGAAGAAATCCGCGGACGAGAAGTAGTTCGTGGTGCGCCGTTCCTCGTTTTTCGTCAAATCCCTTGTTTGTATCGTCATCGTGCTGGCGCTGGCCGCGGCCACGCACTGGTGGTGGCTTGCTGCGCTGGGCAGGCTGCTGGTGCGCGATGAAGGGCCGGCCCACGCCGATATGGCGGTGGTGCTGGCGGGCGATTATTATGGCAATCGCGTGGTGCGCGCGGCGGAACTGGTCAAGCAAGGGTATGTGCCCAAGGTCCTGGTCAGCGGTCCAAACATGCTATATGGGTTTTATGAATGCGACCTGGAGATTGCGTTCGCGGTGAAGCGCGGCTATCCGGAGAGCTGGTTCATTCGCGCGCCCAATGAAGCGCACAGCACGCGCGAGGAGGCCGCCACCATCGTGACGGATCTGCGGCGCCGCGGCGTGCATCGATTCCTATTGGTGACCAGCGACTTTCACACCGCGCGCGCCGGCCGCATCTACCGGGCCGCGGCTCCGGATCTGAATGTGCGGGTGGTGGCCGCGCCCGACAGGTATTTCCGCGCGGACGGCTGGTGGCGGAATCGCGAGGCGCGAAAGCTGTTCCTGATGGAATGGATGAAGACCGTGGCCAACGCCGTGGGGATCTAGCGGATGTGGGAATCGCTGCGCACGGTCGGGGTTCATTTGTGGCGCTACCGCATGGGCCTGGGGCTGGGCCTTGGCGCGCTCGTTCTGAAAGATGTCGCGGGCGCCGTGCAACCGCTGGTGATCCGATCCGCAATCGATACGCTTTCGCACGCTTACGGTCTCGCCCGATTGCTGCGCTTCGCGGCTTACCTGGTGGGCCTGGCGGCGGTCAAGGGCCTGTTCCAATACTGGATGCGCGTGATCATCATCGGGATCTCGCGCGATATCGAATACGACCTGCGCAACGATTTGTTCCGCCATCTGGTGGAACTTTCGCCGGACTATTACGGGCACATGCGCACGGGCGACATCATGGCGCGCGCGACCAACGACCTGAACGCGGTGCGCATGATGCTGGGGCCGGGCATCATGTACTGGACCGAAACCAGCCTGACTTTCGTACTGGCTATCGTCATCATGGTGACGGTGGACTGGCGGCTGGCGCTGTTGGCCTTGGTGCCTGCGCCTTTGGTGAGCCTGGCGGTGATCTTCTTCGGGCGCGCCATTCATGCGCGCTTCGAGCGCATCCAGGCCATGTTTTCCGACATCAGCAGCCGGGTGCAGGAGAGCCTGGCGGGCGTGCGCATGGTGCGGGCCTTCGTGCAGGAAGACGCCGAGCTGCGCCACTTCGAAAAACTGAACCGCGCCTACATCGCGGAGAACATCCGGCTGGTGCGCATCTCGGGCGTATTTCAGCCGCTGCTGGAGGCCCTGATCGGGCTCACGTTCTTGGCGGTGCTGTGGTATGGCGGCGGGCAGGTACTGAACGGACGCATTTCGCTGGGCAGCTTCGTGATGTTCAATACGTACATGGGCATTCTGGTGTGGCCCATGATCGCGCTGGGATGGGTGGTGAACCTGATGCAGCGCGGTGGAGCGTCACTGGCGCGCATCAACCAGATTTTCGCGGAGAAGCCTACGATCGCAGCTCCGGCTCTTCCGGTTCCGATGGCGGGGGTACGCGGCGAGATCGAATTCCGCAACGTTTCGGTGGCGTATCCCTCCGGGCGGGCGCTCGAGAACGCCAGCCTGACGATTGCGGCGGGCGCCACGGTGGCAGTGGTCGGACACACCGGAGCGGGCAAGAGCACGCTGGCCAGCCTGGTGCCGCGCCTGATGGACCCCACCGGGGGACGCGTGCTGCTGGATGGCACGGACCTGCGCGATCTATCGCCGGCCGAACTGCGGAGGCACATCGGATTTGTCCCCCAGGAGACCTTTCTATTCAGCGCGACGATCGCCGGGAACATCGCCTTCGGCGTGGAGAGCGCCACGGAAGAGGAGATCCGGCGCGCGGCGGAATTGGCCGGGCTGGCCGGCGACATCGAGTCGTTCCCCATGGGTTACGAGACCGTGGTGGGCGAGCGCGGCATCACCCTCTCCGGCGGCCAAAAGCAGCGTACGGCGATTGCCCGCGCCATCCTGCGCAATCCGCGCATTCTGATTCTGGACGATGCGCTTTCGAGCGTAGATACGCTGACCGAGGAGCGTATCCTGGAAGGGCTGACCGCGGCTATGCACGGCCGCACGGTGATCCTGATCTCGCATCGCGTTTCGACCGTGCGGCAGGCGGACCGGATCGTGGTGCTGGAGCATGGCCGCATCGTGGAGCAAGGCACGCACGCGGAGCTGGTGGCGGCGGGCGGTTACTACGCGGACCTTTCGCAGAAGCAGATGCTGGAGGAAGAGTTGGAGGCTATTTAGTTGGCCGACCAAGCGCTTGCCCCACCGCGGGCGTAGAATGGGGGGATGCGATGGCTGCCGGTTGCGGCTATAGTGTTGTGCTTCGGAACCGCGGTCCGGTTGGCGGAGGCGCAATCCACGCAGGCCGCCGATCTCGGCGCCGGAAAGCTGCTCGTGGCCAGCCCGGAGCTGCCGGATCCCAACTTCGCCAAGACCGTTATCCTGCTAGTTCAATACGATGCAGAGGGCGTGGTAGGGCTGATTCTGAATCGCCGCTCGAAGGTTCCGGTTTCGCGCGTGCTGGACCAGGTGGCCGGCGCCAAACACCGCTCGGACCCGGTCTATGCGGGCGGTCCGGTGGGCAGAACCGAGGTATTGGCGCTGGTGCGCTTATCCAGCCCGTCCGGCGACCTGAAGCGCGTATTTGGGGACGTCTTCGTGGCTTCGAGCAAAGAAGATATGGAGAAGACATTTGCGCCGGCATCCGCCGCCGATGCCGATACCCTGCGGGTCTACCTGGGTTACTCCGGATGGACTGAGGAGCAATTGAAGCACGAGCTGGACCTGGGCGCCTGGTTCATTTTCCCGGGCGGCGCCAAGGCGGTGTTCGATTCCAATCCGGATTCGCTGTGGGACCGGTTCATCCGCGAAACGGAACTGCGGATCGCCTACCGCGGGGTTGCGATGGGGCCTGCGCGGGGCGGTGGCGATCCAACGCCGTTTCGGAATAGATAACGGTGGAGAAAAGCTCGGTGTGCATGAACTGATAGATGCGCTGGAGGCTTTGGCACTCCGGGCACTCGCCATCGCCGGAGCTGCATTGGTGTTCCAATAGCATTTCCAGATAGTATCGAAGCTCGTGCATGGGCTTGAACCTATAGTAGGCCCAGCGCGGGCGGCCATCAATTACATCTAAAGTTAGTAATCGTTTGGTTGACTGAAGGAAGCGGCCCCGAAGTCAGACCTCCGGGACCGCAACCCGATACCGGACTACTTTTCCTTATCCTTTTCCTTATCCTTCTCGGTTTCCTTCTTGGGCTTTTGGGTCGGCTTCGCCGGAGGTTTTTGCTGCGGCGACGCAGGTTGCGCCGGCCGCGGATGGGCCTCCGGGGCAGGCCTGGCAGGCGGCGCGGCAGCGGGCGGCCGATTTTCCGGCCTTGGATTGGTCTCCGGGGCAGGCCGGGCGGGCGGCGCGGCGACTGGCGGCCGGGACGTCGGCGGTGCTGGAGCGTTGGGCTGAACCGGCCGCGGATTCGCCTGCGGGGCCGGTGGAGCCTGGGGCGGCCGGTTGGCGGGCGGGGGAGCGTTGATAGCTCTCGCGGGCGGCGCCGGCGGCGCCGTGTGGACCTGGGGCGTCACCGGATGCGAAGCGGGCGCGACCTTCACGGCTGGCGCCGCTGCCACGCGGGATGCCGCCGGCACGCTCTGGCGAACAACTTGAGCGTTGAAGGGGTGGCCGGCGTTCTGCTGCAGAGCGGCCTGCTTGGCCGCGAAGGGCGCCGGCGGAGGCGGCGGAGTCTTCTTCGCCACGACCTGCACACTGGCCGTGCGCGCGGGAGGCCGCGGCGCGGGCCGGGCGCCGGCCGTAGGCGCCAGGGCCTGCTTGACAGGCGCGACGGAGGGCGCCACTGTCATATGCGTGGCTTGTATCTGGCCCACTTGATTCGCGGGAACCGAAACGCCCACCTGCTTCGCGGGGCGGCCGCTGGCGAACGCATTCTGCGGCATGGCAGTGACCGCATGGGGCGCGGCCATATTCGCGAAGTGTTGGTTCACCGAGATGTTAGTAACATTCTTATTCACATACACGGTGTTATAGACATTGGTAATGTTCACCGTGTTCACGACCGTGGTGTTCGATACGTTCACCGAACGGAAGTAATTCTGGCTCATTTGATAGGATGGCGCGTAGACCTCGCCCGGCCCCAACGGCACCCAACCCACCGCAGGTCCGCCGATGGAAAGCGATGCGCCCCAGCCGCCGCCGCCGATGAACGCGACCAGCGCCGGCGCATAGACCACGCTCACGGCCGGTCCACCCGCGACGATGGCAAGCGGTCCGGGCACCCAGCCCCAAGCTCCGCCGACATAGGCCCAGCGTCCATAGTGAGACGGCGCAAAGCCCCAAGGAGCGTCGTCGACCCAGGTCCAGCCCCACGGCTCGACCCAAGCCCAATGGCCGTCGCGATAGGGCGCCCATCCGGCGTCCACGGTGGGATACCAGACTGCGCCATAGCCCGGCGTCGGCCGCCAGTTGCCATAGGCATCCAGTTCTTCGTAACCGATCACGCCCGGGGGCAGATAGCGGGCGGACTGCCCGCGGGCCTCGCGGTTATCGCGGTCTTCGGCCCACCCTTCGAACCCGTCGGGCGGCGGCACGGTTCCCACGTCGTAAGCGAGTTGATCGGTTCCCGAGAGTTGAGCGCTATTGCCCGCGCGCAGGGTGAAAGCCTGACCGCCTCCGGTGACTTCCGCTTCGCCGTGGCGGACTACCACCCAGGTAGTGCCCGCATCGGGGTCGGCATTGAAGCGATATTCGCCCTCGCGCAAAATGGTGATGGCGGCGTTAGGCGTATCCACCTCGAAGCTATCGTCGTCGTCCAGGCGCCGCACGCGCAGGATAAATTCGCCCTGGCTGAAGCGGATCTGCGCGAAGTGGTCGTCCAAATTGAGGAAGCCCAGGCTGGATTGCGGACCCAATCGCAGCGTGGCATTGTTCAGATGCAACTCGGCGCGCGAATCGGTATCGGCCCACAGGTTATCACCCGTAGTGAAGGGCCGATTCACGTCGGCAGGATACCAATCGTCCGCGCCCGCAGGTTGTATGGAAATATTTCCCGCAACGTAGTTCAGATCCGCGACACGCGTGGGCGGATCCTGCGCGTGAGATGCCAACACGAACAGGCTGGAAAAAGTTGCGGTGATTAAGACATGTCTTATTTTACTTGTAGCCAATGGTAGTGGTCTCCATGGCCACTGACGTAAGTGTAACAGATGCAGTTGCGCGCGCGGTGCCGGATAAAGCAACTTTAATGGGTGGAGATACAGTCGAAGTTGGTGTAATCGTTCGAGTCGCCCGTGCCTTTATAAACTGCAATTTGGGGGTATGGACATAGTGGACGTGTCATGCGGGCCGGTTTGGAGGGATTGTCGTCGATATACTTAGTGGCGACGATGGCGTCCGGCGCGATGTCCTTTTCGACCCACTGTTCGAGCGCATCATACATACCGTGATCCGGCCCTTTGGCGGTGGTGGTGCCGAGTTGCCCGAATGAGCTGGGGCCGGGGCCGCCAATGCAGTGCTGCATTCCGGGAACCATGTAGAGGCGCACGAACGACTGGGCGTTTTGAGATCCCATGGCGTGCAGCACGCCATCGTAATAGTTAATACTGTTTGCGGGCGAGATAGCCGGGTCGTTCCAGCCATGATACATAATGAGCTTGCCGCCGCGGGCTTGAAATGGATGCAGGTCGGTTTCCGTGGCGTTGAGCGCGTGGGCGGTTTTTTCGTCGGCGGTTTGTATAGCTGTATCGACCTTAGCGGTAAGAGGATTCCATGTTGGATCTTCAAACACCATATAGCGGAAGTAATTCTCCATATAGAGTGAGCTGCTGCTGCCGCCGGGCCCATTGCCGATGAGCCAAGGAATCCATCCGCCGCGTCCGTCTTCGGCGCCCGGCGCATAACCGGGAAAGATGGGATCGCCGTGCGAGTTGCGTCCGCCGGCATAGAGTTTCTTGAGCGAAGCAACTTGGGGCGCGGTTAGGCAGGTGCGCGCATCGACATCCTTGCAGAGCAGCGTGGAAGGATCGAAGTGACAGCGGGTGGGGTCGTTGAGGATGCCGTCCTTTACGCCATCCTGCGCGTCGCACGCAGCCAGTACGGCGGCGGCGATGGCGGGGAACTTGATGCTGGGGATGTAGCCGGCGGGATCGGTGTAGATGGCTTGGCTGACGTCGACGCCGGCGGCCAGCATGTGGGTCCAGAAGTTGGCGGGTGCGCCGGCGAGGATGCCGTCATAATCGGCGGGGAAGCGCTGGGCTTCCATGAGCGCTTCGCGGCCGCCATCGGAACAGCTATCGAAATAGGCATGCTGCAGGGGCTGGCTATAGAACGCCTGGATGAGGGTCTTGGCGTTCCCAGTGGTGAGGTGCAGGGCGCGATAGCCGAAGTCGGTGACCTTTTCGGGATGATGGTAGGCCCAACTGGCGTCCTCGCCGTCGGCTTCGTGTCCGGTGTCGGTGCCCGCGGTGGCATAACCGCGCTTGAGATTTGCGCCCATGGAGCTGAATCCGATGGCGCCGGCGAATCCGCCGTTGCCGACGCCCAGGAACTTGCCATTCCAGTTGGAGGCGGGCAGCCAGACCTCGAAGCGGATGTAGGAATCCCGGGTGGGCTTGATGACGCCGGCTACTCGGCAGAATGCGGGGAGCTTGTCGATGGGGCTGCCGTAGGGCGGGGTGAAGGCTCCGGCGGGGATGGATTGGGCGGTGGCGATGGTGGTGTCCGGGAGGGTCGCGGCGGCCAGGCTTTCGCAGGTGGCGGCTCCGGCCGGGAAGGCGGGCAGGGCGGCGGCTAGGATGGCTAGGGTGGTTAGAGTGCGCATGACTGGTAAATCATAGCAAGTGGGTGATCGGTGGTGGGGACGATATCGCTTTTTGGGTTAGGTCCGTAATTTTGGTTGCGGGCCGGGTTGAGGCAGGGCGTTGGCTCGAAGTTTCGGCCGAGCAAAGCCAATGAGGTGAAGCTGTTTGTTTTTATGGTTCCGGTGGCACGGCGACGGTTTTGCGACAGATCGGCAGAATCTTGTTTCGTGTCGCATTTTGTCGCTTTTGGCCTGGGCCTGGCGTTGGCCCCGTCTTTTTGGGATCGCGCCGTAAATTTTCATGGGTTGTTACGCATTTTTGTGCAAAATTGTGCATGGATTTCGAGTGGGGAGGCGTTTCGCGAAACTGGACAGACGAAGCCAATTTTTGATTTTTTTGGGGGCACACGAATAACTGCGCGGGTGTTTGCCCCTGGATTGTTGGTGGCTGGGCAGGGCGAGCATTCTCAACGGAAATTTCACGGTCGAGAGTTCGTTGGGGCGGAGCGGTCGGGACGGCGGGAGTCGCCTTCTTCGATTCGAGGTCGGATTTTCAGGCGTTGGGCGAGGGCGGCGTGCACGTCGTGTCCGTAGCTTAGAAAGAGGCGCATGGGGTTATTCTTCGGAGCCAGAGAAAATGCATTCGTCCGCCTCTGTCGCCGGCAACGATCCGCCGCTCACCGACCAGGGCGCACCAACGCACGGGTGCGTCACAATGGGATGTAGCGATGAGCATGCCGTTGTCCAGATCCCACACTTTCAGTTTGATGTCCCGAGAGGCGGAAACCGCGCGCCTCCCGTCCGGCGTCCGCGATGCTGGAGACAAGAGCAGAATGACCCTCCCGCGTGCCCTCCGCCCGACGCATCGCGGGCCAGGGTGAGGTTGCCGCATTCCTGGATTACTACTTCGGCTTGGGGGCGTAAGGGTTGAGATGTAAGGGTGGACCAGGGGGTTAGGACTTCGCGATCCTGCCCCACCTGGGGTTACTGGGCGGCTGAAACGGAGACCTTCCTCCATTGCTGCCAAAGCGCCAAAGCGCCGCGGGCCCGCGGCGATTCCGGGTCGAGGGCGACGGCGGTGCGCAAGGCCATTCCGGCTTCGCCCGACCTCCCCATTTCGCCGTAGAGCAAACCAATCAGCCTGTACACTTCCGACGACGGCCGGAGCTGCGCCGCCCGCAGCAGCCTGCGGAGCGCTGCGTCTTTCTGCCCGACGCACTCCAGCGCGCGGCCCCAGGCCAGATCCACGAAATAGTCGTTGGGGAGGGCTTGTTCGGCGTGCAGCAGATATGGAATGGCCAGGCTGCAGCGGCGCTCCTCCACCAGTTGGTCCACCAGGTTCGCGTAGGGACGGCCTTTGCCGGTGGATTCCAGTGCGGCCTCCGCCCAGAGCCGAGACGGCTCGGCCCATAGGAGGTTGCGCTGGTAGCACAGCACGTAGAATACAGCCAGCATCGCGCCGCATACGGCGAAACCGGCGGAGGGCCGCAGACGAATATGCCTGGCGACTTCGCATCCGATCAGAATCAGGCCTATCAGGGGCAGGTACATCCGGCGTTCCACGAGTGGATCGACGATGGGCACGATCGAGGAGGTGGGCGCCAGCAGGATCAGCGTCAGAAACAAGCCGAAGCACGCCAGGGGATACCGCCTTCGCCAGGCATAGCCAAGCGCGACGATCGCCGCCAATGCGGCCAGATAGAAAATGGCGCCATGTTCCAGGATAGTATGCGAAATCGGATAATCGTGATCGATCGATTGGCCGAGGGGAATCACGGCCAGCCGCAGATAGGTGAAGAAAGCGCGCGCTTGCGTGAACGCATACTGGTACCAAGCGAGGCCGGGCAGCAAGAAGCCGGCCGATGACGCCGTGGCGAGCATTCGAAAGACCTGCCACGCGGCCACCAGCGCGCCCGCGGCCATGGCCGCATAGAGCTTCCAATTGTTACGCAACCCGCGCGCGGAGAATGCGCGGGGCCAGTACACGTCGGTGAGAACTAGCAATCCCGCCAAGCCGATTGCATTCTCCTTGGTACTTACGCCGAGAGCGAACAGGGCCAGCACGGCGGCGGCTTCCGTCCACGAAACGACTTCCCGGCGGCGGTACAGAAACACTACATACGCCAGGAGGACGAACAGGGCAGCCAGGCTCTCCGAGCGCCCGGCGATATAACTGACAGACTCGGTCTGCAGCGGGTGGATAAGAAAGACGGCGGCGCCAATGAGCGACGCGGCTCTGACCGAACGCGCGCGCATTACGCCGGACATTGTAAGTAAGCGGCTTAGTACCAGGAAAACCAATCCCGTATTTACGGCATGGATAATAAGATTCAATAAACGATAACTGAGCGAGGAGTTACCCGAGATGCGGGCATTCAACCAATACGAGAACATCAGAACGGGCCGCACTCCGGTTAGCCAGGTCGACAGGTTCGACGAAGACGCTTGCTGGAAGGGCAGGGTGAAGTCGTCGAAGGTGAATGGCGCGGCGAGCGCTGTTGCGTAGAGATTCAACTCCACCACAAAAGCCGCAAACACGACGATTGCGGCCAAGCGGGCAATCGGGATCGACTTACCTGGGGGGCCAAGGCGTTGGGTTCGGATACGAGCTCTCTGAACGGCGCTCCGTGCCACGATCTTAATTATTTAGCACGCCCGATGCGGATCTCTCTGTGCGCGGGTGTACGTTCATTTAACGGGTTGTTATAAATCGCACAATTTGAAAGTGGGGCGGGTACTAGTTCTACCGGCGGCAGGGAGATCCGGAGGCGCGCCGGCGCGGCTGAGACTTGGTCATCGGCGTTTCATCAGCGGGTGGTCCCAAGACGCGGAAGCGGCCCGCTTCGTCCTTGACTGCGCGCCGGCTCCCCCACCCATTACTTGCCGGACTTCGATTGGCATATTCAAGGGCAACCCACCCGGACCCGGCGCCGCCGACCAGATTGCGGCGATCTCATAGGCCCGTTTCGCGCTTTCGACGTCCACCATCAAATACCCGGCCAGAAATTCTTTCGATTCCGGGAACACTCCGTCGGTAACCGGCACCCCGTCGTTGCCCGCCCTCACGACCTTGGCCCGATCCGGCATGGCCAGGCCTTCCGCCGCCACAAACTCTCCGGAAACGCTAAGCGTCTTATTGATGCCCTTCACAAATGCCATGTTCGCTGTGACGTCCTTTTGGGACCACGCGCCAAAAACCTCATAACCCGTTTTCGGGATGTGCATCATCAGAATGTATTTCATCTTCCGGCTCCCTTCGATTTTCGCACTGGCAAGCCAACACTACTCGCCGTCTTTGCCTGCTGTAAACATCCACCGGACCCCAAATTTGTCGTTCAGTGCCCCGTAAACGCCAAAGAACATCTCTTTCAACGGATCGGTGACTTCAGCGTCCGCGGAGAGTTTTTCGAAAAGAGCCTTCAACTCCTGGAGCGTTCCTCCGCTCAGGAAAAGGCAAACCGTGTTGCCGCGAATGGGAGTCTGGTCAAGCCGTAGCCAGTCCGACGCCGAAATCTCCAGATTCCCGCTCTTGAGCCGTGCGTTGATGGTCTTGTTCAGTTGGACCGGCGGCATCCGATCCCCTACCGGCGAATCCTTCACTTTCGTGACAGACAGTTCTCCGCCGAAGCAGGATTTGTAAAACTCCATTGCCTGATGGCAATTGCCGTCGAACAAAAGGTAGGGCGTCAAGGTCGTCATTTCATTTCCTTCATAATTTTTCCAGCATTTCGAGTTGGCGGCCGGAAAGTTCGCTTTCATGGAGTAGTCGGAGGCGTGGCGGCGTTCTCTACATCCCTTCGGAAAAGAATTTCTTGAGGCAGGCGAAAGCGCCGGCATATTGCAGTCCCATCCCGAATTGGAGTATGATGTCGCAATGCCAAAAGCGCTGCTTGTGCAATGCCCCGCTACGTCGCCCTGGGTACCGAGAAGGCAGTGGGAACCTCCATCGGTGGCTTTGGCGACCATTGCCGCCCAAATCGACAACCACGACGTGAAGGTTCTGGATTTAGCGCCCGCACGCAAGCGCGCCATTCCGATCCTGATGGAGACGCTGCGCAAGGAGCGCCCCGAAGTGGTTGGTTTTTCGGGCATGGCCTTTCAGTACGATTGCAACCTGCGGATGGCGTATCTGACCAAGCAGTTCGATCGCCGCATCAAAACGGTGCTCGGCGGCTACCATGCGACTTTATCCTACGACGAGATCGAAGGATCGCCGGGGGCGGATTACTGGGACTTCCTGGTGCGGGGCGAAGGGGACTTCAGTTTCGGCGAGTTGTTGGACTCGCTGGATGCGCAGGGCCGCGGGCTGGACAACGTGATGGGCGTGTCCTATAAGACCGAAAACCGCCAGTTTCATCACAACGCGCCGCGTCCGCTGGAGGATGTGACTAAGATCAGGCTGCCGGCGCGCGATAAGCGCATCATCAAGAACTTCCACATGTATTTCCGCAGGGCGGACGTGATCGAAACCTCCCGCGGCTGCCTTTACCACTGCAACTTCTGCAGCATTCATCAAATGTACGGCAGCTCCATCCGGCAGTTCCCGATGGAACGCGTGCTGGCCGATATCGAAGACGCGTATAGCCGGGGGGCGCGGCATATCTTCTGCACGGACGACAACATCACGCAGAACATGGACCGTTTCGAGGAACTGATGGACGGGGTGATCGGGCTGAAGCTGAGAAATCTGCGGTTCACCACTCAGGCTACGGTGATCGGCTTTTCGCAACGGCCGCACGTGGTCAAGAAAATGGCTAAGGCCGGGTTCGTCTCGATTTTCATGGGCATCGAAAACGCCTCCACGAAGAACCTGCGGGCGATGAAGAAGCCGAACACGCTGCCCGCGATCAAGAAGGCTATCGCGGAGTTGCAGAAGGAACAGATCGTGGTGATCGCCGGCCTGATCAACGGCCTGCCGGACGACGATCCGGAAAGCATGCGCGAAAACTACCGGTTCATCAAGGAGCAAGGCGTCAGCAGCGTGATGGACCAGATCATGACGCCATATCCGAAGACGCCTTTGCGCGATAACATGCTGCGCGCCGGGCAGGTGCAGAACCTTTCCGACTTCCGCTGGTACGACGGGTACTTCAGCAACGTGCGCACGTCCGCGTTGTCGCCGGAGGAACTCAGTTTCGCGCGGTGGAAGATCCGGCGGGAGATCGTCGGGATGTGGCGGCCCACCAAGGGCGACTGGAAATATTTCAAGGGCTACACTTACCTGTGGATGTTCGGCCTGCGCCATATCGTGTGGCTGAACGAGCGCATGCTGGAGCTGTTGTTCGGCATCGAGGGCCGGTACAAGCTGCAGATGCGGCATTTCATGCAGTTGAACGATTTCCGCGTAGACGTTCCGGGGCTGGAGAGGACGGATAGCTACCATCCGGTGTATGGAACGGCGGACGATCCGTTTCTGGATACGCGCCGCTCGCTGCTGAAGAGGCGGTTGGGCTTCGCCTGGCGCAAGCTGTTGGGCATGCCGCGCGACGCCGGAAAGCGGGCTGAACAAGCGTCCGCCGCGCAGGCTCCGATGCCGGAGGAGCAACCCGTTTTCCAATCGGGATCCGGGAATACGCTGGTCGCGATCGGGCCACCGCGAGCCCGATGAGCCAAGCCGGGTGGTTGACAACCGCTCCCTTACGGTCGCGGCTTAGAACATCGCCGGCAAGCTGTGCGCGGAACCGGGGGCCGGGAGGTAGGCGATGCGAATCCTGCTGGTGAGACCCCGCCCGGACGCCGTGCAGTTCGGCTTGGCCCCTTTCTTTCAAACCGAGCCATTGGGCCTGATGTACTTGGCGGCGGCGCTTCGTCCGGCGGGGCATTCCGTAATGCTGGCGGACATGCGCTTCGAACGCCGCGGGATGGCCGCGATTCTGCGCGAGTGGCGGCCCGACATGGTGGCCATCTCCTGCCTGCACATTCTGGAAGCGCCGGCCGCGCTGCGGCTTGCCGACCAGGCCAAGGCGCACGATCACGGTATTTTTGTCGCGATCGGCGGCCACGCGATATCGGCTTATCCGAAAGCCGTGGATCAGAACCGCTCGGTGGACGCAATTTGCATCGGCGAGGGTGAAACGCTGATGCCGGCATTGTGCGACGCGGTCGCCAGCGGCCGCCCACTGACCACGGTCCCGTCGTTGCTGTTGCCCTCCGGGAATGGGGAATTTCAGGCGACCGCGGCGAAGCCGTCCCCGTGGCTGGATTTGGCCCGCATGCCGTTGCCGGACCGGTCCACCGTAGCGCGCTACCAGAGACGCTACTGCTGCCTGAATTACATGCCGGTCTGGACCATGGAGACGGCGCGCGGCTGCTCCTACCGGTGCAGCTTCTGTTCGGTGTGGCAACTCTACAAGCGCACCTATCGCTGCCATGCGCCGGAACAGGTGCGCGCCGACTTTGAGGCTACCGGACGCAACCTCTTCATGGTCGACGACCTGTTCTGGGCCGACCAGGCGCGCAGCGAGGAATTGGGGCGCACGCTGCTGCGGTCCAAGGAGCGCAAGAACTGGCTGCTGGTGCAGACCCGCGCGGACCTGGTCACGGAGAACGCGGACCTATTGAAGCTGTGGCGCCCGCTAGCGAAAAACTTCGATATTTTCTTCGGCCTGGAGTCGCACACCAGTCCAGGGCTTAATTCCCTGCACAAGGAGGCCGACATCAACAAGACTGTGGAGGCGGTGCGCATCGCGCGTGAACTGGGATTCGGGGTGACGGGGAACTTCATCATCGATCCGGATTTTACAGAGGCGGATTTTGCCGGGCTATGGGATTTCCTCGACGAGCACCAATTGTACCGCGTGGGATTTACGATTCTGACGCCCTTGCCGGGCACTTACTACTTCGAGAAGAGCAAGGGCAAGCTTGAGGTATTCGACTGGAACCAATACGACCTGCATCACCTGCTGTGGCAGCCGCGCCTGCCCGTGGAACGTTTCTTCGAGCTGTATTGCGAGACGTGGCGGCGCAGCGTTCTGAATGTGGCGGGAAAGAAGAAGTGGTGGCAATGGCTCAGAGAGGTGCGGGTGCGCGACATTCCGCGGCTGGCACGGATTTTGGCGCGCACGCAGGGGTTGATGGATCCGCAGGCTTATTTGAAGGAGACGAAGCTCACGGGGCGGGGAGGATTAGCGGGGGGTTCGGAGCCTGGCGGGGAAGGATTGATACCGGTTACCGACGCGCGCCGTCCGGCGGAGTCGGTGCTTGCGGAGCCGCGATCATAGGTAGCGGCAGCGGGACGGGGGCGATCAGGCGCCTCTAGTACATCGTACAAATAGTCCCTTATGGAATAATGGAGCGCACCAGGGGCAGCCAACCGGCGGGATGAGACGAACGTATCTGAGCGGACGGGAGAACATCCTGAAGCGGCTGTTGATTCACATCTGCGCATTCAACTTAAGCCTGATTTCCGGCAGACACTGGTGCGGGAACGCCTCGGGAGCTGAGAAAGCGGCCGGCGGGCCTGTTTCGCCGTTTATATGGTTGCAAATCGCGCTCATGGCGCTGGAGCAAGCCACAGGACGCTCTCAGCGCTCCTTAGGATATTCAAGCAGTCTGAGGAGACCTGGCAGGCTGCTAGAGCAGTGAGCGCGAAGCCTATCGTCAAGTTCTTCAGTATATTCATTGTCTTTCTCCCTCGTATTCGGTCAACCTCTGGTTGCCTTCATCCTGTAAAAGCGGAGAAGGACCGCGAAACTCTACATGGCGCAAAGAACGGCCCGGCCATACGCTGCAGGCCACGGCTCTGGTAAATGAGGCTTACCTCCGGCTGGTGGACGTGAAAAAGGTGGCTGGAAAAACCGGGCCCACTTCTTCGGCGTATCCGCCCAATCGATGGGGCGCATCCTGGTGGATTTCGCCCGTGCGAGGCGCTCCCTCAGGCGCGGCGGCGATGCCCAGGCGATTCAATTGGACGAAGCCCTGGTGGTGTCGCTGGAGTTCTACCGTGTCAAGGTAGCGCTCCAGACCAAGATCCCGATGGGTTGAGAGCTTCCCTATAGGGCCGATGCAAACGGGCTTTCCTCGCGTAATTTTGCCTACATATATGCAGGTCCCAGCGGACCCGAAGGCCTGAATCCGCGCACGCGACAAACCGCAGACCGCTACCGGTACCCAACGTTGTTGCTCACGGGACCTAAATGGTCTGGCGCGGCATTTCGTCTAGCGATAATTTATCGCAAGAGATTGCGACCATCGAAGGTTCTGGGGTATATAATGTCCGTCAAACGGCGCGGTGGAACCCCGGGCCGCCTCGAACATTCGAATTGGAGGACGATTCGTATGCCACTTCATCGCCGGTTAACTCCCCTGGAGAGGAAACTATTCAAGCTTAAAGAACTCAAGCTCAAAGAACGCCGGTCTGAGCTCAACCGCATCATTTCGCTGCTCGCACAATACCAGCTGAAGTATTTAGGCGCCGTAGCTGTTATCGACTCGAATGCTTTGCTCCGGCGGACGGGAGACCACTGGCACCGGGGCTGCCGCGAAGCCTCCGTTGCCGCTACGTCGGCTAGTTGACAGTCTCGGGTTTTTCCTTGTTCTTGTTGCCGCGATTCGCGGAAAAACGAATCCAGCCGTCAATAGACGTGAGTGTCGGCCACGACCCCTGCCACGCCGTAGTCTCCATCGGGTCCCGCGCATGCCTGGGGCTTGACCGGCTGCCCGCCCTCGCCGGCGCTCCCGAAAGCGCCGGATGCACCGGGATAATAAACGGTCCCGGTCCCGTGCAGCGTCGAACTGCCGACCAGTGCTGCGCCCACTGCCGGACCACCGTTGCCGCCCGCCCCGCCGCCGCCTGAGCCGCCGTCGCCGCCTGCGCCGCCCACTCCACCGTAACCGCCGCCCCAGTACCCCAGACCGCCAGCGCCCACGCCTGCACCGCCTCCCTGGGCCGCGGCGCCGCCGTCTCCGCCGTCTCCGCCGCGGCCGCCAATGACTGCCGAATTCGCGAATGTAACCGTGGAACCAATCAGCACGATGCCAAACGACGCGCCGCCCTGCTGGCCTCCGCCGCCCAATCCACCCCCACAGCCGCCTGCTCCGCCACCGCCACCCTGATTGCCAGGCCGCTGTATTGGCGCCCAGACGCAGCACCCGCATGTGGGACCGCCCGCTCCGCCTCCGCCGCCCCCGCCGCCGTCACCGCCCCTGGTTCCATTGCCGCCGGGTACCTGAGTCCATGTTCCATTCGAAAACACACCGGCCGTACTCGACGATACCACGCCCTTGTTCCCGCATGCGGCGGCAGCGCCGGGTTCCCCGCCGTGTCCTGTTTCGCCGCGCTTGTAGGCGCATTCATATTTGTTCCAGTCGCCCCAACCGCCGCCGGGCGCGGACCGCGAGGTGCTTCCGGGAGCGCCCGGATAACCGCGGCAATCATTCGCGCTGCAGGTCGGAGCGCAAAAGAAACTCGCGAAATAACACTTACATGTAACGCCGCGAATGACGGATCCGTTTCCTCCATTCGTCGCGCAACCCTCGTTAGTGCCCCCGGAAGCGCCATTGGCGGCACTGCCTTGCCCGCCCCTGGTCCCCTCCGATCCGCGGGACCCAGCCGTCCCGCTGCCGGCCAGAATGCGCGTGTCCAGCACCGTCAGGTTTGAAGTGCCGGAGACGGACACCACCACGCTCGCCGCGCTGGGCGAGGCCGCGGCCGGGGTCCCCGCCAGCTTGAATCCCTGAAGGATTACGCCGGTCTGGATCGAGTTCGCCACAACCGCTGGACGGCCTCCCGCCGGAGCATCTATCAAAGATTGGAAATCGGCGTCTCCTTCCGGCGACGGCACACAGCCGCCGTACACATTCACGCCGTCGCGAACCGCTATGGGATCGACGAGTCGATATTCGCCATACCCGACGAGCACGCCGCAGCCCGCCCGCGCGCACCTCAACAGGCCTTTTGCGATCGTCTTGCAAGCCTGTTCCTTCGTCGCGCCGCAAGTGTCGCTATCGGTCCCCGCCAGGGTGACGTAAATAGCGCTTTGCAGCTTCGACAGATCCGCTTTGCCGCAAGACACCCCTGCCACCGCCTTGATGCCGCGCCCGGACTTCACGCCCTTTCGAACGCCCGGCCGCGGCCCCAACAGCGCTTTTTCAAGGCCGGCAGGGTCCCGGGCGAGTCCTACGATATACTGCAGGTCCGCATCGCCGAATTGCGTTCCGTCGATTGACGCGCCGGTGACGTTGGCATGCGAAAGATCCGTCCGGCCCTTCTCCGATCGAGTCATCCGCGCCTTATCCAGATTGGCGTGCCGCAAGTTCGCTCCCGCGAGGACAGTCCCGCCGAGTACGGTCGAACTCAGGTTTGCGCCTTCGAGATTCGCGCCCTCCAGGTTCACATCGGTCAGAGTCTGTCCCGAAAGATCCGCGCCGCGCATGTCGCAGAACGGACACGAATAGTGGGGCGGCAGCGACCCCGAGGCGGGCGCCTCGGGGCCAGAAGGCGCCACCTCTTGTGCCGACAGCGAAACGCCGCAGCCGCTAACCGCCAGGATCGCCAGGCGGATGATCCATTGCCGCCGCATGAGCCGCTCCTTATGACTTCGGAATGGGTGGCAACCACATGCTCACCGATGGTACCGTCCGGCCGTCGGGACCGGTGGTCTGGTTCTTAGGGCCAGCCGGTTTCCCGCGACCGTCGGTGACCATATCGAAGTTGAGGGTGTACGCAGTACGCCACATGTCCACGGCGATTCTGGCCACTGAGATGGAATCCGTCACCACCAGCGGGTTGCTCTCGGGTTTTGCCAGCCCGTACTGATAGATGGCCATGTGGTATTGCGCAGCCTGCGACCCGTCGCCGGTGTAGTAGAGCACGTAGATGTACGTCATCTTCTCATCGCCTACGGCGGCGATATCCAGGTAGTGGTAGTCGCCCGCCGTGGACAACTCGAGCCAGGGGCTGGGCTTGCCCTCGTTATCGAAGAACCGGTTCACCGGGTTGATCGCCAGATCGCACGCGGAGATGCGGGACACCACGGCTCCGCTGATTTCGCTGTCCGACTTGGTGTCCTCCAGGACCAGGATAGTGCCGTCGTAAGAGCAGGCAACTCCCACTGGCCGGAACATCAGTCCGGGCCGCTCCTTGTTGGTGGCGGGCCCCGATCCCGTGCGAGCGACCGCTACGTCGATATCCGCCGCCCCGTCGGAGATCTTGACCACCTGGAGCTTGTGGTATCGCGAACTCACGCCGATGACATTTCCGGAAGGATGCATGGCCACCGAGTCTGGAAAATACGGGAATCGCCCCCAGCTCTTTTGGTTCTTGTCCATATCGAACGGGGTGGTGTTGTCCATCTTCACCTTGCGCAGATGATAGCCCCCTCCCTGGTCGTATGGAATCGAGGCGGGGCGCGGGTCGATGTAGTATTCTCCCAGCAGCACGTCGTTTGGATCCGGAACCGGCCTGTCTTCCTTATCGAGCACCCACTCGCCGTCCTTCATCAGGAATTTCGGCGGATATGGATCGTAAATCAGCCGGGTTTGTCCTTCGAGTCCGCAGCTCGGGAATTTCACGGCATCCATGGGCGTGCCGGGGATATTGATGTTCTGCATGGCAAAGAGTTGGCCGCCCGCGCCTCCCGTGCACGACCCGAAGCCCATGCCCGCGGCCTGCCAGGCGAGCCCGATCATGCCGTATCGCTGGCTCGCCGTCAGGCCCGTCCAGTCGCCGATGGCATTGCCCGTGGGACCTGTATTTCGTTTCGCGATGGTCCCTTTCGGCGCCTCAGGGGTCGCCAGCCAACCGTATTGGTCGTTCTGATAGACGAGCACTTGCTTATGCGTGTATACGGAATCCTTGGTGAGCGGGACCGCATACCGCACCAGGTAGAGGTCAACCTGGGAAACATGCTCGTTATCGTTTTTCATCCATCCGGTAGTGGCTTTCCCGGCCAGCCACGTATCAACGTAGAAATCGGCCTCGAATTTCACTTCCCCTCCAAGCGTATTGCCCGGAAACGCGGCGGGCAGGGTCACCTCTTTAGAGTCGTTCTCGACGGTGTGCGTCTGCGAATCCGTCGGCCGCTTCTTGTCTTTGTAAACCATCTTCACGTTATAGGAGCGTTTGTCGCCTTGTGGAAACGCTTTGTTGCGGGGATCTGGGTGAAGCGCGACCTTGGTGGTGATGGTGGTCGAAACCTCGTGCTCGATGTTCCACTCCGAGGTCGCCACCGCATAGGTGGTCTGCGCCATCTGCGCCAGGCCGGCGGCGATATTGATAGCCACCGTGACCCAGCCGACAAACGGGATCTGCCCAGCGGCGGTGTTGACGCCAATGACGCCCGTCACCCATACGAGGGCCTTCGTGCAGACCGGGCTGAACAGGAACTCACCGATCGTCGAGAGCGCACGGAAGTCGACCTGTTTCTGCATGCCGGAGCTTCCGCTGAAATACGTAGCGGCGACGGTAGCGGCCGCGGCGAGGAACACCTTGTTATTGCCTAGGTCGTCGATGATTTTGTAGAGCGGATAATAGGCTTGCGCCGCCACCGAGAAAACCAGCATGAGTGACGGAACGCCAAAGTTGAAGACGCCGGTCAGGACGCCGCCAATGGCGGGCGATGCCGGCCACTGGTTCGCGCCGATGCCGAGCCCGGACCCATACACGCTAGCGCTCACGGCCCCCTCGGGAAAAGTGAGTTTAACTTTAAGCTCTCCCGGATTAAAATAGTCCGGAATGCCCAGGATGCTGTTCACCGGCCTAATCCAGCCGAGAAATCTCATGTCGTCGTATTGCAGTTTGGGAGCAACCTCCATCAACAGCTTTGCGATGTCACCGTCGTCGGGACTCCATTTTGGAACCTGCATGGCCTCTCCGTCCGCGTTGTAGAACCTGATGTAGCCGCCCAGGTAGCGAATATAGGTGTTCGTCAGCGTGACCTCGAGCTGCCTCTTGCCCGAGTCGACGACTTTAAGGCTGGCCTTCAAACCGGTTATGGGGTCCTTCACGGCAACCGCGGCCTGCCAGTTGTCGCCCAGCGCAGTCTCGATGCGCGCCGCCAGCATGAGCTGCTCCGGCCCATCTTTGGCGTCGACGCTATGGCCCACCTGTACGCTCCACTTTTTGTCCTTGAACCGCTGATCGTTGTTAATCGTAATGAGCAGGGGGCCTAGCGCGGGCAGGGCTGCCTCTTGGACTTGTTGAGTGGGTTGTTGCAGATAATACGTGTGCGTGCCATCGAAAGGATTCTTCCCGTCGGGATCTTTGGGCGCGTCGGGATTATCGGGAGTGAATGGGACCAGCACCGCCCATCCCGATTTCAATTCCGACGATTCCTCCGTCGGAGGGCCCATCGCCCGCATTTTCAGGGCGAGGTTGTTGATCTCCGCTCTAATCTTCGGGTCACCCTCCATGAAATCGTTAACGATGATGCCCCCCAGTTCCTTGTCTACGGTGATGACGTCGGGATGGTGAAACAGGAAGGTTCTTGCCGTGCTCCAGTAGTCGATCGGGCCGAAATGCAGCGGTCCTCCGTTAGCCGGCATGCTCTGGCTGGGCTTCCCTGCCGGCGGAATATAAAGAGCGGAATGACTCACGCCCGCCTCGCCCTTGGCGTCGGGGAAACTACGCAGCGAATGTTTTAGATGCACGCGCACTACCTGGTCGGCCGGCATGGCGGCCGGGGTGGCGGAATAGTGGGTGAGTTGGACGTCGCTTCGTCCGTCCATCAGGTGCGGCGACTGAGCCAGGACCTCCGCCCGCGTCGCATCGGTGTGGGGCACCAGGGGAATCTGGTCGCCGCCTACCACCAGCCAGTAATCTTCTCCGGCGAACGCGTCCGAAAGGTCGGCGTGAAATATCGTCTGAAATACATCCGGGTTGGATTGTTCTGCCATGCAGCTCTCCTTTATCGACTAATATTGAACCGAAAATGCCGTCATATGCCCGTTCACTTGCCCGGCGGACAATCCGGAGTACGAATTGGGTTCCATTTTTTCTCTCCGGCATCGTACCGCGAGCACTTCGCGGTGGCCGCGGCGGGGTACTTGCTTCCGTCGTAAAGTTTCAATGTCTCGCAGTCGAACTGCGCATTGCAGGCCAGAGACAGGGATTGCAGCTTTCCGCCCGACTGCGTCTCCCGATTCCACGCCAAGGGAGCCGCCGAGCCGATAGTTGGAATCGCGTTGTGCGAAAGGTTGAGATAGCCGAGACTGGTCAAGCGATTTAGATCATTGTTGTGGTCATCGAGCACCGAACCCAGCTTGTTGTGCGAAAGATCCGCGTAGGTGAGCTGGTCCTGGATTGCAAGGTCAAAGGACTCTATCTCGTTGCGCGAGACGTTCAGCACGAGTAAGGACGTATTTGCGTGCAACGAAACGGAGGAAAGGCGGTTGTTAGCGGCGTTCAGTATCAACAGCTTTGGATGTCCTCGAAGGTCCAGAGTAGTAAGCTCGTTATTGCTCACGTCAAGGTTCACCAATTGGCTCTGGCTCGCCTGATCGAACCGGAGTGTGAACTGCGTGAGCCGGTTACCGCTTAGGTCCAGTTTGTCCATGCCCGTGAACCACTCCAGTCCGCCGATGCCGGCGATGCCCAGCGACGGACAAACCACCTGCTGAATGTGGGCAGCCGTTGCCTTCGCGACCTCGGTCTGTCCCGGGAGCCTCTTCAGAATGCAAGCCTTGAGGTTGGGATCCGTGAACTTCACGTAGTCGCCGGGTTGTCCGCTGCAGTTCGGCTTCGCCCACATGGTTCTCATGACTCCGTCTCTGCTGCACCGGGTGGTCTGCCAGTTGGGTGAGAGCTGCCATTGCGCGCTTTGGCATTTGGCGACGTCGCCGTTCGGGCAGACGACCGGCGAGTCCAGCAAGGGCAACGTAACGGCGCCGTAGGTCCCTTGCGTAGCGTCGATATTTCCGCAATACGGACCGCTTTTGCCTTCGCAGCAGTCCGGCGCCACGGGCATTACCGCGGCGCTGAAGTTGCCGGCAGAGATCTTTGCGTCCTTAAAGCTCGCTCCCCCCAGTTGCGCGCATTGAAAATTCACGGCGAACTGGTCGGGAAGAACCGACATCTCGGCGCCGTCGAAGTGCGCCAATTGCAGAATGGCGCCCGAGAAGCTGACCGCCTGGAGCACGCCCTCGCGAAAACTGGCGTTCGGCACGGTGGCATTGGCAAACTTGGCGCCCGCCAGCTTTGTTCCTTTGCCATCGAAAACGGCGCTGGTGAGCAGCCCGCCGCTGAAATCCACGGAAGTGAGGTTCGCGCTCGTGAAATTAACGCTCGTGAAGTCCGCGAACTGCACGTTGGCAACGTCGATGGCGGGGTTTTGAGTCGATTGCAGGGTTGCTTGAGCCAGACTGGCATTCGGGAGGCTCGCCCGGTTAAGGTTGGCGCCGGATAGCCGCGCATGGTCCAGAATCGCGCTCGTAAAATCCGCGTTGAACAACGTCGCCAGCCGGAAGTCCGCTGCCTGCATCGGGTTCGTGGTTGCCGGAGGTTTGGGACACGTGGAACCGTCAGGCTTCTTCTGCTGTCCTCCGCCCGTGCCGTAAAACTGGGCGCACACGAACTTAGCCTCGCTTGCCTTCGTGTTATAGAACTTGGCGCCGTTCGCCGCCGTGCCGCTGAGATTCGCCTGGGTGATGTTGGCTCGGCTGAAATCGACGTCCGTGAGGTTGGCGCCGGTCATGTCAATGCCGATCCAGATCGTTCCGGCGAGAATAGCTCCGGTAACGTCCTTCCCGGCCAGGGAGAATGGCGGACCCGAGTTCTGAAAATTCGCGTCGGTGAAGTCCGACTTGCTCCAGTTGCTTTTTCCTGAGAAGTCGTTGCCGATCAGACGCACGTCCAGCGTTGCGCCCACGAACTTGGTGCGGCACGATGCGCTCGCGTGGATCTCCTGCGTCGGCCCGAATTTCGCATACATCAACGATGTTTGTGAAAAATCCGCGCACTTGATGTCAGCGTGCGTAAAGTCCGTCTTGTCCAGGTTTGCCCCCATGAAGCAGGTATGATCGAGGATGGTCTTGGTAAAGCCGACAGATCCCTTCTTGGATGGGCCGAGATTCGCCCCCTCGAAACTGGCGCCGGTGAGGTCCTGTTGGTCGAAAGCCGCGCCGCTGAGTTTAGCGCCTGCGAAGTTCGCAGAACGCAAAGATCCAGGCGGGTCGGTTCGGAAATTGTGGTCGGTGAGGTCCTGCCCGCGGAAGTCTTTTCCGGTCGCCGAAGGGCACTTCGCATTTTGGGCGGTCGCGGGCATCGATAGGCCGCCGGCGATTCCGAGCACAATGGCGGCCGACAATGCTAGTCGAGGTTGCATTTCGAAGCTCCATTTTTCGCGAGCAATAACTCATCCCCCTGGCACGGGCCGAGTGAGTTCCTTAGCAGCTCGAAAGCTGGCCATAGCCCACTTTCGCAACGCAATCCTCCGAGATACAAGGGCACTCAATGTCCACTTCCGGCTATTATATCCGAATCCTGCTAATCGGCCGGGGATTGCATCTCCCGTTGTATCGCGACGTTGAGCCGTCCGGCGGCGCTGGGACAGCGTGAACCTGCAAACCTAGATGAAATCGCCGATGAAGCGCCCCTCGTGACTGGTTCGCTGCCGGAACACGATTCCGGGATTCTATTTACCAACAGATTCAGTGATAGTCCCTTTCATTTCCTTTTCCCGATTCGGTTTGCGCCATATCGGGGCGTGCAATCTTGTGAATGCAAACGCTCCGCCAAAACCGGGACAGATTGAGCGCTTTGTGCAAGTCTCTGATAATCCAGCCAATCGCGAACCGAAAGCGGAACCGGAACGCGTGTCGGGCGAGGCTAAAAACCCTATCCGATCGGGTGGCGTCTATCCGATCGGATAGGAATGGCTTATGCTAGGAAATCGGCCCATGGAACACCGGCACAATCCGAGCCTTCGTAATTTCCGAAGGCTCGCTCTTGCTCGCTTAGGAGGAAATCCGGAGTGTGGCTGAAGCTCACTACTGGGTCGACCACCAGCGCATCGTTGAGAAACACCTTGCAGTCGAAACGCCGGAAGGTGGGTAGCACTGGAAGAACAACATCCGCGAATAACACAGCACGGCTGAGGCGGTCTGCACCCTCCGCTTCCTACCGCCCAGTTCGAGATCGTGGGGAGACATGTGATGCTGTATCTCCACGCCGGGCGCAAAATCATACTGGCCCGCCGGCTCGGAGTGTTCAGTCGGTGTTCTTGCGGCCACCGTTAGCAAAGCAATAAAGCGCCCCTCGGGTGCGCACGTAGATCCGGCCATCGAGGATCGCGGGAGTCGCGAAGACATCTTCGTCAAGATTATTGATGGCGAGAATATCCCAATCCCGTGCGGCCCGCATCACGACAACCTTTCCATCCTCGCTCACGATGAAGAGTTTTCCATCGGCGGCGACGGGCGAAGACCAGTAGCGGCCGAGTGCCCCGCTAAGACGCCCCTGCTTGAAGATTTCTCCGTTATCGGGGTTCAGGCTTGTAAGAATGCCATCGCGAACCAGATAGATCACGCCCTGGTAAAGCAGCGGCGACGAGGTGTTCGGAAGTGCCTTGCGATACCTCCACAGCACGTGGCTTTTCGTAACATCGCCGCGCCCGCCGCCCCGAATTGCGATCAGACAATTGTCCGCGGTGTTGAGCGCTTGATAGAACCCCCATTCCCGCTCGTCGATGTATCCGTCATGGTTCAGATCGTTGTCGGCGAACCATTCGGCGTTCCGGCTGGCAGCCATTTCACTGCGCGACAATTTTCCATCGCGATCTTTGTCATACACAGCCAGGGCCTCGGCAAAAGCGACCGCTTTGCCGCCTCCTCCGATTTCCCAACCGTTGACAATGATTCGGTCGTGGTCGACTATCGGTACGGTCTTTGGTTGCCACGCCAGCCCGCTCACCCACCACAATTTCTGGCCGGTCTCGACGGCGTACGACGCCAATTCGAACGAGCCGGGAACGATCAGTTCCGCCGGCCCGCTCCTTGGCCGGTATACCGCCGGCGTGGCATAGCCACGCGTGCACTCGGGCCGCATCGTCTTCCAGATCGCGCGGCCACTGGCCGGATCGACGGCCAGAAGGTAGGACCCGGTGTCCTGATCGCAGATCAACACAAGTTTCCCATCGGCCAGAATCGGCGAGGAGCCGTGGCCGTTGGGATTGTTGAACGGTCCCATTGGCAGGCGCCATCGTTCTTTACCGTCCGGACTGTAGGAAAGTAGCCCGAAATCGCCAAAGAAAACGTAGACGTTGACCCCATCTGTTACGGGCGAAGGAGATGCCGGTCCATTGGTCTCCTGGAAAGCTTCCTGCCTGTCGCGCGGGGCCTGCCTGCGCCAGAGTATCCTGCCGCTCTCGCGGTCCAGACATAAGGTTTGCAGCACTTTGCCCTCAAAGGCCGTGACAAAGATATGCTCAGCGGTGAATACCGGTGAAGAATGCCCTGCTGGCAAGGCGGTTCGCCAGACAAGATTCTTTCGCGCATCGAAGCGCTCGGGAAGGCCTTTTGAGCGAGATACGCCCGAGCCGTTCGGCCCGCGAAATTGCGGCCAATCGGCGGCGGCAAGTGCGATTGGAACTAGGAGCCAGGCAAGCCAACGCACAGAAGTCCTCAGTGTACATCGCTGCACGGCCTGCCGACATCCTCGTCTCGGGTTAGATTCAAAGGCAGGCAGTCAATAATCCTGCGCAGATCTGGCCGAAGCGACACGTGCATGGCGGCGCCGAACTGATCCGCATCATCCGACAGATCCGCCTAGCCAAAACCCGACTTGCGGCTATTGAGCAGGAGTTGGCTTCCCAGCGCAAGAGTGAGATCGCTCTGATCGAGAAACAGGCCGGAAAACGCGAGCAAGCGGGCGGGGGCTTGCTGGCCGAACTTGCAACCGCCGCTTGAGCGATGAATCCCAACTCCGGATCAGGCCGAAAGATAACGATTCTTCGCTCAGCGCCTGAACCCCGCCCGCAACGGCCAACTCACGGCCGGAAAGCGAACACCGTGCCGATATCGCTTCCAACCACTCCCTGCGTCGTTCCGTAAAGGATGCCATCGGGACCGAGCGTGAGGCCATTTGGATTGCCGCTATCGCTGCCGCCAGTGAAGGAGTAGAGCAGCGAATACGTCCAAGAGCCCTCCGGCGAAGGTGGCGGAGTCAATGAATATAATGTGCCGTAGCCGAACGTCCCGCCGCTATACGTCGAGCCATACAGCACGCCGCCGGGACCGGCCGTGACGAGATTCGGAAACGCGCCATCGGGGTTGCTGGTGAAGGTGTGGAGCACAGTCTGCGTCCACGCGCCGCCGGGCGAGGCGGGCGGCGTCAGTGCGAACACGACGCCGCAACCGCTGGGATTGCAGTTGCCATCGGTGGTATCTCCGCCCAGCGAGGTCGAGCCATAGAGCACCCCTCCCGGGCCCACCGCCAATCCGTCCGGGGCGACGCCATCCGCGATGGGGGGAAAGCCGAAGAGAGTAGCTGCCGTCCAGCTATCGCCCGGCGCGGCCGGCGGCGTCAGCGAAAACACCGACCCCCCGCTTGAAACGGTGCCGTTGGTCGTGCTGTAAATGACCCCACCGCGGCCGACAATCAGATTGGTGTAAAAATTACTGCCGCCGCCGGTGAGGAGATCGTACAATGTGGTCTCGCTCCACCCGTCTCCGGAGGATGCTGGCGGCGCGCAGGACAACACTACGCCTCCGGCGAAGGTCGTAATGCCATAGAGCACACCCTTGCGGCCCATGGCGATAGCCACTGGGCCTTGCCGTGGGGCAAAGGTGCACAGCGCCGTTCGTGTCCAGGACCCACCGGAAGCGGAGGGCGGCCGCAAAGAGTATACTTCGCCGTCGAGGGATCCGTAATCGCTACTGCCTCCGGTCGTGCTGCCGTAGATAACGCCACTGGCGACCGCGACCAATGCACCGGTCGGATTCTCCCGTGCGGCGTCGTTGCCCTCGAAATTGGTAATAACCTCCTGCTTCCATGATCCTCCCGCGGATGCCGGTGGCGCGAGCGAGTAAACCACGCCCGAATTGTGCGTTCCGCCACCAGCGGTTGTGCCGTATAGGACGCCGCCGTTGCCTATCGTGACGCCGTTGTTGGGGTCCAGGCCATTGGCGCTCTGGGTAAAGCTGTATAGCGTTCTCAATTCAGGAGACGACTGCCCCCACGAAGGAGCGACTGTGCCGGTCCACAGTAGCGCCAGTAATATACGATTGTTCGTTTTGTTCGACATTTCCTTTTTTTCTCTTTCCGCGCCTCAGAATGGAATGCTAGCGCCCGGGCGCCTTTCATCCGCCCCCAATTCAGACAAGCGCAGATTTGAGCACAAACCCTTCATGAAGGCGTGATTTTTTTGGCAGATGCGGCAGCCCCGGCAGCCGCTGCAAGAATGGGATATAGTGAATCTCCAGGTAGGAGGAGTCTGGGGATGACCACGCAACCGATCACTCGCCTGCTCCAGGAATGGAGCGCCGGCAACGAACTGGCGCTCGATCAACCGACCCCGCTGGTCTATCGGGAACTGCGAAAGCTGGCCGGCAGTTATCTAAGCCGCGAGCGGCCGGACCACACGCTACAGCCCACCGCCCTGGTTCACGAGGCCTACTTGCGGCTGGTGGAGCAGGACCATCAGAACTGGGAAAGCCGGTCGCACTTCTACGGAGTAGCGGCGCACTTGATGCGCCTCATCCTGGTGGATTGGGCACGCAAGGCGCGGGCCGGCAAGCGCGGCGCGGCACCCCGGACACTGCTGCACGGCGCCGCGTTGCACCGTTGACGGCACTGGCGTAACCGTCGGCCGGTCCAACATCGCGCTCGCCGCCACTTGACTCCCCCGCATTACTGGCAGCATGGGCCGCCATCGCTCAGCGGTTGCGCACGCATTCGCCAGCGCCTTCGAGAATTCAGTGCACGTCGCAAAGCGCGCCTCCGGACCCTTCGCCAGCGCCTTGTGCAGCGCTGCCTCTATCTGCACGCTCAACGTCGGGTTGAACCCCAGCACTGGCGGCGGATCTTCGTACACTACTTTGAAGAAGAGCGCAGTCAGTGTGTCCGCGTCGAAGGGCTTCACACCCGTCAACATCGCGAACGCCATTACGGCCAGCGAGAATTGGTCGGCGCGCCCGTCCACCGGCTTGCCTTGAATTTGCTCCGGCGACATGTAGAGCGGCGTCCCAATCATCACGCCCGTGCGCGTCGCGCGCGGCGCCAGCGAGAGTTTGGCGATCCCGAAATCGGTGATCTTCACGTCGCCGTTCTCGGCGAATATGACGTTGGCGGGCTTGACGTCCCGGTGTACAATCCCCTTGGAGTGCGCGTAATCCAGCGCCGCGGCGATCTGTCGCACCACCTCCAGCAGCGCGCGCGGCTCAAGCGCCTTGCTCCCCGATAACGCCTGCTCCAGATTCGGGCCGCACACGAACTCCATGGCGATGTAGGCTACGTCCTCCTGCTCGGCAATCTGATAGACCGTGACGATGTTCGGGTGTGACAGGATGCCGGCCGATTGGGCCTCGCGAAAGAGCCGCTCGCGCAGCCAAGCTTTCTCCTTGGGGTCGGTCCAGTCGTCCAACCGGATGGTCTTGATCGCCACCTGCCGGTCAATGACCGGATCGACCGCGCGGAATACGATCCCCATGCCGCCGCCCGATCTCCCCGACGATCTCGTATGGGCCGATGCGGCTCATTTCAGGCTATTGTACGCTACACTGGGCCGGGCGGGATAAGCCCCGCTTAACGTTTGGGAAAACCGCTCTGCGGGTCGTGCCTCCGCGAGCCGTCACCCGTTTCTCGCCACCTCTTCTGACTTGAAAGCAAACGGCCAAATCGATCTGACCAGTTCCCTGGGCCGTCATGCAATGCCCAGGCCGGGTAGATCCCAGTCTGTGGGTTCAGGTCACAGCTTGATGCTACTCAATGCTACGAAGAAACGAAAGAACTGCCGGCCTCGCACCTTTCGGAAAATTCCCGGCCCAGCAAGCAAAACCATGAACCGCCTACCGCACCGCCCTGGCCCCCGAATCGCCGTGTCCCCGCGTCGCCCACTCGCCCCATCGAAACATCGACGCCTTATGTCGATGTTGGCGAGCGGATCTCGCCTATCGCACCACTTCCGCCGGGTCGTCCATCTTCACGCTCGGCCGCGGATCCAGCGGCTCGCGCGCTTCCGCCGGAACGAAAATCCGCGCATCCTCGCGCCTAACCTGATAGCCCTCGTAATCCGGCGTATTCGTGAAGCAGTCGCTCAAATCGCTGGCCACCGCGTCGAAGAGGTTCAGCGGCGGCAATCCCAGCAGCCGGAAGATGGTCTTCAGCATCCCCGGAAAGCTGGTGTTCACGTGCGACACGTAGTTGCGCTTGAAATACGGACCGATCCCCCGTCCCGAACCCGTATGTACGAGCAGTTCTAATGCCGCGCGGGCGGATCTGGATTCCTCTCGGGAAATCCTCGCACGGTCCAGGGTCGCATCGTGGAGTTTCTGTCCCTCTTGAATCTCGTGGATGAACTGCGTGGCGCGAAACTGGTCCGGGGTGTTCATATTGAACATCGGACACTCGCGCGACGTGTTGCGGTAGAGCGGATCGGGCATCGCACCACGGGGCCGTGGGAGGCCCGCGGGCCCGGCTTAGTCACTCAAATGCAGGAGCATGGGTTCGACGAAATGGGGCATTGATCTGTTCTCCGGCATCCAGCAGCCAGTCTTGGCGCAAAATCCGGTGCAGCGGACTCTACCAGATCAACGCGGTCATGGTTGTCGGGCGACAATGGAACCAATGGCACTGCCCGTCACCCCGCACAAGCTTTTTGGCGCCGGCCTCATTTTAGTCCGGGACAGCGTAGTCTAGTATCGGTAGCCATTGACACCCGGATTATACCGGCGTAAAGTGGTCGCGAACGTAGAAGGTGGAACATAAGAAAATGCGGGCCGTATTTGCATTCGTAACTGTGCTGGTCGCTTGGCCGGCGATTTCCGCGGCGCAGCAAGTCGCCATCGGCAGCTATCCGGTACCGACTGAATACAGCGATCCGAATGCCATTACCGTAGGTCCGGATGGCGCACTTTGGTTCACCGAAATCGCCGCAAACAAGATCGGGCGTATCACCACGGCGGGTTCCATCACTGAATACGCCGCGCCCGGCGAACCCTGGTGGATCGTCGCGGGGCCGGATGGCGCACTGTGGTTCACGGAATCGGGCGACGGAAAAATTGGGCGCATGACTACGTCGGGCATTGTTGCCGAGTACCCCATACCGGCAGGATTCGGCGACCCCGGAGGCATCGCCGCCGGTCCGGATGGCAACCTATGGTTCGCCCAAAGCGGCCAATTCGGTTTGGCCGCCATCGGAGCGATCACCACGCAAGGTGTCATCACGGAATACGTCGTGCCGAACCCCAACAGCGGTCCTCTTGCGATCACCTCAGGCCCGGACGGTGCGCTGTGGTTTACCGAATACAATGCCGGCCAGATCGGAAGCATCACTACTGCGGGGGCCATCGCGGAATACCCGATTCCCACCCCCAACAGTGCGCCTTTCGGCATCACACCCGGGCCGGACGGCGCGCTGTGGTTTGCCGAGAGCCTTGGCCAGAAGATCGGACGCATCACGACCGCTGGAACCATTACCGAGTATCCGCTGCCCAGCCCTCAGGGCGGCGTACCCGAAGGCATCACCACTGGGCCGGATGGTGCGCTCTGGTTTACTGAAAGCATTGGCAACCGCCTGGGACGAATTACCACTTCCGGAGCGATTACCGAATACCCGCTGCCTACACCACCAGGCCTCTACAATGGTCCAGTCGGCATCACCACAGGACCGGATGGCGAACTTTGGTTCACCGAGTACACCAGCGATGGAATCGCAGAGGCCGTCTTCGTGACCGCCAATTTGCAGGTGACCCCTACGGCTGGTCCCGATCGCGCGCCGCTGACATTTTCGGGCAGCAGCTTCGCTCCCAACGAAACCGTCACAATCTACACCAGCGGTGTTGGCTCAGCGGTGCTTGCCAGCGCGGCCACGGATGGCTCCGGCGCCTTCAGCGCGACCGCTCGCGCGCCAATAGCCCCCTACGGCCCGCGCTTGTTTCTCGGTGTAGGGCAAACCAGCGGCGATCTCGGCGCGGCCAATTTCTCAGTCACACCGAAGCTCTTCGTAAGTCCCAGCTCGGGACCCCCGGGAACCCTGATAACGCTCAAAGGCTACGGCTTCGGTTCGCTTGAGCGAATCGAAATCAACTGGAACAACCCCTTCATCCGGATCGGAAGTATTACTGCAGGCGCAGCCGGTAATTTCACCGCTCATCTCAAAGTGCCGGCCACCGCTCAGACCGGCACGGACACCGTAGCGGCAGAAGGCTTTTTCGCGCCTGCCGACGCCTCCGCCGCCTTCACGGTCCAGTAAATCAATGGCAGTCCCGCATAAATAGATCTGGCATAGCGGCAGGGTACCAGAACGTATAGGACCGCAGCGCGGCCGCACGCGGGCTCGGCCATGTATAGTAGTTAAGCAATCTCAGCCGGAAGGGACAACATCCGCATGCCCCGTTATTCGTTGCTCTGTATTCTATCGACCGCCCTGAGGGTCGTCGGCCTGTACGGCCAGGATAATCCCGTGCCACTGGTCAACAACCCCCTGGTGCCGGATGGCGTTGCGCCTGGCCATGCGGCCTTCCCGCTGACCGTCAATGGCACGGGGTTCGCGTCCAATTCGGTGGTCGAATGGAATGGCAGCCCGCGCGCGACCACCTTCGTGAGCGCCTCGCAGCTCAAAGCGGCGATTTCCACCGCGGATGTTGCCACCACGGGGACCGCCTCCGTCACGGTGGTCACTCCGTCTCCCGGCGGCAGCAGGTCCAACGTCGCCTTTTTTCAAGTCGAAACGCCGGTTGCCGCGGCAGCGTTCTCGGCAGCCGCGAGTTATTCCGTGCAGTACAATGGCCCAATCATAACCGCCGACCTGAATGGAGACGGGAAGTTGGACCTCATCGCGCAAGGCAACCAGGCCACTAGCATCGCAGTATTCCTGGGTAGCGGGGACGGCACCTTTCAGTCGCCCGCCGATTACGCGACACCTGGCACCACCATCGCCGTTGCCGTCGGCGACTTTAATCGTGACGGCAAACTGGACGTAGTGGCGGCCGAAAACAGCGACTACGTCTCCGTTTTGCTGGGGAATGGCGATGGTACGCTGCGGCCGTACCACGATTACGCGACGGATTCCAGCTCGTTTGGAATCGGCCTAGGAGACTTCAACGGCGATGGCAAGCTTGACTTGGCGGTGACGTGCAGTAGCTTCGAGGCCAATTCCACTCTCGACATTCTACTCGGAAACGGAGATGGGACATTTCAGGCGGAAGTTAGCTACCCCCTGGACTTCGAAGTGGGGTCGAGAACTGTAATTGTAGCGGATTTCAATGGCGATGGCCATTTGGATCTGGCGGTTGCCGGCAATATGGGGATTGACATTCTGCTCGGCAATGGCGATGGCTCGTTTGGGAAGGCCACTCTCATCGCCGGCCCCGCATCCGACTCCGCAACCTTGGCAGATTTCAACGGCGACGGGATACCCGACCTGGAAGTCGATGGGGAAGGGGCTGTTTCGATACTCCTGGGCAACGGCGATGGAACCTTCCGTCCCGCGGTCAGCTACCCAGTCCCGGGATCCCCGTACGGGACCGTCGCGGGCAGTTTCTACGGCGACCGCAGCATCGACTTGGTAGCGCCGCTTGGCGAAACCGATAATTTCACTGGAGAGTTCTACGGCGGCATTTCGGTCCTGCGCGGGAATGGCGACGGCACGTTTGGCAAGCCTGTTACGAGCAGCTTTCAAGGTTACTCTGGTTACGCGGCGGTGGGTGACTTTAACGGCGATGGGAAGCTCGATCTGATATACGATAGCGATACCAGCGCGCCGGGCGCCAAGATCTCGGTGTACCTACAAACGACAGCGCTGATTTCTCCCAGCATATTGTCTTTCCCGGCGACGGTCTATGGAACGACGGCCGGGCCGATGATGCTGACGATAACCAACGCGGGCGCCGCGACGCTTAACATCAATCAAACCACGCTGGGCGGCGCCGACGCTGGAGACTTCTCTATTGTGGGCAACACCTGCCTCGGAGCCGCGATTCCAGGTACTGGAAATTGCGCCATTACCGTGATGTTCACCCCGGCGGCCCTCGGTCTGCGCTCAGCCACCATCACTATTACGGACGATGCGCTCGCCAGCCCTCAAATCGCCATCCTGGAGGGCAATGGCACCTTTCTCGATCCTTCCCCGGCGCAGCTCACCTTCGGCAGCGTCAGCGTGGGCGCCATTAGTGGGTATCAGATCGTGACCTTGACCAATACCAGCGCCGCGGCCGTGACTATAGCCGGAATCAGCATCACCGGCGCCGACAAAGGAGACTTCTATCAGTTCAACACTTGCGAGAAGTCGCTGAGCTCCGCAGCGAGCTGCAGTATCGTGGTGCGGTTCATCCCCACGGCCAGCGGAACCAGGAACGCGAACATCGCCGTGGACCAAAGCGTTACGGGCGCCAATCCGCAGCCTGTTTTGCTGTCCGGAACCGGAACCTAAGCTGTGCCCGAACCTGTGGCAGGATCATGGTGTGAGCTTAAGGACACTCCAGCAGGGCCCAGGTACAGGCAAGGATGCCTGTCCTATCGCACCACTTCCGCCGGGTCGTCCATCTTCACGCTCGGCCGCGGATCCAGCGGCTCGCGCGCTTCCGCCGGAACGAAAATCCGCGCATCCTCGCGCCTAAC
>DATNMW010000121.1:0-24272 GCA_035602155.1 Bryobacteraceae bacterium | reverse complement strand
GGGAACGCCGGTCAGCGGTTGCGAATCGAGATAGCGCGTGGCGGCGGGAAGTTCTGTATAGGCGTATAGCTCCGGACGGAAGCCCCAGACGAACAGCGTGTCGCCGGGCTTGCTCCATTGGCGCGCGAGTTGCGCGGCACGGCGGCTGTCCTGGTCCATTGCGACATCCACCCAGTTCGGCGGTTGGCCGGCGATCAGGTCGCGCGCCAGCATGGCATATCGCGGGCCGAAGCGCACCAGCGGAACCAACAGGAGCGCGGTGACGGCCATGGCGCGGCGGCGACCCAGCAGTACGAATCCGCGCGCCCCAGCGAGGACTGCCAAGGGCAAAAGCTGGAAATAGTAACGCGGGAAAAAGCGCCAGCCCGCGGCTACGGCGGCGAACGAGATCACGGCCCAGGCGGCCCAGCGCGCGCGATCGGCCTTCGGGTCGCGCCACCAGAACCAAATTGCGGCGATGACGATGGCTGCGTGGAAGCCCAGCCAGTGCGCCGTGCGCAGCAAGCCATTGGTCCAAGGATTTGCGGCGAACGTCGCGGCGGCATACACCCGCCCCCATTTCCACACCTGTTCGTAATAGGCGCCGAGCGCACCCTGGCCCCACAGCACAGTCAGTGCGAGCGCGTTGGGAATCGCGAATCCCGCCAGCAGCAACGGCAGCGCGCGCAGGTTCCACACAGCGCAAGCGGCCAGCACGAAGACGCCTTTGGAATTCACCAGAAATGCGATGCCCGCCAGCACGCCGCTCCAAAAGGCGCGGCCGCGCCAAGCCAGCCAGACTGCGGCGAGATGCGGCGCCATTATCAGCAGATCGGCGGCCAGCGGCGTCACAGCCGAGGGGATATCGAAGATCAGGTAGAACGCCAGCAGGGCCGCGGCCCAGAGCGCCTCCCCGCCGCCCCACAGATCGCGCGCGAAGCGCCAGGCGATCCAGCAGGCCAGCAGTACGTAGAGCGCCCCGGCCAGCCGCAAGGGAAAGCCGTCGCGCCCGCCCCATGCCGGAATTGCCAGATAACTCCAGGCCAGCAGCGGCGGCTTATCGAACCAAATGTCGCGGTAGAGCGCCTTGCCGTGCGCCATCTGGGCCGCGGCGGCCAGCGGCAAGGTCTCTTCGGCCCATAGGATATCGAGATGGCAGAGGCGCGCCGCCAGCACCAGCGCGAACAGCATCAGGAAGAAGAGCCGCGTGCTTTTCACGATTTCAAGCTATGGTACCTTGAACCGCCCGCCGATTGGTTCTATGATAGGCAAATAAAAGGCGAACAGTGGAGGATATCCAGGAACAGCTCGCGCTACTGCGGCGGCGTATCGCGCACATCGACAAGAAGTGGACCAGTGAAGCTCCCGTGCGCCCCCGCGTCACGGACCTGCGCCCGGCTCGTTACTTCGTCGAGGAACTCATCAGCGGCGAAGTGGTTCATACCGCCTGCGGCGAGCATTTCGAAACCGAAAAGTTGTTCGAGCGGCATCGGCGCCACGGCAGCATGGATATCTCGAACCTGCACGAGCTGCCGCCGGATCTGCTGGATTCGCTCTCGGACGGCGCCATCGCCTCGTCGCATCCGACGAAGTGGGCGTTTCTGGACACTGAAACCACGGGTCTGGCGGGCGGCACCGGCACGTATGCTTTTCTGATCGGAGTGGGCAACATCGAGCCCGCCGGATTCCGGCTGCGGCAGTTCTTCATGCGCGATTACGGCGAGGAGGCTTCCCTGCTGCGGCGGCTTTCCGAGCATCTGGCGCAGTTCGATGTGCTGATCACTTACAACGGCAAGACCTACGATCAGCCGCTGCTGGAGACGCGCTTCCGCATGGCGCGGGCGCGGCATCCGTTCGAGCGGCTGGCGCATCTGGATCTGCTGTTTGGCGCGCGCCGGTTGTGGAAGCTGCGCCTGGAGAGTTGCCGGCTGGTGGAATTGGAGAACCGTATTCTGGGCGTGGAGCGCCAGGGCGATCTGCCGGGCGAGATGATTCCTTACTATTACTTCGAATATCTGCGCACGCAGCAGGCGTTCCGGCTGGTGCCGGTGTTCCATCACAATGCCATCGACATTCTATCGCTGGCGTGCCTGACCGCGATCGTGCCATTCGCCTTTCGCTCGCCGGAGGAGACCGCGTTCCGGCACGGCGCGGACTTGATTGGCTTGGCGCGCTGGGTGCTGCAAGCCGGGCGGCACGAGGAGGCCCTGCGGCTGTTTCGCCGCGCAGTGGACCTGGGGCTCCCGGACGATCTGTTGTTTCGCACGCTTTGGGATATCGGTACGCTCGAGAAACGGCTGGACCGGCCGGATGCCGCGCTGGCCCTGTTCACCGACTTGGCTGCGTCGCGCAATGCGTATAGGGCGCGCGCCTTGCGGGAACTGGCGATGCATTATGAGCACCGCGAGCGAAACTATGCCATGGCGCTGGAGATGACGCATAGCGCGCTGGCGCTGGAGGATTCCGCCGACTTGCGGCGGCGCGAGCGGCGTTTGCGGGAGCGCGCCGCGCGGCCGCGCCGTTAAATTTCACAAATTGTTTACGAATTCCCCACACCCGCGCCAGCGGCAGGCGAAACAATGAATAGGAAGTGCCCTCTCCTCAGCGCAAATCCGGACTCTGGTTGCTGCTCAGCGTGTTGGAACGCTTCGCCGCGCTGGGTGTGCTGGTGGCGCTGGCGCCGTTGATGCTGATGGTGACGATCTCGACCGCCCTGCTGTCGCGCACATCGCCTCTGATCGCGCATCGCCGGCTGGGCCTCGGCGGCAGTCCACTGTGGGTGCTGAAATTCCGCACTATGTGGCGGCGCGGTCCGCGGCCCGCGGGACGCTTTGCCTTGGTGGAATACATCGTAGACGAAAGCGGTCCGCGAGAGAAAGGCGCTCGCGACCAGCGCATATGCAGCCGTTTCGCGCGCTTCTGCCGCCGCCATTCGATCGACGAATTGCCGCAGCTTGTGCACGTGGTGCGAGGCGAAATGTCGCTGGTGGGTCCGCGGCCGATCACGGATTCCGAGTGGAAGCTGCATTACCGCCGGCACGCGGCCGAAGTGCTGGAGGTGAAGCCGGGGATCTCCGGCCTGTGGCAGATTATGGGACGCAGCCGGCTGACTTACGAACAGCGCCGCGACCTGGATCTGGCGCTGGTGCGCAACCGTTCGCTTAAGCTCTATTTTCAGATCTTGCTGTGGACCCTGCCCGAGATCTGGAGCGGGCGGAACGCCTGGTAGCAAGTGGCCGCAGTGCTAAGATGGCTGGTGGGTCCGCCATGCAAGCCATCCAACTCGCGCCGGGGATCGATCCCTACGAGGTTCTCGAAACCGGCAATGTGCTGGTTTTGCCGGAAGCGCCACTCACTCTGAGCGCCGAAGACCGCGAGTTGATTCAGGGCATCCGGCAAAGCGGCGCGCATCACAAGAATATCTCTTACCGCCCTCAGCAAGACAAGGTGTCGGGGCTGGACAAAACCGCGGCCCCCACGCGCGAACGCCTGCATGCGATTTTGCGGCGCTATTCGGAATCGGCCATAGCCAGTGCGGCGCGCCTGCTGCCGCGATACCGCCAGCGCTGGAGTTTGGATTATGCCAGCCTTCGGCCGATTGAGGAAGCCGGAAGAAAGCTGCCGCTCAAGAAGCGCAACGACCTGCTGCATACCGACGCGTTCCCCACGCGGCCTACGCACGGTGGACTGATCCTGCGGAGTTTTTGGAATCTACATCCTTCGAAGCCGCGCGTGTGGTGGACTTCGGACCCGTTCGAAAACCAAGCCGCGCGTTACGCCGTGGCGGCCGGCCTGGGGGGGATAACGCGCCGTGGCGGCTTGGCCGCGACTGTACTGCGCCGCCTGGGTCTGCCGCTCGCGGACCGGTCTGCCTACGACGAATTCATGCTGGCGTTCCACGACTATTTGAAGGGCAACGCGGAATTCCAGTCCAACTGCCCGAAATACCGGCTGGAATTTCAACCCGGTGCGGCTTGGATGGCTTTCACGGACGTGGTCCCGCATGCCGTGGAATCCGGCCAGTTCGCCATGGAGCAGACGCTGATCGTGCCGCGGGACGCGCTGGCCGTACCGGAGCGGGCGCCGATTGCGATCCTGGAAAAGCTGGCTGGGCGCAGCTTGGCGTAGCCGGAGACGGGATCGCTATGGGGCCACCGCGATAGTCACCTGAGCCGAAGTGGTTACACCGTTGATCGTGATCTGTAGCGGCACCGCGTCACCCGTTGGCGTGGCGGCGGCCGGCACGACGCCGATCTGATACTCGCTGACGAATTGCGGCGACAGCACCGAATAGATGAACTGTGCCGGGACACCGCCGATCGTTACGGTCGGCTGAAGCGAGGTGTTCCGGAGGATTCCATCCGAGGCGGCCACGTAGTTATCGACAGGCGGGGTCACCGACCCCAGTCCGGTGCACGCGATGATCAAGGCGTGTCCCGAACTGACCGAAATGGGATCCGTGTGGAAAATTCCGATGGGCGCGCCGGCCGGCGCGGCGAGATCGCCGGTGCTGTTGTCATATGCAAAAGCCTGTCCCGTCCCCTCCGCATTTGTGGTGAAAATGCCGGGTGACGCGGGCACGACGTTCACACTTTGCGGAGCCGACGCCCCACTGCTGCGGTTGACCACGATGTCCACCGTGCCCGTGGGCACGGTGAACGGGAGCTGCGCATTAATTTGCCCGGAACTTACAAAGTACAACCCCGCGGGAATACCGTTGAAAGTTACGGATGTAACATCGCTCAACGCGGTAGGTAGCGGGATGGTGTTTCCGGAGGATGTCGAAGCGGCTAAGTTCGTGCCAAAGATGGATACGAGGGAACCTGGCGCTACGCCTTGCGCCGTGTAGCTGCCGGAGTTCACCACGCCGCCCGCGCCTACCGCCGGTAATAGCAGCGTCTCTGAGGTGAGTAAGCGGATGCGGCCATTTCCCGTATCGGCGATGTAGACGCCGCCCGAGGCGGCGACCGTGACGCCGTTCGGCATATAAAGTTCGGCGGCCGTGGCGGGACCCCCGTCGCCTGAATAATTCGGAGTTCCATTACCGGCAACGGTTGTGATCGTCCCGTTCGCGAGCACCTCGCGAATTCTCTGATTCCGCGTATCCGCGATGAAAAGATCGCCGGCTGCGTCGACGTTAACGCCGGCGGGGCCGAAGAGTTCGGCGCTGGTGGCCGGGCCGCCATCGCCGGCGTAACGACCATCGCCTATACCGGGCACAAGCTGCTTGCCGGCAACCGTTGTGATGGTGCCCTTCGCGGAGACTTTACGGATTGCGTCGTTACCGGTGTCCGCAATGTAGATGTTGCCCGTAGCGTCGAGGGCCAAACCGGAGGGCGACGAGAGCAGGGCGCTGGTGGCCGGGCCGCCGTCCCCCGCGTAGCCTGGTTCAAAACCGGTGGTGAGCGTGCCGGCTACTGTCGTGATCGTGCCATCTGCCGGGACTTTGCGGATGCGGTTGGTGCCGGCATCCGCAATGTAGAGGTTTCCCGCGGCGTCGATGGCAATACCGTAAGGGCCGATGAGTTCGGCCTGGGTGGCAGGCACCCCGTCGGTTAAAGCGCCACCGCCGCCAGCTATCGTCGAAATGATCCCCGCAGTGGAGACTTCCCGTATTCGATCGTTCCCGGTATCCGCGATGTAGAGGTTGCCGGACGCGTCTACTGCCACACCCTGAGGGCCGATGAGCAAAGCGCTGGTAGCCGGGCCACCGTCGCCATTGTACGCGCCGCAAATCGAAGCGCCGTCCGACTCGACTCCGGCTACGGTCGTGATGATCCCTGCGGGGGAAACCTTCCGAATCAGACAATCGCCCGTATCCGCGATGTAGAGATTGCCCGCTGCGTCGAGCGCCACGTTGGAAGGATTGTAGAGTCCGGCGCTCGCGGCGGGGCCACCGTCGCCGGAATAGGTCTGCGACCCATTACCGGCCGCCGTCGTGATGGTGTATCCCTGCGCCTGACACAGGGCGGGAGCCAAGACAGTTGCCAGAATCGACAGAACGACGATAGTAGCGGCTGCCGAGGTGCGTTGGGCTCGGCAGTTCGTGCAATATTTTGCGCCGGCGCTCACGGGCCTTCCGCAATTCGTACAATAGCGATCCTCCGCAGGAATAACGCCAGCGTTCTCGCTCGCGGGGCGCTTAAGCAGGAGCGCGGCAACGGCAAGGCTCGCCAGCGCGATGATCCAGGTTCCGTAGCCGGGTGAAATACTGAAACCGGCGGCGCCGGCCGCGACGCCGTACTGTTGCTGCAACAGGGCGAACGCCTGGTCTAGTTCGCGTTGAACGGTGAACCACGCCAGCACCAGGCACGCCAGCGGGGCCGCATACAGGTAGCGCGCGCGCCGGTGGCGAATGAACGGAGCGGCGAAAGGCGCCGCAATGCAGGCCAGAACCACCAGGCTGAGAAACCCATGGCTGCCGGGGTTCATGTTGTTATACGGATCGAGGGCCAGGGCATCCCAGAAAGTAATAGACCTGGATCGTTCCAATCCAATCACCGAAAAAGAGAGGATCACGCCGGGCATGCAGAACCAGGCTATCCACAGGACGACGGTTGCGGCCAACGCGGCCTTTCCCATCCGGCCGGCAAGCGCACCGACACCCTCGCGGGCGATAATGGCGGCCTCCTTGCCGCGCTCTTGCGCCATGTTGCCGATCTGCTGCAGCTTCTCCTTGGCCGCCTGCTGTGGGTCCACGGCGACGAGGCCCGTAATGAGACCCGCATCGTCGAATTCGATCTCGACGGCCATGTTGACCGACGGCGCGACTGCGGACTTCCAGGTTCCGTGCAGCGTGAAGGTCTCTTGCCGGCCGTCGACGGCCAGCAACCCCGGACTGCCGTCCGGCGTCTTGATAATCGTTCCCCTGCGTCGTTGTGTCATGGTTGGCGTCTCCTCTGTGTTATTGGGCTGCGGCGACGAAACGGAAAGACAGCCGGGAGTTGCGTGGGCCGATGCCCGATTGCTAAGATTCCGAATCATGGTGGTTCGCGCGTGCCCACTAAGCATTGCGCAAGTGCGCAGGAGAAACCGTCATGCCGCTGCGAAAAATTCGAACGCGGGCCGATACGCCGGAGGACAGGAGGACGCTGGACACCCTGTTCAGTGCGACCTATGAGGAGCTCCGGCGTCTGGCTTCCGCCGTGAAGCGCTCCGACGCGAATGCGACGCTCAGCCCCACGACGCTGGTGAACGAGGCTTGGCTGAAGTTGGCGAGCTCGCCCGAGTTCGCATCGGAATCCCGTCTGCACTTCAAACGGATCGCCGCGCGCGCTATGCGCCAGATTCTGGTCGAAGCGGCGCGGCGGCGGAACGCGCAAAAACGGGGCGGCCGGGAGGTGGTCTTCGTCGCATTCGGCGATTCATCCGACCAAGTGGCGTCCTGCGATGAAGAATTGATTGCGTTGGACGCGGCCCTGGAAGAGCTCGCGCGCCTGAATCCGCGCCAGGCGACGATGGTCGAAAGCCGGTTTTTCGGTGGTTCGGATATCGCAGAAACCGCGGCGCTGCTGGAAGTCTCCGAGGCCACGATCCTGCGCGATTGGCGGGCGGCGAAGGCATGGCTGGCGCTTGAAATCCGCCGCGCGCGCTAATCTGTCGAACGTTGGAGCAAAGGAGAGTGCCGCATGGACCGGGAGCGTTGGGAGCGAATTCAGTCGGTCTTCCATGACCTGGCGGATCGTCCTGAATCGGACCGTGCGGGATTACTTCAAGACGCATGCGGCGGCGACGACAGCCTCATGGCCGACGTGGCGGCGCTGCTCCAAGAGGATGGCAGGGGCGCTTCGGTGCTGGACCGCGATCTGACCGCCATCGCGCATCAGGTGCTGGACGCGCCGCTCAAATCGCTTCCGTTGGAAGAGTTCGGACCGTACCGGATGAAGGGCATTCTCGGGGAGGGCGGCATGGGCGTCGTATATCTTGCCGAACGGGAGGATTTGGGCAGCCTGGTGGCGATCAAGATTCTGCGCGATGCGTGGCTGTCGCCCGCGCGGCTGGCCCGCTTTCAGAGCGAGCAAAGAACGCTGGCGAATCTGAATCACCCCTCGATTGCGCGGCTCTATGACACGGACTGGCTGGCGAATGGGACTCCCTGGTTCGTCATGGAGTATGTCGAAGGCGCGCCGCTCACGGATTATTGCGGCGCACGGGCATGCTCCATCGAAGAGCGCCTGCGGCTGTTCCGCGCGGTGTGCGACGCCGTTCAGTACGCCCACTCGCAGGCGATCATTCACCGGGACCTGAAGCCGTCCAATATCCTGGTGAAGGCCGGCGGTACAGTGAAGCTTCTGGATTTCGGGATCGCCAAGCACCTCGAAAATCTCGACCAGCCGGCGGACCGGACCCGGACGGCGTTGCGCCTCATGACACCCGCCTATGCGGCTCCGGAGCAGATCCAGGACGGCCAGACAAGCACCCGCTCCGATGTATATTCCCTGGGTGTGATTCTCTACGAATTACTGGCCGGAGGGCTGCCGTTCGATCTGTCGCAAAGAACGCCCGCTGAGGCAGAGCCGGAGAAGCCGTCGGCCGTGGCGGCCAAGAATCCCGAAATTCCACGCGCCGGCAAAGCAGCGTGGCGCGATCTCGATGTGCTATGCCTCACCGCGATGCATCAAGACCCGCAGCGGCGATACGGATCCGTTGAAGCGCTGAATCGAGATATCGATCGTTACCTGAACGGAGAGCCGCTCGAAGCGCAGCCCGACAGTCTGTCTTATAGAATTAGCAAATTCGTCCGCCGGAACCGGAAGGCGGTGGCGGCGGCCGCCATCGTCTTCACGATTGTCGCGGCGCAGGCGGCGGTCTTTACGATCCGGCTGGCGCGCGCGCGCAACGCGGCGCTGGCCGAGGCGGCGCGCACGCAACGCATCCAGGGATTCATGCTCAATCTGTTCGAAGGAGGCCAACAAGAGGCCGGTCCCGCCGAAAATCTGAGGGTTATAGCGCTGCTGGACAGGGGCGTGCAGGAGGCCCGCACGCTGAATCGGGACCCGCAGGTGCAGGCGGAGCTGTATGCGACGCTGGGAGGCATCTACGAGAAGCTGGGCAAATTCGACCGAGCCGATTCTCTGTTGCGGTCCGCGCTCGACCGGCAGAGGTCGATTTCAGGACCCGATAGCGTGGATACCGCGGAGAAGCTTGTAGCGCTCGGCTTCCTGCGGGCGGATCAGGGCAACTATGCGGAAGGCGAGAGGTTGGTCCGCGAAGCGCTTGCCATCGACGGTGCGCATCTCCGCCATGACGCTCCCGCTGTAGCGAAAGCCACCGGCGCGCTAGGACAAGTGCTCGAAACCGCCGGGTCGTACGATCGGGCGATCAAAGTGCTCGATGAGGCCGTGCGGCTGCAATCGGCGCCGGGCGGCGATCTGCCCCAGCTTGCCCGAAGCCTGTCCTCGCTGGCCGAAGCGCACTTCGACCTTGGCCACTATACTACAGCCGAGCCCCTGCACCGGCGTGCGATGGCGATCGACCGTCAGATCTATGGGGAACGGCATCCGTTTGTCGCGGGCGACCTCGTGGGTCTGGGAAACGTTCAACATCAATTGGGGCACTATGCCGAAGCCGAACGGTATTTCCGGCAAGCGGTCGACATCGTGGGATCGTGGTACGGAAAGGAGAACCCCGAGACAGCCTCGGATATGATCACGCTGGCGCAGACCCTGGCGTTTGAAAATCAATACGACGAAGCCGAAAAACTGATCAGGCAGGCGCTGGCGATTCAGGAGAGCTTCTATGGGAAAGTACACGCACATGTGGCCTTCGGGCTGAACGCGCTGGGCATGGTGGAGATAAAACGCGGCGATTTCGTTGGGGCGGAGTCGGACTACGGCCGGATGGTCGGCATCTACCGCTCGGTCTACGGCGACGAGAATTACAACGTCGCTGTAGCGATTGCGAATCTTGCCAGCGCGTACCTGGCAGGGAAAGAATACGCGCAGGCGGAGCGACTCTATCGCGATGCAGTGCGGCGATTCACCGAGGCGCTCGGGGCCCGCTCGATGAACACGGGCATTGCGCGCGTGAAACTGGGCCGCACGCTGCTGCGCGAACGGCGCTACCGCGAAGCGGAACGGGAGATTCTGGCCGGGTCGGAAATCCTGTCGAAGCAGACCAGTCCGTCGGTGATCTATGTTCAGGCTGCGCGGACCGACCTGGCGCTGGTGTATGAGGCGCTCGGCGAACCTGAGAAAGCGAAGGCGGTTCGAGCGGAACCGGCCGCCACCGGGAAATAATGACTGCGGCTACGGCGCTACGGCGATGGTCACCTTGTCCGTGGTGGTCACACCGTTGATCGTGATCTGTAGCGGCACCGCGTCGCCCGTTGGCGTGCCGGTGGCCGGCACTACGCCGATCTGATACTCGCTGACGAATTGCGGCGAGAGCACCGAATAGATGAACTGTGCCGGGACACCGCCGATCGTTACGGTCGGCTGAAGCGAGGTGTTCCGGAGGATGCCATCCGAGGCGGCCACGTAGTTATCGACGGGCGGAGTTACCGACCCAAGTCCGGTGCACGCGATGATCAAGGCGTGTCCCGAACCGACCGAAATGGGGGCCGTGTGGAAAATTCCAATGGGCGCGCCGGCCGGCGCGGCTAGATCGCCGGTGCTGTTGTCATACGCGAACGCCTGTCCAGTCCCCTCCGCATTCGTGGTGAAAATACCGGGCGATGCGCCAACTACGTTCACACTTTGCGGAGCCGACGTTCCGTTGCCGCGAGTGACTACGATGTTCACCGAGCCGCTGGTCAGGCCGGATGGCAGGACGTTAAACGGAAGCTGCGCATTGATCTGTCCGGTAGATACAAAGTACAGGCCCGCGGGAATGTCGTTGAAGGTTACGGACATCACATCGCTCAACGTGGTAGATAGCGGGATGGTGCTTCCCGATGACGTCGAGGCGGCCAGATTTGTGCCAAAGATGGATACGAGGGAGCCGGGCGCCACGCCTTGCGCGGTGTAGCTGCCGGAGTTCACCACGCCGCCCGCGCCTACCGCCGGCTGCGCGTACGCCAGAGACGCGCAAACTAACATCCCGATAACCAGCCCGACCGACCGCATCATTTTCCCCTCCGCTTTCAATTTTAGTCGATCCACTTACTCTAACCCAAGCTTCGAGGCAAGATTTTACTTGTGCGGCGATTTCGAAGGCGCAGTTACCATCGCGGCACGAATGTTTACCAGAGTACTTGTAACTTCCGGGTGCTTGCCGCCATCGAGCGCCGCGGCAGTGGCGCCTTGGTCTTCCGCCTCTTTCAGCCGCGACTCGAATTGCAGAACCTGCGCGAGCATCCAATGCGCCTTGAACCAGTTCGGCGCGCAGGAAATGGCGGCGCGCAGGCTCTGCTCGGTGCGCACGAAATCGTTCTCGCGCGCGTAGAATGCAGCCAGGTTGTCATAAGCGTTAAATTCGGCTTCAGCGGTTTCGGTGGCGCCTTGGGCGGCCCGAAAAGCCTGTTGGAAAGCTTGTACGCGAACGACCCATGCGGCCTTGCCCCCGGCAATCTGCGCCAAACGTCGCGAATACCAGAGGTCCGCGCTGCCGTAGGGCCAGCGCCAATTCCGGTACTCGGCGTAGCGGTTGGCGGCATCGCCCACCAGAGCGGCGTCCAGATCGCGCCGCGTTGCGGCGAGCAGGCTCTCGGATATCCACAAGCGCACGCCGAAAAACACCAGGATCGCGGCACACGGTAGGGCTACGAGCAATCGCGGCCAGGCGCGGGCAACCGGGCGCGATTGACTGGGCGTGCGGACGCTGAGCGATACCAGCATCGCGATGGTGACGTAATATGCCAGCGCGGTTGGCATCGTGAAGCAGGCGAATTGGCCGCCGATGGTCATGGCGGCAAGCCCAGCAGCGAGCGCTCCCGCGGCGGGACTCCCGCGCGGACTCCGCCGACAGGCGATGCCGGCCGCGAATCCGCCGGCACCGAAAGCCAGCAGCAGCGCGAGTCCGGGCACTCCCTGTGACACGAGCGCGTCCAGGAAGATGTTGTGCGGCGACTCGTGATAGAAGTCCGGAAAGGCGCGGGAGAGTTCGGCCGATTGGTGGCGCGCGAAACTGGCGATGAAAGTTTCCGGTCCGTAGCCCGCCAGCCACCGTCCGGCGGCCATGCGCAGGCTGTCGCGCCACAGCAGGACGCGCGCTCCCCCGGCTGGTTCCTGGAGCGCCCAATGGACGCGGGCGCGCAACTTTTCACCAGCCGGAGAGACGTAGAAGAGCGCGGCTGCGCTAGTGATCGCCAGGGCTAGGCAAGCCAGACGAATAGGCCTGCTGAACATCCCGCCCCGCCAGAGTATCAGCATGACGGCGCCTGCCAGCATCCCGACCATGGCCGCGCGCGTGCCGCTTAAGACAATCGCAACGGAGCCCGCCGATACGGCCGCCCAGGCGAGCCATCGCCAGTGAGGCTTTGAGTCCGAAACACCCAGCCCCGCCGCGCCGAACACTGCGAAGAGCAGCCAATTGGCGGAGTAATCCGCATGGCCCAACGTGGAAGGCGGCCGCACGATGGTCCAAACGCCTTCGCCCACATGGTAGCCGCGTGCGTCGAGCAATGGGTCCCATCCGAAGTATTGCGCGATTCCATAGAGGGCCACGATCAGACCGCTGGCCGCGATGGCGCGCAACAACACGCGCAAGCGGTCCGGTTGTCCGGCGCAGCACGCGGCCACCAGATACGCGAAGCCCAGCGCCGCAAGCTGGGTGACGAGGCCCCAGTAGCGCCAGTTGCTTCCGCCCAGCGATAGCACCGGATTCACCGAGGCCAGGGTAGAGACTGCCAGCGATACGGCCATGCCGCAAATCGCCAGCAGGAACCAGCGCGCGGGACGCGAGGCACGATAGAAGCCCGCAGGCGTTATGCAAGCGGGCGCCGCCGCCCACCAGACAGCCGCCGCCGCGGTTCCCCACAGCAACAAAACCACCTTAGGTGTAACATCGAAGTAAAAAAACCATCCGGGAGCGATTACCAGCGGAATTAACGCTATGACGACGGCCAACAGCAGGGCCATATAGGCTACACTATCTCACAGGCATGCTCACAGGCACGGTGGAACCTGTAAACACTTATCGCTATCTGGGCTTCCTGGGATCGCGGTGGCGATTCATCTCGGCATCCTGTGCGATCGCGGTGAGCTTGGCGCTGGTTGTGACTTTGACGCGTCCCAATCTGTATACGGCCACTTGCCGGATTCTGATCGAGCCGCCTGCGGGCACCGATATCCGCAGCGCCTTGGGAGTAAGTCCCATCTACTTGGAGTCGCTTAAGACTTATGAACACTTCGCGGGCAGCGACAGCCTGTTCCTGCGGGCGCTGGATAAATTTAAGTTGCGGCAACGGTTTCCCGGCCGCACCATCGAATCGCTCAAAACCGGGATCCTGAAAGTCGGAATGGTGCGGGACACCAAGATTCTGGAGATCAAAGTCACCCTGCCCGACCCGCGGACCGCGCAGGCGCTGGCGCAATACCTTGGCGAAGAGACCGTGAAGCTGAGCCGCTCGGTGGACCAGGAAGCCGACCAGGATCTTTCGCAAGCCATCGAAAAGCAGGAGGCGGAAGCGCAGGCGCGCCTGGACCGCAGTGAGGCAGCCTGGACCAACATCATCGCGCAGCAGCCCGTCGCGCGGCTGCAAATGGAAATTCAGAGCGGGAGCGAACTGAAGAGCAGTCTGGAACGCCAACTGCCGCGCACCGATACTCTGTGGGAGCAGCTCGCCCAAGCGGAGCAGGACCTCGCTGCCAAGGAAGAACTGCTGGCGCGCCGCACGGCCGAACGCGACCGCGTGGACGCCGAACGTACCGCCAGCCAGGAGGCCTATGCGACCGTCGAGACGCGGTTGAGCCAGGTGCGATCGGACCGCGGGTATCGCAGCGAGCGGTTGAAGATCGTCGATCCGGGAATCGTCCCCGAGCAGCCGTCGTCCCCCAACGTCCCCCTCCGCGTGCTAGCGGCGCTGTTGCTGGGGCTGGTGGCGCCAGTCGTTTACATGACCCTGGAACTGAGCTATCGCACCCAGCGCGCGAGGGCCTCTTCAAGATGGACGGGCGATGATTGACCGCTCGGCGATTACCCGCTGGAGCCATCCGTTGCGGTTCGCCGCGGCGGGGCTGGCGGGCGCCTATGCGGCGGGCATCGCGCTGGCGCCCACACCGCCCCTGGCATTGGCGCTGGCGGCGCCGGCGGCAGCCTTGCCTTTGGCTTACTGGGCGATCCTGAAGCGCGACCGTTGGCTGACCATGTTTTTTGCCGCGACGCTGCTGTTGCCGCCGCTGCCCTTCGGCCTTGGCGATTCCGGACCGCATCCCGCGTTGATTTTCGTCCCGCTGGGCCTGCTGGCGGGTGTGCTGGGGGTGTGGCGCGCGCCGGACGCGCCGCTGAATCGTGCGTTCGGAATATTCTTCCTCGTCCTGTTGGGCAGCGCGGCGGAAGCCATGCTCTATTCCGGAGCGGCGGCCGGGCTGGGCAGCCTGATGCGAGTGCTGCTGTTCGGCATTTCCGTGTACGCATTTTTTTATGCCGCTTACGGCCCGGGGTCCCGCGAACCACAAGGGGCGTTCGCGCAGGTCCGCACGCTTTACTGGATGGCGGTGGCTTCCGCGCTGTTCGCCTGCGTCGATTTCTATTTCCAGTTCCCCGCTCCGGCTGGATTTGGCGCGCAGTTCATCTGGTTGCGGTCCGGCGTCTACCGGCGGGCGCAAGGCCTGTTTTACGAAGCCAGTACGCTGGGCAACTTTTGCGCGTTTTTTTTGACGATGATCGCGGCAGCCCTGCTCTCGCCGCGCCGGCAATCCCCGGTATCGCGCCGCGGATTGCTGCTGGGAGGAATGGTGTTCGCCGCCGCGCTGGCGCTATCCTACTCGCGCGGCTCCTTGCTGAACGCCCTGGTGGCCATCGCGGTGCTGATCTATCTGAGCCGGTCGCGTATCCGGTTGGGCAGATTCATCCTGGCGCTGGCGGGCGCTGCGTTGGCGGCCGCGATGGCAGTGCGCGTGCTTCTGCCGTCGTTCGCGGACGCTTATTGGATGCGCGTCTCTACCTCGGTTGAATACCTTTTCTCCGAAACCGAAGGCTTGCTTTCGGGGCGCGTCGCGAGCTGGCGCCTGGTGCTCGAATTCCTGGCGCAGCACCCCTGGCACGCGCTATTTGGCGTGGGATACAAGACTTTGCCCTACTCGGACTACCTGGGGCGCACCGTGATCACGGATAACATGTACCTCAGCCTGCTGGCGGAAACCGGCATCGTGGGCTTGGCTGCGATGCTGTGGCTGTGCCTGCGGATCCTGCGGTCGGCGCGGCGCGCGTCCGCATCGGCGGACCCCCAGCGCCGCTTTTTCGGCAGTTGGATTTATGCGTTTTGGGCCGGCCAGATGGCGCAGATGTTCACCGGCGACTTGCTGACTTACTGGCGGGTGCTACCGCTGTACTTCTGGGTGCTGGCGATGGCGGTGCGCCATGAACATCCTGTGTCTTGACCAATTCGGCGAGCTAGGTGGCGCACAGCGCTGCCTGTTGGATCTGATACCTGGTATGGCCGCCCGCGGATGGAGCGTACACCTGGCTGCGCCCGGAGACGGGCAACTCGCGAAGCGGGCCGCCGAGTTGCATGCCACGGTACACCCCATCCGGTGCGGACCCTATTCATCCGGCAAGAAGACGCTGGCCGACATGGCGCGCTTCGCGGCCGAGACGCCGCGCCTGGTCGGCGAGCTCCGCGGGCTGGTCTCGCGCTATGGCGCGAATCTGATTTACGTGAACGGCCCACGCCTGCTGCCGGCAGTGGCACTATCGGTGGTTCCTAGCGCGCGCCAGCGCCCGCGCGTGCTGTTTCATTCGCACAGCCTGCTGGATGGGCTGGCGCGGCGCGTGGCTGGGCGATCGTTGGCCATGGCGAAAGCGGCGGTGGTGGCTTCCTGCCATTTCGTGGCGGCGCCGCTGCTACCCTATTGTGGAGATCGCGGCGTACGCGTGGTCTACAACGGCGTGCGGCAGATGTCGCCGACCAGCCGGTCGCCTGTTAATGGGGAATTCCGCATCGGGGTGATCGGCCGCATTTCGCCGGAAAAGGGGCAAGCTGAATTCCTGCGCGCGGCCCGCATTCTGCACAAATCGGCGCCGCAATGCGTGTTTCCGATCTATGGCGCGCCGCTGTTTTCAGACCCGGTCGCCATGCGATACGGCGCTGTGCTGGAGGCGCTGGCGGAGGATCTGCCGGTGGAATTCGCGGGCTGGACCGAGGACGTGGACAGCGCGCTGGCCACCCTGGACCTTTTGGTGGTTCCGTCCGCGCCGGTCGATGCGACGCCGCGCGTCATCCTGGAGGCTTTCGCCGCGGGTGTTCCGGTACTCGCCTTCGCCTCCGGCGGCATTCCCGAGATCGTAGAGCATGGAGCGACCGGTTTCCTGGTAGAGGAACGCACCGCCCGGGCGCTGGCTTTCGCGATGCGCGATTTGTTGCGGGAGCCGCGGCGCCTGCGCGAGGTGGCGGAAAAAGCCCGTACGAAAGCCCGCGACGAATTCAGTCTGGAGCGGTATCGCGCGCAGATGAACGAGGCGATCGAAGCGGCTTTGTAGGGCGGCCAATCTTGGCCGCAGCCGGCTTTCAGCCGGCCTCCGCCCGCGACTTGCGGCATCTTGAGGCTATAGCCGTCTCGCCTCGCGCTGCAGCCCTTCATGCACGAGGATCTTCAATAGCGTTTGGTAACCGATCCCTTTGCGGCCGGCGATCGTGCGCGCCGTGGCGAGATCCGGCGCGGATAAGCGCAGCGCGATCTGCACACTGGCCGCCCGGCTCAGGTTGGCGACGAGAGGCGATCCCTTCTGCTTCCGGGAGGTCCCTGCGGCAGACTGCTGCTTGAGAAACTCCCGCCCCTCGCCGCTCGCCCACCATTTAGCTTCCTCGTCCTCGTTTGGGAACTTGGGGATGTTCGCCATTCGCTCTTTCGGCTTATTCATCACATCACTCTCCTCGCGCCCGGCGCTCCAGGTAATCGCGCTTTTGCCCGGCATCCAAGTCGTAGGCCGTAATCGCCCGGATCTTGTGGCCGCGCTCCGTCAGTATGATCGCAAGGAGACGGCTCCGTGCCGTTTCTCCGTAGTACACGTACCGAGCCTCGCCATCGGCGTCCTGCTCGTAAATCAGGACTGGATCGCGAGACAGCGCTTCCTCAACCTCCGGCGCCTTGATCCGGTCCCAATCGAACACGACGATGTGGCGCAAGTTGTCCGCCTTCTTCACTCATCCGTCGCCGGAGCATCCACCAAGACGGCCGACTCCGCACCGCCGAACCTCGCAATGGCCGCCCCGCCCGCCAGCGATGCCACAAACTGCGCCGAGAACGTTACCAGCATCATCAGCGCCGACGAGCCGGTGCGCTCGCGCTCGCGCACGCGATCGATCACCGGCGTATTGACGCCTGGCTCGCTCATCCACTGGCAGGCTGTGTAGTCATGAATACGGCTGCTTCGGCCCAGCCCGTGGGACCCGCAGCCAGGCCACCCGGCGCCAGCTACGCTTCACCAGGCGTGGAAACAGGGCACGCGAGTTCGGCGGGGACGCTAAATGTCGTTCTCTCCCTCATCACCGCGTGCGGCCCCAAGGGCTTCTGGTAGCCGTGGCGCTCTCGAACCTTGAACTCGGATTTGACATTGGCTTACCGTACCGGATATCGCACGCTCAAATGACTCGTCGTCGAGCAGCTTGTATCTCCATAGCTTTAGTCTGGTTGTGAATGGGTCCAGTAAATCTTGCCTGCCCTCTTCTGTCAGATACCTGACCAGATTCTCACTTTGCTCGGAAAGCTGATGCCGGCGCTCTTCCTGCGTGAGACGTTTGGCTTCTTCCTCACTCTTGGCATCGTTCCGAGCGCGCTCTTCAGCACCCAGGGACTCCCTGCGATTGCGACGGGATTTAAGGCCAGCGTCAATTGGTTTCTTAAGACTCCAGCCTGCTACCGCAGTATAGCCCGACACGGTTCCAGGCGGAACCCCCATATGAAGCAAGAAGTAGTCGATTGGCAGACCGACTACGAAACCAATTCCAGCGGCTGCGGCATCGCCGGGAGTAGCTATCTTCTCTAGGAGCTCTTTGGCGTCCATTCGAGTTCTCCCGCGCCGGCATGAGGCCGAACTGAGTCGGGCGGTTTCCCTGGGCTCTCCTCGCTCAGCTCGGTAGCTTCTACGCGAAGTCGGGCGTCGCAGACTGGGCAACGCGCAGTGGTGGTATGCCTTTGATTCTCGGCGGGCGTGCTTTTCGCCAGGCGCAGCTCGGGGTAAGCCAAAATACCCGCTGAAAGAAGGAACCCGATGATAAAGCCACTCATGAACCCTATGCCGCCATTGCCGCCTGCGATGGTGGCGACGGCCAGCCCAAACGCTGCGGTAAGCATACCGACTGTCAAGGCCACCGATGTGCTCGAAGAAAACCCGTTGGACGGATCAGAGCGGTCATTCTGGCGCCGAAGCTGCCTCGCTTCAGCCGTATCTTGAAGCATGCACCATTGTAATATGCCTTCCCAGCCAAGTGGGGCGCGCCGTTGGTCCGGTTCCGAAGCTCCTGCGGGCTGCCCCTAACGAATCCTGCATTGCCGTCCGCCGATCGCCCAAGATCGGACTCACCCAGCCCTCACTCCCGGGCACTATCCGCCGGCGCTTGCAGCAGCGCCGGCTCCGCGCCGCCCACCGTCGCCACAACGTGCCCAGCCGGCAATGTCCGGAACGTCACCGCCGCCACCCCCGCCAACCCCGCGGCGCAGGCCAGCATCGCGGAGTATCCGAACCGGGCAATGGCCGCCCCGCCCGCGAGCGATGCCACAAACTGCGCCGCGAACGCTACCAGCATCATCAACGCCGACGCACCGGTGCGCTCCTGCTCGCGTACGCGATCCATCAACAGGGTGTTGACGCCTGGCTCGCTCATCCATTGGCAGGACGTGAAAGTCATGAATACGGCCGCCGCAGCCCAGCCTGTGGGACCTGCGGCCAGACCGCCCAGCGCCAGCGCGGTGGCCATCAGCATGGTGGCCGTGCCGCTCACCAGGCCCATTCTTCGCAGGACCAAAGGCGCTAGCATAAGCGCTACGACCTGCGCCAGTTGCGACCCCGACATAATCAAGCCGATGCGCTCCACCGGCGTTTGCAAGCGCGCGAAGAAAGTGGCGAAGAACGGATTGAAGGCTCCCGTGGCCAGGTTCCAGATGGCCCACACGATCAGGAACCGCACCACGAAACGGCTCCGCGGATAGAGCTTGCCGTCCTCGGCCGGCGCGGGCCCGAGACGCAGGCGCGCAGACGGCCACAGCGCCATCGCCACGAGCGCGCATCCAGCGATCATGGCGGGCCGCTTGCCCCCCAGCCAGCCAGGCAGGTGTCCACCTAGCCAACCGCCGAAGATCCCCAGCGCGATAGAGCTGGCGGTCGAGAAGCTGAAACCCGCGGCGCGCGCCTTATCGCTGGTCAGCCGCGCGATGGCGGGCGCCAACGAAACCACGTACAGAGAGAACGCGGCGCCACCCAAGCATGCCAGCGCCAGCAGCGGCGCACGGCCGGTGAACAACACGCGCAAAACAGAGATCGCGCCGACCGACGCAAACGACACGAACAGCATCCCGCCCAATCCCCAACGGCGCGCCAGAGCCGCGGCGGGCAGAATGGCAGCCACCATGCCCGCCGTCGACGCGCTGTTCACCTGCCCCACGAAGTCCTCGCGAAAGCCCAGGTCGAGCAGGTACAGGTTGTATAACAGCACGTAGATGAACATGCCCAACACAAAGAACGAACTGGCGCCCAGAAAGAGCCAGTAGCCGCCGCTCAAGCCGCTGAAACGCAACCGCCAGTAGACGCCGCTCTCGAACAGCGCGACAAACGCGCGCGCGTGGAACACTGCGCGCCCCGCCAGGAACCGCGCGGTGCGGGCGTACTTCAGCGCACGGCGGCCGAGCGTGAGTTGGTCGTCCGGGATGCGGACGGCGTCGACCGGACCCGGAAGCTGCGGCAACAGCCGCCGCCGGATCACCGCCAGTTTGTCGCGCGCCGAATCGAGCAGGGCCAGGTGCAGCCATAGCTCGTCTTTGTTGGGACGATACTCGGACTCCAGCGGCGAGAAGACGAACGCCTCGAACCATTCCTGCACCCGCTCAGGCAGTCCGGAGACTTCCTCTTCCGCCGCCGGACCCAGCGCGCAGCCAAACCACTCGCGCGCCAATCGGAATGCGATGGCTTCCAGGCGCCGCAACTCCGGTGCATGCAACTCGCGCCAGCGATTCCAGAACTGTTCGTCGCCCGCGTGGCGCTCCAGAAACCAGGCAATCTCGTAGACATGGCACGCACGCACGCTGCCGCGCAGCAGGTGCCGCAGCAGATGCAACGCGGTGTATGCCAACGCGTCCGGCGTATCCAGGGCTTGCCCGTTGCGCCGCGTCCAGAACCGCTCCACGCCCGGCGCGCTCAATCGCTCGGTGCGCTCATCCCAGAACTGGAGATGGACCTCGATCGCCAGCGGGATTTCAGGATCGAAGTGGCTGCCGCCGCGCCACTCCCATCCGGTTTTGCGGATCAAGGCCGGCAAGTGGTCGGTGGGGTGTTCGCCGGGCTTCTCTATCGGCTCGTAGCCGCGCCCGATGAGCAGATTCCAAGCGCGCAGTGCGTCTTCCGCCGGGCAGAAGAGGTCCAGATCGTACTGCGCCCGCAGCCGCGGGTCCGAAACAAAATGGGGCGATTGCGTCGTGCCTTTCAGGAAGATGTATTCGATTCCGGCCGACGTGAGCCAATCGCCTACCTGATCCTGCAACGCCCGGGCACGCTGCAGGCGCTCCGCATTCTCCTTCAGGTTAAGCGCGATGTGGGCGCGCACCCACTCCGGCAGGGCGTCTCCTGCAGCGGCGCCGAACAACAACGTCAGAGAAGAGCGGTCGCAAAAATCCAGCACATCGTGCCACCCAGTGGAGGGCGGGCAATCCTGCCCGCAGCCGCCTTTCAGGCGGCGAAATTGCAGCGCCGCAATCACCGCCGACACCTCGCGCGGAACCCGGGGAGTCACTTAGAAATCGTACCGAATCGCGAACTGCAAGCGGCGCGGGTCGCCCACGCCCAGGATGCCTCCAAATAGAGGCGGCCCAAAATCGGCGTAAGTTCCCGGCACCCCCCAATTCGGATGATTGAATATGTTGAATACTTCGGCGCGGAACTCCAGCGCGCTCCGCTCGCGAATGGCGAACCGGCGGTGCAGCGCCATGTCGAAGATGTTGTTGCCTGGACCGTTCACGATATTCCGTCCGGCATCGCCGAAGGTATAAGGCGCGGGCGCCATAAACGCAGCCGTATTGAAGAACTCGCTCGTGGTACGCTCGCTGCGCGGCAAAGTCAAAGGTACACCAGGTACGATGTCGGGACGGTTGGGCAACCCGGTGTTGGCGGGGTCGAAGGCATAGTAGAAGATGTTCATCGGCATGCCGTCCTGCAATGTAACTGTCCCGGTCAATTGCCAGTTATGCAACACCGGCCCGAAGGCGCGCACCTCCGGCAAGCCGATTACGTAGCCGCCGCTGATGCGCCGCCCAACGTTGAAGGACGATAGCGCGCGTTCGAGCCGGAGGTTGTTTTCGTCCTGCGCGCCGATACTGTCGTAAAACCCCGGAATCACTGTATCCGCATCGTCGATGGACTTCGACCAGACGAAACTGGCCAGCAACGACACGCGCCCCGTCAGGCGCTTCTCGGCTTTGACCTGCAGCGCGTTATAGGACGAATTGGCGATATGCTGCCGCTGCACGATTTCGCCCAGACTCGGCCAGGTGCGCAGCGACTGCAAATCTCCCGGACGCGGGGAGAGATCCGCGCCCGTTTCAGTCTGCAAGGGTGTGTTGAACTGACGGAAGCGACCCAAGTGCGTTCCCTTGCTTCCCACATACGATACTTCGCCCAGGATGTTACCCGCGAAGTCGTGCTGAAAGCCGGCGTTCCACTGCTGCATGTAAGGCGTAGGCGCATGGGGATCGATGCCGAAGTAAGTCGAAAAGCCGGTGGATGCCGTTTGCGGGAATCCGTTGCGGCTGGTCAGGATGGGCGCTTGGCTTCCGTTAGTGACGTTGTTCTGGACCAGAATTCCGTTCAGCACGAGATCGTAAATCTCGACCGCGATTTCGGGGTTGTAATAAATGCCGAATCCCGCGCGGAAGACGCTTTCGCCCTTGGAGAACGGCAGTGGTGGAAGGCGCCAGGCCAGTCCCACTCGCGGCGCGAAGTTGCGCGTGTCCGCACTCACGGCCTGGCTTTCGCGCTGCAGTTGGGGCGGCGGCGGGTTGGGTCCGGGGGCGTACACCAGGTTCAGCAGGTTGCCGCGCGTTTCCGTGTATGGTGTGACGTACTCGTAACGCAGGCCGAGGTTCAAGGTAAGCCGTGGGGTGACCCGCCAATCGTCCTGCAGGAAGCCGCCAAGACTGTTCTGCCGCAGATACGCCTGTGTATTGCCTTCGTCGCGGCTGGTGTCCTGCGGAAATCCCAACAGGAAGTCCGCCAGCGCGTCGCCTGTCGAACCGGGTGTACCGTCGGCGCTGGTGAACGCTCCGGTATAGGTATAAGATCCGCGGGCCAACTGGTTCTGCTGGTAATTGAACTGGAAATGGACCCAATCGAAGCCGGTCTTGATGGTGTGCGCGCCGCGCGTCCAGGAAACACTGTCCGAGAGATTCCATAAATTGTCGCGTTGCACCTGCGGCAAGGTGGGATCGTCGGTTACCAGCGAATAGTCGGACAACTGGAAGTAGGGGAGTCCGTAATTTGCGGGATTACTGGTAAGTCCCTCGACCCCTAGTTGTTGGATCACATTGGTTTGGAAGGCGCTCTCCGGCGTATCGTACATACTCATGCGCGTGAAGGAAAATCGCGTCTCATTCAGCCATGCCGGGCCGGAGTACGTATAGCTCAAGGCAGCTTGCTGCGCGCGCACTCTCTCGTCGGTCGGACGCAACGGGAACGAACCCGCGATGATATTTTGCTCGCCGTTGTAGGTATACCGGCCGCTCAACTGGCTCTGATTGCCGAACTGATGGTCGATACGGGTCGAAAAGGCGTCGTTCCGGCTGGTATTGGGGGTCTGGTCCACATAGTTGTTGCCATCGCCATTGTTCAGGTTGGGCAACGGCTCGTACTGGGCCAGGAAGCTGGAGGCAATGGGATCGATTCGCGTTGCCGGAATCATATCCCCGGGAAACGGCACGCGCGCGCCGGCCGCATCCAGCGTGAGCGGATCGTAGACGACGTCCTGTCCGGTGAAATCGCCGGTGCGCAACTGGGCGGGTGGGACGAGGCTCTGCACCGGACTGCCTATGTTGGACCGCAGCCCTTCGTAGGCAGCGAAGAAGAACGTATCCGGGAAAGGCATTCGTCCGCCGAGCGACCCGCCAAACTGGTTCTGCCGCACGATGGGCGACGCCTGCGTGGGATCGTCGAAATAATTGCGCGCGTCGGGCGCCTCGTTTTGCAGATACTCGAAGGCGCTGCCGTGAAATTGCCGGGTGCCGGAGCGCGTGACCACATCGATCGAGCCGCCGCCGGCTTGCGGAAATTCCGCGGAAGCGGAGGAAGTCTGCACGCGCAGTTCCTCGACCGACTCCAACGGCGGATAGACCGCTATGGCGAAAGTGTTGCGGTCGGTATCGTCGGCGCCGTCGAGCACAAAAGCGTTCATGGTCGAACGGCTCCCGTTGATGGGCGGATTGAATGCCACCGAGCCGCGCGAGCCTTGTTGCACGTCGTTGACCACGTCGTGCGTGAACCCGCCCAACTGGCGCGGAATCGCGCCTGGCCCGAGCGTCACTAGGGCCACGATATTGCGCGTATCGAGCGGCAATTCCTCCACCGTACTGGAGTCGAACAGGTAGCCGATGGAGGCTTCGTTCGTCTGGACGGGCGACACCGTTCCGGTGGCGGTGACCGTCTGGTTCACCTCTCCGATATATAACTTCAGGTCGAGGAGGGCTTTCTGGCTCACCGTCAACTGCACGTGTTCCGCCACGGTGGGGCGGAAACCCGGCTTCCTCGCGGTGGCGGTGACCGTGTACGAGCCCGGCGGCAGCGCCTCGATCGCATAGCCGCCCTCGGAATTGGTGACCGTGGCGCGGGTGAATCCGGTACTCTCTTCGCGCGCAGTGACGGTCGCGCCGGGAGCGGCCGCAGACGATTCGTCCACGACGGCGCCAACGATGCTTGCCGACGCCACTTGGGCGTACGCCACGGGAGCAGACAGGCCGGCTAGTAATGCAATGAATAGCAGCAGCGGGTCCTGGAGG
>DATNMW010000120.1:0-6778 GCA_035602155.1 Bryobacteraceae bacterium | reverse complement strand
CGAGGACCTGCAATGACCGGCTGCGGTTGGAGGGCGGCGCGCCAACATGAATCCGGCATTACGCTGATCGAAGTGGTCATCGCGGTCACCCTATTCAGCATGCTTTCCGTCGGCATGCTCGCGACAATTCGCATGGGGTTCGACGGTTTGCATAAGACCAACGCCCGCCTTATGGAAAACCGGCGCGTGGCCGGATCGCAACGCCTGCTGGAACAACAACTCGGCGGTTTCATGCCTGTGACAGCGCCTTGTACCGGCGCGGAAGGGCCGCCGGCGCCATTCGCTTTCTTTGAGGGGCAGCCGCAATCCATGCGGCTGGTCTCCACATATTCGCTGCAGGAGGCCTGGCGCGGCCAGCCCCGCATCCTGGAGCTGCAAGTAATACCGGGCGACGAAGGCCGCGGAGTGCGGCTGATCGCGAATGAGATTCCCTACAACGGCCCGCCCAGCGCCGGGCAATTCTGCCTGGGCATGGTACCCGATCCCGTCTCGGGCCAGACGATGCCTCAATTCGGGCCGATTCAAGCCTCGCCGCAATCGTTCGTGTTGGCCGATAAGCTGGCCTTTTGCCGCTTTTCGTATCTGGAGCCGGCCAAGCCTCCCGATCTCGATCACTGGCGTCCGGATTGGATCTTGCAGCGCTGGCCGGCAGGCCTGCGCGTGGAAATGGCGCCCCTGGAAGACAACCCCAGCCGCCTCCGCCCGCTAACCATTACAACCGCCATCCCCGTCAACCGCCTGCCGAACTTCAATTATGCGGACCATCAATAAACCAGGCCGCCATGGACCAAACCGGGGCAGCGCTCTCCTGGCCGTGCTGTGGCTGTCCGCCGCCTTGGCCACCATCGCCATTTCTCTCGCCGATACCGTGCGCGGCGAAGCCGAGCGTAGCGCGACCGCCGTCGATGGACTGCGCAGCCAGGATCTGGCCATCGGCGGACTGCGCCGCGCCATCCTATATATGGATTGGGGGCGCAAGTATCCCGACCGTTTCAAACCTCCGGGACCCTTCTTCACATTCGATTTTCCCGAAGGCCAAACCATCGTCGATATTATCCCGGAAACCGCCAAGTTCGACATCAACGCCACGCAGCCCGCGGACTTGTTCAGCCTGCTGCTGAATCTCGGCGTGGACCCCGCCCGCGCGCAGGATATTGTGGCTGCCATCGTGGACTGGCGCTCTGCCCCACCGCCGACTTTCTCCAGCCCCTTTGATAGTTTCTATGCGTCGCTGCACCCGCCCTATCTCGCGACGCACACGCGCTTCCAGGAAATCGAGGAACTGCTATCGGTACGCGGCGTCACTCCGGATATTTTCTACGGCGGATGGCAACCCGCACCGGAAGGCGCAACGCAACATCTCTCGCGGCGTACCGGTCTGGCCGAATGCGTCTCGGTGTTCGGCGCGACGACTCAATTCGACGTCAATACCGCGCCGCCCGCCGTGCTGGCGGCGGCGGGCGTCCCGCCGCCGGGTGTTGCGGCCCTGGTCCAACAGCGCCGCGTGCAACCATTTCTGACGCCGGCCGATCTGGCGCCCTTCGCGGACATCGCCGGACCGGGCTTCACGCACCTGCGCATCGGCGGATACACCATCTTCACGCTGCGCTCCGCGGCGCGCGTGCGACTCGCAAACGGCCAATTGTCGGACTTGCGCCGCACCGTAGCCGCGCTGGTAAAATTCCTGCCAGTCGGCGACACCTCGTATCATATCCTGCGCTGGTACGATAACGTGCCCGACTCCGATCCCTACCGGTGAGCCACCCTGCCGGCCCGCGCCATGCCATAGGCCGCCCGGGATACGGGCCTGATTTCCGAAATAGATCGGCAGGCGTCCCTCGCGGTCGAAAACTTGCACGCGGCTCCGGACTTCGTCGACCATCCGGATACGCCCGTCTCTGTCCACCGCGATGCAGGACTTCGACTCAAAGGCGCTGTGCATGAACGCTCGCATCAGCTTGGGCCACGGGCAGACACACCAGAGCCGGCGCCGAACTATCCTCCGAAACGACCGTGAAGCCCAGAGAAAGCTTCGAGCTTTTGGCACGGGCAATTCGCGCTTTCCTTCGGCCTCGGCTCATCGCCCATGCCGGCTCCACTCCGGCCCCTTGAATCTCTTCCGCACCACCGCGAAATACAACACACCCAAGCCCACCAGCAATCCGGCCAGCGTTTTCCCCGCCAGTTCATTCGGCGGCATCGCCAGTACCACGCAAATGAACGCCGCAAACACCACAGCCACCACATTCAGCGATGCGCCGAAACGGCCCAGGCTCCACACCGCATGGCCGGGCCAATCCGACCCGGCCTGCCGCGCGCGCCACGCCAGCGCGATCGGAATCGTATAAGCCAGATACAGCGTCACGGTGCTCAGTGAAGTGACCACCGGCACCGCTTTGGTCCAAAGCATGGCGGCGATCGATGCAGCCACGATCAGCCATATGGCGGGAGCGGGGGTACCGTGGCGCGGACTGACCCAGCGCACCTGCTCCGCGAAAGGCGTGCCATGGTCCCGCGCCAGTGAATACAGCGCGCGCGACGCCGAGGTAATGCACGCGACGCCACAAAACCACATGGCCATCGAAGCCAACGCCGCCATGGCATTGCCGGCTTTCACGCCCAGCGCGGTTTGCAGGATGGCGATCGCGGCCGGAATCTGGTTCCCCTGTGCGTCCTTGGCCGCCAGCACCGCGGGAATGCTATGGATGGCCAGCGTCAGCGCCAGCAACAGGAAGTAACCCGCCACGCCCGACACCGCGACCGACAGCACGATGCCCCAAGGCGCACGCCGCCGCGGATCGCGGGTTTCCTCCGCCATGTGCGCCGAGGCGTCGAAGCCTGTGTAGGTCCACTGCGCCTGCAACAGCCCCAGCACAAAGGCCCACCAGTAAAGCGATCGTCCGTTGCTATTCACCGCCTCAAACAGAAACGGCACGGGTTGTTTGGGCGCGAAAAAGAATAGCGCGAGCACCACCACGGCCACGCCGGCGATGTGTACCGTGACGCTGAAATCGTTCAAGACGGCTACCAGGCGGATGCCGTAATGATTCAGCAGGCCCTGGGTCAGCAGGATGAACGCGAACGTGCGGAACAAATTGAAGGGCGTGGAAGGCAGATTCAGGAACGGCAGGATGAATTGGGCACTACTGTAGTTGATGCCCGCCTGTGCCGCGATCAGCCCCAAGATGTTCAGCCAGGCGACCAGCCAGCCCCAGCCTTTGCCGCCCAGGTCGGCCGCCCAGTGGTATGTGGCGCCGGCGGTGGGATACGCGGAACACAGCTCAGCCATGCTGGCGGCCACCACCAGTGTGAAGACCGTGGCCACGGGCCAGCCCAGCGTCATCTCCAGCGGTCCGCCCATTTCGAGGCCATAGCCGAATAAGGTGACTGCTCCGGTCAGAATCGAAATGATAGAAAAGGAAATGGCGAAGTTGGAGAACCCGCCCATACCGCGGAACAGTTCCTGGGCGTATCCGAAGCGGCCCAGATCGGCGCGATCCTGTACCTGGAAGGCCATCGCGCGGCGCGGCTAAAGTTCCACGTCCCGCTTCAAATGCTTGCTGATGGCCTGCTGGACCAACTCCTTGAGCGTCTGGCCCGTCTCGGTGTGGACGAAAGTGTTCTCCACGATATCCCAATCGAGCTTGTAACCGCGGGCCCCAAGGGTCGCCTTGATTTGCCGGGCGCCGGATTCCGGCACGACCGTGAATTTCCCAGGCGGGCGCTCGAAGGAGATCGCAATCGCGCCGCCGCGAAGACTGGATTCGAAGCCATAATCGTCGCCAGCCAGGACCAGGTCGCCCTGCAAGGCTGTCAATACTTCGTGAGCGTGCTTCTTGAACTCGTGTTCTTCGATCATGCGGTTTCCCTTTGTGCCTGAACGCGGACCGGAAATTGTTTTCGCGTACCTTCCACCGTATCATCCAATATGCCGCATGGACGTGCGGGGTGGCAAGCGCATGGTACGCAGGGCCGGGGTTGCGGCCTCCATCGGGGTTGTGCCTAAGGGATGAGCCGCACTACCGCATCGCTCCTGGCGCCCGCGCCGACGCGATACGGAACCTTGGCTCCACTCAGGTCGTTACCAAACAACCGAATGCCACGGCTCTTCCCGCCCGCGATGTCCAGAAACAGGTCCGTGCCCGTAGCGGCATTCGAATCCCGGATGGTCGCACCGTCCACGTCAGTGAATGCGACGGCGGCCGCGCCGGACCCCGCAGGCTTCGCCCCGAAACCAACCAGTTCCAAATGCTGCGCATCCTCGACCCGCAGCGCGCTCTGCCATTTCGCCGACGAGGGCTTGTCCCAGATCACTTCCACGTCCGTGAGCCTCAAATTGCGCGCCCAGCGGACTTGCACGGCATCCACCGTCTTCTGCAACGGCGACTCCGGATCGTTCGAGACGAACAGCTTGACGTTGTCGAGGCTGACGCCATCCAGCCAGCTATCCGGATGCCCATGGAGCATCGAAGTCCCCTGCCCGTGCGCCACCACGTTTTGGATCAGCACATTGCGAATCGACCCCGCCGGTGGCTCCGGTCCGTGCGATACGCCATCCACCTCGCTGCGCCGCTTGATGTTGAAGTGGATGGGGTCGCCATCGCCCCACCAGAACCAATCGTGGCGGCGGCACTCGATGGTCAGGTTAGAGAGCACCACATCGCTCACGTATCCTCCGTCGAACACCATAAGCGCAATGCCGCGGTTGGAATCGCGGATCACGGTGTTATCGACCGTCACATGCCGGATGCAATTCATATTGCCATCGCAGAACTTCAGGGCGCTCGATGCCGACGACAGCCGGCAGTTCGTGACGGTGATGTTTTCGCACGGCAGGGGCGGTCCATAGATGTTGGACGACCACAGCACGATGGCATCGTCGCCGGTTTCGATGGTGCTGTTCGAGATGCGCACGTCTTTGCATCCGTCGGGATCGATGCCATCGGCCCACACCGCTTCCTTCAGGCTCGACTGGATATAGACGCCATCGATCGTCAGCCGCTCGCAGGCGTAGGGGTTGATGGTCCAGCTTCGCGAACGCACGAACGACAACCCGGCGATGCGCACGTCTTTGCAGTGCAGCAGCAGGACCAGGTGCGGATACATTCGCTCCTTCCCAAAACCCGCCGGAAAGGACCGCATCAGCGGCTTGCCCAGGGAGTTGGCCAGATCCCTGGCCAGCAACATGTTCTCGCGGATCAGGGCGTCGTCGAAGTCGCCGTTGGGCTGCCAGTTGTAACTCGCCTGGCCGTCCACCGTGCCGCGCCCTTCGATGGTAATGTTGTCCACGCCCTCGCCGTAGAGCAGGGCGGCTTTATCGAAGGCTTTGCCATCGAGGGACGCGAACAATGTGGCGCCCGAATCGATCAGCAGCCGCACGTGGCCGCGCAGATGCAGCGTGCCGCTGGTGTATTCGCCGGGCGGCAGATACACAGTGCCGCCACCCGCGCCGCCGGCCGCGTCAATGGCTTTCTGTATCGCGGGGCGCGCATCGTCGGATTTGCGCCCGCTGCCGCCGTAGTCTTTGACGTTGAACGTGGCCTCCGCGGCCGGCGCGGATGAACACCCTGCCAACATCAGAGGCAGGAGAAGAGCCAAAAATCCGTGGGCACGCATGTTCACGCCGGGAGATCGGATTCCGCGGCCGCGCTCTCAATCGATATAGGTTCCTGCACTGGCGGGGCAGGCTCGCCCGGCATGGGTGGCGGTTCCTGTGCGGGCGGCTCGGGTTCGCCAGGCATGGGCGTAGGCTCGTGCACGGGCGGCGCAGGTTCATGCATCGGGTCCGGCTCCTGGACGGGATCGGGCGCATGCAGTGGCTCAGGCTCCTGGACGGGCGGCGCGGCTGTCAGCGCTGTTTCGTGCATGGCTGGAGGCTCATGCACCGGAAAACCAACGTGCATCGGCTCGTCCAACGGCACTTCGCATTCGCAGCAATCGCTACATCGGCCGCATTTCGCGCATAGATGATTGGCGCAGGTGTCCTTGGTGCACCACACGCAAATGCGCGTGGAGTCCTCTCCGCAGATCGTGCAGTTGAACGGCATGTTACTTTTTCTCCGTTTTGGGAGCGGCGTTGGGCTGCTTGGCCAGAATGCCGCGGCAGCGCTGCGCTTCGTGATCCATCACGGCGCATTCCTGCTCGTGCGTGGCTGCCAGGTCCAGGATGTAACGTTGGAAGCGCTCGCGATTCGCGCCGTTCTCGGCCATCTGGCTGTTCAGCAGGTCGGCCACCGCCGGATTCCAATACTTGCGAATCCCTTCTTCAATCGAAAGCAGGGTTTTTTCAAGCGACAACATGCGGAAGAAGGTGGACAGATCGGCGGAAAGCTTGTCGGGGGAATTGGCCAGCGCCGCTGCTTCGGTGGCCAACGCTTTGGCCTGGACCTTACTCTCATTGAGCTGCGCGATGTAGGTGTCCGGCGCGCCGTTCTTCGACATTTCCTTGGCGTCGATCTGTTCCAGAACCGGCGCCATGCGCTGCGCATGCGCCGCGATTTCCTTCAGCACGGGCTGGATGTCCCAATCCGGCTCGATGCCCTTTTCCTGGGCGCGAATGCCCATCGGCAACGCCAGCGCCAACAGCAGTGCGCGACAGCAGCAAGCTCGCATATCTCTATTTCAATCTAACATCCTTGTGGGGCAGCATCGTGTGGGGCATCCTGCGCGGGACTGTCAGTCCCGCTCTTCGGCAAATGAAGCGCCCCTGCGTTCTTACACTTCCTTGACTCAAGAAAAGCAGACGCAACCGCGGCGGGGCAGGCGGTTTCGCCTGCCA
>DATNMW010000119.1:0-18834 GCA_035602155.1 Bryobacteraceae bacterium | reverse complement strand
TGGACTCATGGGTCTACGCCACGTTTGACCGCCTGGCCGGGCTGGGCTACGCGTCCAGCGCCTACGCCAACCTGCGTCCCTGGACCCGCATGGAGTGCGCCCGGATCGTCGCGGCTGCGGGCGAGGAGTTGGACGAGGACAATTCGGGCCCCGACGGCAAGCATCAATTACAGGCCCACCAGATTTACGCCGCGCTGGCCGTGGAGTTCTCGACCGAACTCAATCGCTTCCGCGGCTCGGGCACGTCCGAGATGCGGCTGGATAGCATTTATACGCGTTATACGGGCATCGCGGGCACGCCGCTCGACGACAGTTATCACTTTGGCCAGACCCTCGTCGACGACTATGGGCGTCCCTACGGGCAGGGCGCGAACCTGATCAGCGGAGCTTCGGCGTGGGGTGCGGCCGGGGCGGTGGCGTTCTATGTCCGGGGCGAGTATCAGCACGCGGCGGCGCTTCCCGCCTACAGCCAGTCGGTGCAGGACCTGATCGGCACCGTCGACGATACCCCGCCGCAGCTTCCGATTCATACGGCGGTGATCGATCAGGCGCGTCCACTCGACGCCTACGTGGCCTGGAACGTCAAGAGCATTCAGGCCTCGCTCGGCTACCAGAGCCTGTGGTGGGGTCCGGGGGAGAGCGGGCCGCCCATGTACAGCGACAACGCCATTCCCATGGACATGCTGCGGGTGACCAATCCCTCTCCCTGGAGGCTGCCGGGTTTTCTCAGCCGCCTGGGCCCGGTGCGCTGGGAATTCTTCGCCGGACTGATGGCCGGGCACCACTACCCGCCGAATCCGGCCATTGACGGGCAGAAGATCAGCCTCAAGCCCACGCCTAATCTGGAATTCGGTTTCTCCCGCACCATCATCTTCAAGCCGGTTACGGCCCGCATGTTCTGGAGAGGCTTTACCAGCTTCGGGGACAACAGTACGACGATCCCCGGCAGTCCGGCGGACGTGGGCGACCGGCGGGGCGGATTTGACTTCAGCTATCGCATTCCCGGTCTGCGGAAGTGGATGGTCCTCTATGACGATGGGCTGACCGACGACGACCCGTCGCCGCTGTCGGCGCCGCAGCGCTCGCTGATGAATCCCGGCATTTACCTGCCCCAGATTCCGCGGATCCCGAAACTTGATTTCCGCGGCGAAGCGGTCTGGTCGGATCCACCGTCGGTGGCGAATCGCGGGGGGCAATTCTTCTACTACAACGGCGCCTACCACGATGCCTACACCAACGGGGGGCAATTGCTGGGATCCTGGGTGGGTCGGGAGGGCCACGGACTGCAGGCGTGGACCACGTATTGGCTTTCTCCGCGCAGTTCGCTGCAGCTCGGATATCGCAAAGCCCATGTCGACAGCAATTTCATTCCTGGAGGCGGCAATATTCAGGATTTCACGGCGCGGGCGACGCTGCAACTGCGCCACGCAGTGGAAATGTCCACATTTCTCCAGTACGAACGCTGGAGCTTTCCTGTCCTTTTGCCTCTCGCCGGACCGGACACCGTGGCCTCGGTTGAGCTCACCTACCATCCGAAATGGCGCAAGGTGCGAGACCTGCGATGAGGCCGGAACTAGCGACGCGAGCGCGAGGAAGATCGGCCAAGGAAAAACCGGCTCCGGAAAGATGTCCCGCCCCGCGCAAGCTGGGCCCGATGGCGGCGGTTCTGCTCGCTGTGTTGGCATGGCCCGGTTTCGGAGCCGCGCAGTCGACCGTAAGCACGCCCGCCGCAGACGATGCACAGTGTATGGGGGACGACTGTACGACTTCGCCCCGCAATTCCGGAGTCGACTATCCCGATACGGGCGGGGCGGGGAATCAGGCGGCCCCGCCTCAGCGTACCGGCCGGGCGCTGCCGGACAAGAATGATCGTAACAACAATGAAGCGGAGGAAGACCAGACGGGGGAACCCGGCCGCGGTGGCAGGCGGGTTCCTCCCTGGAATCGGGAAACGATGGCGGAGCCTGCGCCCAGCGAATTTGAGGAGTTTGTCGCCAGCTCCGTGGGCCGCCGGCTGCCGATCTATGGGCACAGCCTGTTTGACCGCGTGCCCACTACGTTCGCTCCCCTGGAACGGGTTCCGGTGACCGACGACTACGAGATCGGACCGGGAGACGAGATTCTGATCCGAGCCTGGGGACAGATCGATTTAAACGGCAAACTGGTGGTGGACCGGGGAGGCCAGGTCTTTCTGCCCAAGGTAGGCGCGCTTTCCGTGGCCGGGTTGAAATACCAGCAACTGCCCGGCTATTTCCGCACCGCGATCGGGAGAGTATTCCGCAACTTCGATTTAACGGTCAGCATGGGACAGTTGCGATCCATTCAGGTGTTTGTGGTGGGCCAGGCGCGGCGTCCGGGTAGCTACACCGTCAGCTCGCTGTGCACGCTGGTGAATGCGCTGTTCGCCTCGGGCGGGCCCTCGGCCGCCGGTTCCATGCGGCACATCCAGCTCAAGCGGGAAAACCGCGTGGTCACGGAATTCGATTTCTACGACCTGCTGCTGCAGGGGGACAAATCAAAAGACGCGAGATTGCTGCCCGGGGATGTGATCTATATCCCGCCGATCGGGCCCTCCATTGCCCTGGCGGGCAGCGTGAATGTGCCGGCGATTTACGAACTGCGGGACGGCATGACTCTGGCGGCCGCGATCGCGATGGCGGGCGGTCTGGCGACGACGGCGGACGGGCAAAAGGCGGTGGTCGAACGCATCGAGAACCACAACACCCGCCGGGTCGAGGAATTTCCCTTGGACGGACCGGGCCTGGAGCGGGCGCTGCAGGATGGGGATCTGGTCCGCATTTTTTCGCTCTCTCCCCGCTTCCAAAATGCCGTGACCCTGCGGGGAAACGTGGCCCATCCGGGGCGCGTGGAATGGCGCCCGGGCATGCGCCTGAAGGATGTGATCCCAAACCAGGAGGCTCTGGTCACGCGCGACTACTGGCGCGCCACCAACTGGGTGGCGGGCGCCGGGGAGCGCGGGGACCAGAAGATGGCGCGCGACTACTGGCGGGCCACCCGTCCGCCGGCGAATCCGGACAAGAAAACCGGTCCGGCGGTTGCGCCCGAGGACGGGCGCGACCTCAATCCGGCGGCCAACCCGAGCGAGAGAGACAACGCCCGGATGAACGAGCCCGACAACCCTCCGGCTGACCGCGAGCCGGCAACGGCCAGGGCGGCGACCGAGACCACGACCGCGAAGCTGAGAAACCAGATCGCGCGCAACGCTCCGGAGATCAACTGGGAGTACGCGGTCATTCAGCGCCTGAATCCGCAGGACCTGACGACCCGGCTGATCCCGTTCAACCTGGGGAAACTGGTGCTGCAGGGAGACGAGCAGAGCAACCTGGCGCTCGAGCCGGGCGACGTCATCACCATTTTTTCGCAGAACGACCTGGCGGTTCCGCTCGAAAAACAGAGCAAGTTCGTGCGCCTCGAAGGGGAGTTTCAAACCGCCGGGGTATATCAGGCGGAAGCCGGCGAGACCCTCCGGCATCTGGTCGCGCGGGTCGGCGGTTTCACCACCCACGCCTATCTTTACGGCGCCGAGTTTACCCGCGAATCGGTGCGCCTCGAGCAGCAGAAGGGGCTCGATCAGCTGGTCGAAAAACTGGAGGAAGACATTTCCCGCAACGCCATGGCGCCCGCCGGAGCCAGTCCGGATGAAGCGGCCGACCAGCGCGCTAAACTGGAAGCCCAGCGCCAGCTGGTGGCCAAGCTCCGGGAAGTGAAGGCCACCGGGCGCGTGGTGCTCGACCTGACTGCGAACTCCGCGGGGGTGGACGGGCTGCCGGAAATCGCCGTCGAGGATGGCGACCGCTTCGTCGTCCCCTACCGCCCGTCGACGGTCGAGATGCTGGGAGCGGTTTACAACAAAACCTCGTTTCTCTACCGCCGCGACGAGCGGCTGGACGATTATCTGCGGCGGGCGGGCGGACCCACGCGCGACGCCGACCGCAGCCGCATGTTCGTCATCCGCGCCGACGGCTCGGTGCTCGGCAAGCAGTCGGTCAAGGGTCTGTGGAACGGAGGTTTCGGCGCGCTGCGGCTCATGCCGGGCGACGCCATTGTGGTGCCGGAGCGCCTGAATCAGGGGGTCCTCCTCAAAGGGCTTCGAGACTGGAGCCAGGTGTTCTCGCAATTTGCCCTGGGCGCCGCCGCCGTGAGGGTCATTCAGTGAGGAGGATGCCATGAACCGCGGGATCGCAGAAGCCGAAACCGCCGAAGCCATAGCGAGCGGGGTGATCGCGGTGGACGTCGATGAGGACGCGGTTCCGCCGGCGCGGGCCGGTTTGCGGCCGCCGCCGCAGGCCGCTGGCGGGCAACCCCGGCTGCTCGATTTGCTGATCGTCCTCTCCCGGCGCCGGCGGCTCATCCTGCGGACCACTTTGGCAGCAGCGGCGGCGGGCACCATGGTGGCGCTGCTGTTGCCCAATCGCTACACCGCCACCGCCACCATTCTGCCCCCGCAGCCAAGCCAGTCCCTGGCTGCTTCCATGATCGGGCAGCTGGGCGCTTTGGGACCGGTGGCGGCGATGGCCCAGAAAGATCTGGGGCTGAAGAATCCAAACGACCTTTATGTGGGGATGCTGCGCAGCCGCACCACGAAGGACGCGCTGATCCTGCGCTTCGATCTGCTGCGGCTCTATCACGACCGGAAAATGTCGGATGCGCGCCGCGACCTCGAAAAAGCCAGCGACATCGTGGTCGGCAAAGAGGGCTTCATCCGCATCTCGGTGGAGGATAAATCGCGCGTCCGCGCGCCGCAAATCGCCAACGCCTACGTCGACGAGTTGCGCCAGCTGACCCAGACGCTGGCCGTAACCGAAGCCGGACAGCGCCGCTTGTTTTTCGAAGGCCAGTTGGAGCAGGCCAAAGACAATCTGGCCGACGCCGAGCAGGCCCTGAAGGAGACCGAGCAGAAAACCGGCCTGATCCAGCTGGATGGCCAGGCCAAAGCCATCGTCGACGCGGTGGTCAAACTGCGGGCGCTGATCGCCGCCAAGGAAGTGGAACTGCATGCCATGCGGCTGTTCTCGACCGAGGAAAATCCTGACGTCAGGCTGGGCGAAGAGCAGCTCTCCGGGCTGCGGGAGCAGCTGGCCCGGCTCGAAAAGCGGAGCGCAAGCGCGATTCCGGGCGACGTCGAGGTCCCGACCGGCAGCGTGCCGGAAGCCGGCCTGCAGTATGTCCGCAAATTGCGCGAGGTGAAGTACGCCGAAACCCTCTTCGAGATGCTGGCCAAACAATACGAAGCCGCCCGGCTGGATGAGGCCAGAACGGCCGCGGTCATCCAGGTGCTCGATCCCGCCATCGAGCCCGACCGCAAGTCTTCGCCCAAGCGCGGCCTGATTATCTTTGCCGCCATGAGTCTGGGATTCCTGGGGGCTGTGGGGTACACCATAGCGGCCGCAGCCTGGGCTGAAATGCGTCTGAACCCGGAGACGCAACACCGTCTCGCGGCGCTGGGCCGGCTGCTGAAGCCATCGCCGCGGTGAGCCGATACTGATTATCAGGGTTCTCAATCTTGTCGAAGGAGGCTTATGTCAGGCAAGCGAGCGCTGGTCTGCGGCGCGGGCGGTTTCATCGGCAGTCATCTGGTGAAGCGCCTGCGGCGGGATGGTTATTGGGTGCGCGGCGTGGATCTGAAATATCCGGAGTTCAGCCCGTCCGCCGCCGACGATTTTGTGCTTGCCGATCTGTGCCGGCGCGAAAGCTGGGAGAGAATTCTCGACCGCGGCTTCGACGAGGCCTACCAACTGGCGGCCGACATGGGCGGGGCGGGTTATATCTTTACCGGGAACAACGACTCGCACGTGATGCACGATTCGGCGATGATCAACCTGCACATGGCCGACTTCGGCGTGAGGAAAAACGTCGGGAAGGTCTTTTACTCCTCCTCCGCCTGCATGTATCCCGCCTACAACCAGGAGGACCCGCGGAATCCGAAGTGCGGAGAGTCCACCGCCTACCCGGCCGCCCCGGACAGCGAATACGGATGGGAGAAATTGTTCAGCGAGCGCCTCTACGCTGCCTTCTCCCGAAACCAGGGATTGGACGTGCGGGTGGCCCGCTTCCACAACATCTTCGGACCGGAGGGCACCTGGCGGGGAGGTCGGGAGAAGGCGCCAGCCGCACTCTGCCGCAAAATCGCCGAGCAGAGCGACGGCGGCGAGATCGAGATCTGGGGCGATGGCCAGCAGACGCGGTCCTTCCTCTATATCGACGAATGCGTCGAGGCGGTGCGCCGGCTGATGGAGTCGTCCTTCGCGGGCCCGGTCAACGTCGGCTCCGAGGAGATGGTGACCATCAACCAGATGGCCGCCATGATCATGGAGACCGCGGGCAAGAAGCTGGCCATCAAACACGTCCCGGGCCCGACGGGGGTGCGCGGGCGCAATTCCGACAATGGGCTGATCCGCGCCCAACTCGGCTGGGAGCCGGCGATGCGGCTGCAGCAAGGATTGACCACAACCTACGCCTGGATTGAGGCCCAGGCCCAGTCCGCCGCCGGCCCGGTGCGAGCCAACTCCGGCAAGTTTCTGGAGGCCGTTCCCTAGGGCCGTTCCCGTAAGCCCGTTCCCTAAACATGAAAGCCTGCGCCCAATCCTCGTGAGCACCGCAATCTTGCGCCGAAAACTCGTCAGCCGCATGCCCTGGTCGGCCTTTGAGACGGCGACGGCGGAGGGGCGTGCCCGGGAGAGGCAGCGCCGCGCCGCGCTCACCGGCGTGGCCGCAGTGTCGGCCAAAATCGTGGTGGTTTCCACTGGCCTGGTGATGATTCCCGCGGCGCTGCGCTACCTGGGGGCGGAGCGCTTCGGACTGTGGATGACCATCAATTCGATCCTGGGGATTCTGAGTTTCGCCGATTGTGGCGTGGGCAACGGTCTGATGAATTCCATTGCCGACCTGCATGGCCGCCAGGATGAGGACGCACTGCAGCGGGCAATCTCCAGTGGACTGGCGATGCTCGCGGCGGTGGGACTGGCGATTGCCGCCCTGTTTGTGGTCCTTTATCCGCACGTTTCCTGGGGGCGCGTGTTCAATGTCCGGACCGCGGTAGCGGCGCGCGAGGCGGGGCCGGCATTGCTGGTCTTCGTGCTGTGTTTTGCTTTGAATGTGCCCCTGGGCGCGATGCAGCGGATCCAACTGGGATTGCAGGAGGGCTATTACGCGAATCTGTGGCAGCTGGCCGGCAGCTTGTGCGGTCTGGGGGGCGTGCTGGTTGGCATTCATCTACGGCTGGCGCTGCCCTGGCTGGTCCTGATGGTTTCCGCCGCGCCCTTGGTTTCGGCTGCGGCCAACGGTGCGGTGTTTTTTGGCGTGCTCCACCCCGGCCTGCGGCCCCGGATACGGCAAGTCTCGCTGGCGGCGGCGCGCCAACTGGCCCGGATCGGAGGATTTTTTTTCTTTCTGCAGATCGTGGTGGCCGCGGCGTTTTACTCCGATTCGCTCATCGTCGCGCGCGTTCTCGGCGCCGCCGCCGTGGCCGATTACGCCGTGGTGCAGCGTATGTTCCTGATCATTCCGCTGTTCCTGGCCATGTTTACGACTCCGCTTTGGCCGGCCTACCGGGAGGCTCTGGCGCGAGGAGACTTTTCCTGGGTGAAGAGAACGCTGCGCAATTCGCTGCTGGGGACAACCGCGATTGCCGCAGCCCTGTCCCTGGTGATGCTCCGCTCGGCCGGTTTCATTCTTAAAGTGTGGGTGCATGGCCTGCTGCATCCCGCACCCGCGCTGCTGGCCGGGTTTGCGGTGTGGGCCGTCCTCGAAGCCGGGGGCAGCGCGCTGGCTATGTTTTTGAACGGAGCCGCCATCATCAAGTTTCAAGTGATCGTGGCCAGCGCCTTCGGCGTGGTCTGCGTGCTGGCCAAGCTTTACGGCTGCCGGAGATATGGCGTGGCGGCGATTCCCTGGGCGGCGGCCATGACGTACTGCCTCTGCCACGTGATTCCATGCGTTCTGTTCGTGCCCGCAATCGTTCATTCGGTGTGTAGAAATCACGCGGGCGACGGCGCCGCGCAAGGATAAGGATTAAGGATAAGGATAAGGAAGGGCAAGAAAATGAAGAGCGAGAAGTGGATTGTGGTAACCACCATTCAGGCTCCGACCGAGTCGATTGCGGCGCTTTCCCGGCTGGCCGGCCAGGGCTGGTCCGTGGTGGTGGTGGGCGACACCAAGACACCCGCCGACTGGGAAGCGGAGAACATTACCTATCTCTCGATACGAGAGCAGCACCGGATCTTCGGCCCTATTTCTCAACTGATCCCGGTCCGGCACTACTCCCGCAAGAATCTCGGCTATCTGTTTGCGATCCAGAACGGCGCCACGCTCATTCTGGAAACCGACGACGACAATGTGGCGGGCGCGGATTTTGGCGTTGGTTTGTCTGCCGTGGTGACGGGCGAGACCGTGTCCCACCAGGGGTGGGTGAACGTTTACAAATATTTCAGCGACGCGCTGATCTGGCCGCGGGGGCTGCCGCTGACCGAAATTGCATCGGTGCCGCCGCTGGGCGCGGTCGAGTCGGACGAGTGCCCCATTCAATCCTACCTGGCGGACGACGATCCCGACGTCGACGCCATTTATCGCCTGCTCTACAAGGCCCGAACCAGCTTTGCGGAACGGCCGCCGGTGATCCTTAATCGCGGCGCCTGGAGTCCCTTCAATTCGCAGAACACAGCCTTTTTCGAGCCGGCATTTGCGCTCCTGTACCTGCCTTGTTTTGTCAGCATCCGCATGACCGACATCTGGCGCTCCTTCGTGGCCCAAGCCGCTTTGTGGAAACACGGCTACCGCTTGTCGTTCCATCGCGCTACCATGCGGCAGTTTCGCAACGATCACGACCTGATGCGGGATTTTGCCGACGAAATCCCGGGATATCTGGAGAACGACCGCATTGCCGCCGCGCTGCGGCGGGCATCGGGGGAGAGCGCCGCAGGCGACCTGCCGGCCACGGCCCGCCGCTTCTGGCAATCGCTGATCGACCTCGAGGTCGTCCCTAAAAAAGAGTTGGAGGTGGTGGACTTGTGGCTGGACTGTTTAAGGTCCGTGGCGGCATGAAAATATCCCTGCTCACCGAAAACCTCTCCGTGCGGGGAGGCACGCACAAACAGGTCCTCCGCCTGGCCGAGTACCTGCGGTCTTGCGGCGACCAGGTGGAGATCGTGACCGGCGAATACCAGCCCGACCAGTGCTACGAGGAATTTCGGGATTTCGTCATCAAAACGGACTCGCGCCCGCGTCACGGACGCCTCGGCAGAGTCGCCGCGGCCGTCCGGCTGGCCCGCCTGATTGCCCCGGATTGCGATGTACTGAACCTGCACGATCAGGGCTGCGACCTGACCGCACTGCGAGCCTCCCTGCGGCGGCCGTCGCTGCCCATCGTGTGGCAGATCAATGACCTGCATCCCGCCTATCGGGTTGGCCCCTGCGCCGGGCTGAAGGCGCACTGGCTGCAACCCGTGCATCGATCGCTCGGCCGCTGGGTCGCCCGCAGGTGCACGGTGTTGACCGTCAATGTCACAAAAAATGCCCGGCGGGTGCAGGAGAATATGGGGAAGGAAGCTCGAGTGCTTTACCCGGGAGTCGACCAGGATGCGTCGATGCCGGCGGTGCGGGCGCTGACCGTGCCGCTTCAGGTCCTGTCGATCGGAGTGCTCTACCACTACCGGAACTACGAGACCGTCATTGAGTCGTTGGCCGTGCTCGCGAAAAAAGGAATCCGTGCGGAGCTCACCATCGTGGGAACCACGAAGTTCACCCCCCAGTACGCGCGCCAGCTGCAGGCGTTGGCGGAGGAGCGGGGAATCGCAGCGCGCTTTCTCGGCGAAGTGCCGGGAGACGTTCTGCGCCAGACCATGGCTCGGAGCCACGTGTTTGTCTTTGTAAACCTCGACCAGAGCTGGGGCTTGGCGGCGTTCGAGGCGCTGAACATGTCGCTGCCGGTGGTTTTGTCGGAGAGCGTGGGCGCGGTCGAATTGTTGCGCGGCAATCCCAGCGTCCGGGTGGTCGACCCCAGGTCCGCCGCAGCGGTGGCCGCGGCCATCGCCGAGATCGCCTCCAGCCAGCCGCATTATGAGAGCTTGGCCGGCATGGCCTTCGAGAGCGTGCGGGACTATACCTGGGACAAGTTGTATTCGAGCGCGATGCGCAGGCTTTTCCTCGAAGTCAGCCGGCCCCAAAGATCTCTATCCGCCGCAGCCGGACGCTGACGCGTCATCCTTACATTCTTAATCGTCCGGTCAAACCTGACCGGGAGGAACGGAGAAGAGCCAGCAAATCGCAGGGGACGGCGTCAACCATGCTCCTAGTTGGAACCCTCACGGCCATCGCCGACCATTTGCTGGTCTACCTGGCATCCCTTCTCCTGGCCGGAGGGATGGGGATTGGAGTCAATTACATTTTCCTAAGACGCTATGTCAGCGGCCTGATGTTTCTGCAAATATCGTTCGTCTTCAACACCGCCATCATTTTGTTTGGCTGGGCCTCCGGTGCGCTCTCGCTTTACCGCGTTGCCCATTTTTTCTTCTATCAACTGACCGCGGTGATCGGAATTTATTGGGTCTACCGCAGGATCCTGCGGAACCGGGCCTGGATCTTTGAGCGCCTCCGTCAGTTAAATGTCACGGCGGTCTCGGTCCTGCTGGTGGCGTTCAATCTTGCCCTGGTTGGGTTGTTCTTCTGTTTTGTGGTGCAGAATGAGGGCGCATCCCGAATCGAGTTTATGGCCGAGGGTTGGTTTTCCTTTTGCAGGCCGCTCATGTCGATCCTGACGCCGCTTAGTTTCTTGCTCCCGCTTTATCTTCTCGATTGCGGATATCGCTGGCTTCCCCTGTCGATTCTGGCGTCGTCGGTCATGAGCAACATCGCCTCGGGCTCGAAAGCATCGTTCGTTTTCGGCGTCATCGGTGCCTTGCTGCTCTACCAAGACCTGAAGGGTGCGCGGCTCGTGATTCCTCGGGCACTCGGATTGTTCTTGTTCGTCGCGATGGCGCTTTCCGCCGTGTTCGCTCTGGAGCGGTTGGACGTGAACCTGCTGGCGCTGGCTGAACGCTTTATCCGGTTTGGGGAATCGACCATTTTGGTGTATTACGCAGAGGACCCCTCCGTGGCGGCGTCCGGTGTTTCCACCCTGGCCAAGGTCCATCGCGGCGCCGCCAAGCTTCTCGGCGATGGCTCGGCGGCCGATATCGATACCGCATTTGGCTTTGCCCTCAACCGCGAAGATAATGGGGCCAACGATTTTACCGGGCCCAATGCGCAGATCTCCAGTTACATGCGGTGCAACTATTCGGGGCGGGAGAACCTGATCGGCCTGGCCTCCATCTTCGGATACTTGGCTGTGGTTACGTGGTTTGTTGAATACTGCGTCCATCGGCAAGGAGCGCGGGGTGTGCTGCTTCTGCCTTTTGCCGTGGCTTCCCTAAACGGTTTTCTTCAGGATTATTACCAGGGAATGAGCGACGTCACGCTGATGCTTGCGGCAATTTTGCTGTTGGCATGGATCGGTGTCACAACCTTGGCTTGCAGAGGCGTAAGCATCGTCCATGAACCCGCCTGATTCTCCTCTGCTGACCATTATTCTTGCCGTGAAGGACCCGCCCGCGGCGCAGTTTGACGCCTGCATCGCCGCGATTGCGGCGCTGCGCAATTCCCCGCGCTTCGATTTGGTGATCGTGACCGGCGGAAGCCTGCCCACCCTGGCCGAATCCTGCAAGGCCCGGCTGCACCGGGTTCGCATTGTGGAGCAGGAGCCGCGGGGCATTTATCAAGCTTATAACCGGGGGCTGGACGACGCCGCTACCCCCTATGTCATGGTCATGGGAGGCGACGACCTGCTGCTGCCTGGACTCGATGAGGCGGTCGATTCGATCGCGGACGGCGAGAGGCCCCACATCGTGGCCGCCCGCACCCTGATGCAAGGCATCGGAATCAGCGGCCCCAGCCGGTTCCGCTGGGGGCTGATTTTTAGAAATTGGTGCCAGCAGGGACTCTTATACCGAACCGACGTATTTACCACGCGCAGGTTCGACTGCAAATATCGCATGCAGGCGGATCACAAGCTCAACATGGAATTGGTTTCCGATCCGCGCACCGTGGTCAGGCGTTGCGAGGATGTAATCTGCCACTTCTCGTCGGGCGGTTTGTCTTCCCGAGTCCCCGACTGGGTTTTTCGCGAAGACATGCCGGCCATGGTGCGCACCTACTACGGCCGGTTCTTCTGGATCGTCGCTCTCCTCAAACGGCAACTTGCAGATCTGGTCAAGGGGCGCTCCCGAAGGAAGAAAAGTTGAGTCGGAACGTTGTCGTTGCAGGATGTCTTCCGTTTGGGTGGCCCACGGCCGGCCTTGGCTGGCCTCGACCCTCCACCTCTTGAAACACCGGGCTGTCTGGAATGAAAAGGTACGCCATATTTTTCCCCCAATTTCATCGCGTGCAGGTGAACGATCTGGCCTGGGGAGTTGGCTTTACAGATTGGGCCTTGGTGGCTGCGGCAAACGCCTTCGGCTATTGGAAACGCCGCTCTCCGGCTCGCGGATTCTACGATCTATCGAAGGCGTTCGACGTCGAAGCCAGCTTTGAGACGGCGGCCGGCGCCGGAATTGACGGGTTCGGCATTTATCACTATCGCTTTGACGACGGCCCCGAACTCGAGGCCGTCGAGCGCTATCTGCGCCAAACCCGAACCCCGGAAGGCTTCCAGTATTTCTACATTTGGGCCAACGAGAACTGGTCAACCCGGTGGATGGGGAAAGATGCCAAAATCCTGAAACACCTGTCCCCGGCCCCCGGCCGCAGCCAGATCGCGGAACACGTTCACTATCTGGCCCCGTTTATGGAGTCCGATTCCTACACCCGGATCGAAGACCGGCCGGCGTTTGTGGTGTATCGACCAGACCGGTTTCTGGACTGTCGCGCCACCGTGAATCTTTACCGTGAAGAATTCAGGCGGGCTGGCCTCGACCCGGCGATCGGATGGTTTGTCAGCAATGTTTTGGATATGGAGTACTCAAGCCTGTTTGACTTTTGCTATTTGTTTGAGCCGCGCATGTTCTTCAACTCCCACGGCGTGCGAAAGAAGGCCGCAGTGGTCCGGGCATACCGGCAGCTGTCCCGTCTGGTGCCCCCCGAAAGCGTAGAGAAGATGTCCGAACTCATCGTCCGACTGCTGAACCGGGGAGCGAAGAGATATTCGTTTTCCGAGTTTTTGACCTATTTCGATAGTCAGGAGCGCAGACGCCTGATTCAGTCTTCGTCCTGCCCGGTGCAGAATATTGTGACCTGCGGATGGAACAATGCGCCTCGCTACCGGCACCGCTTTACCGGACTTGAGGTGCCCACTTCCGAACAAACGGCGCGGATGCTCAAGCTCTCCCTCAGCGCGCATGGCTGTTCTAAAACGATTCCCCTGTTATGCAACGCGTGGAACGAATGGTCGGAAGGCGCGGCCATCGAACCCTGCAGTTATCTGGGCGAAAGGCTGCTGCGAGACTATCTCCGCAGAGAGGGGTTGGATTTGTGAATGGCTAGGCGGGAGGCAAGCGCGAAGAGCGGCAGCGGTGGGTTTGAGGAGTACTTCGATCACCTCAGGAGCATCAGCTTCAAGGGGCGTCTCTACAAAAGATTCATCTCGTCTCCGATATTGTTTGTTTGCGCCCGCACTTTCGGGCCGCGGGTGATCGAAGTGGGTTCGGGCACCGGCGGCGGCGTGCTGGGCGCTTTCCCGTCGCGCGTCGTTGGTCTGGATATCAATCCCTTGGCCGTCGAGTACTCGAAAAAGCTGGGGCTGCGAGCTTCTTTAATCGACGAAAGCGGGTCCTTCCCAGTCGGGAACGGCCGGTTTGACGCATGTGTCCTGGACAACGTACTGGAACACATCGCCGATCCGCGGGGAGTCCTCGACGAATGCTGGCGGATTACGGGTCCGGGGGGCGGGCTGGTGATTGCTGTGCCAGGATCCCGTGGCTTTGCGCGAGATCCCGATCATAAGGTGTTCTACGGAGAGTATGAATTGCGACGGCTGGATAACCGATGGGCGTTACGAACGCTGTTTTCGATCCCCACGCTCATCCGAAGCCGGAGGCTTTCCTCGTCGGTGAGGCAATACTGTCTGGTTGCAAGCTATGCGAGAGCACGATGAAGGGAAGCTTATGGGGCGTCGAATCTGCTCGTCCGGAGAATCAGGAGAAGTCGATGGACAACACCTTGGATCTTACCGTCATTATCCCGAGCTACAACACCCGGCAACTGCTCGGCGACTGCATCGCTTCCATTTATGAGCATACTCGCGGCGTCGCTTTTGAAGTGATCTGCATCGACGACAATTCTGCCGACGCGAGCGCGGAGATGGTGGCCGAAGCGTTCCCGGAGGTGATCCTGGTCCGGAACCAGGTCAACCAGGGCTATGTGAGGAACACCAATCTGGGGATGCGGATGTCGCGGGCGCGCCTTGCCTGCCATTTGAACAGCGATACCCGGCTGATCGGCAACGCGTTTCGAGCGTTAATCGATTATATGGACGAGAATCCTCTTGTGGCCGCCTGCGGTCCCAAGCTGCTGAATCCCGACGGCTCGGTGCAACACTGCATCCGCCATTTTCCCGGACCCGGCGCCCTGATGCTGCAGGCCCTCAACTGGCACAAGCTGTTTCCCCGCAGCCCGCTCACGGAGCGCTACTACGCTACCGGCTTCGACTACTCGCGAGCGCAGCCGGTCGACAGCATCGGCACGACCGCTTATGTGATCCGGCGCTCGACCTGGGAGAATGCCGGCCTGCTCGATGAACGCTTCCGGCTGTTTGTCTCCGACCTGGCCTACAACTTCCTGTTGAAGCAAAAAGGCTATGCGGTGCACTACACGCCGTGCGCGGAGATCGTGCACTATGGAAGTCAAAGCGTCAATCAGGATCCGCACGGCTCGCTCGAGGAGTTGCACGACGCGCTGATCGTGTTCAACGAAGCTTACGACTACTTCGGCAAGAGCCGCGCCAGCAAGCTGCTGGTTCGTCTGGCGGTAAAGGCGCGCGACCGCTTCAAGCGTGCCGAACACCGCCTGAGTTCCGACAAGCGCGTGATCAAAGGACCGGGCGCGCCCCCGAAGGCGCGGACTTCGGCTTCGTCGTAAGCGCAGCGCAGCCTGACCGACTCCAAAACGCTCACCATGGTCACGACCACCTTCGATCTCCGCGCCTGCCGCCTGCCGGCATGGAAGCGGGGCATGGATCTGATTTTCGCGACCCTGCTGCTCGGCTTGTGCAGTCCTCTGCTGGCCTTGTGCTGGGCCGCGGTGCGGCTGACCTCTCCCGGCCCCGCTCTGTACTGGTCGCGGCGGGTGGGAAAAGACAACCGTCTTTTTCTCATGCCCAAATTTCGGACCATGCGCTTGGACACGCCGCAGGTGGCGACCCATCTGCTGCGGGACCCGGAGCGCTATCTGACCCCGGTCGGAGCCCGGTTGCGCAAGACCAGCCTGGATGAATTGCCGCAACTGGTCAGCGTCTGGAAGGGCGATCTGACGCTGGTGGGCCCGCGTCCGGCGCTGTTCAATCAGGACGATCTGGTCGCGCTGCGCACGGTGCGGGGCGTGCATCGCATGGTGCCGGGCATTACCGGCTGGGCGCAAGTCAATGGCCGCGATGAATTGGACATTCCCCGCAAGGTAGCTTACGACGCCGAGTACATGGCCGGGCTGTCGCTTGGCCTGGACTTGAAGATCCTGGCGCTGACCCTGTGGAAAGTGATCCGGGGGGAAGGCGTGCGCCATTAACTCTGCCCCTCTCCTCCCCTTCGTCTCCCATTTCGGTCCGCCGCGCCATCGCCTCTCCAGTTTGGTCCTGCACTCTTTTAGGCCGCGCCAATGAAGTCGCGTCCCGCCGCAGCCGATAAATAGCAGAGGGAAACAAGGTGACCTGGTCGTACTATGAGAAAAATCGATAAGAAGTCCTCGGCGCTGCTGCGTTGCCGTTCTCTGCTGGTGCTCATCCTGCAAGTGGGGCTGATCCTGTGCTCCTTGGTGTGTGCCTGGCTGTTGCGCTTCGAGTTCCAGGTGCCGGACCCGGGTTTGTTGCGGACCGCGGCTTTCGTGCTGGTCATCGTTCGCCTCGCGGTCATGCCCTTCTTCAATCTCATGCACGGGTGGTGGCGCTATACCGGGATCAGCGATGCGGTCGACGTGCTGAAAGCCACGCTCACAGGTTCCTTCGCTTTCCTGGTCATCGTGCGCTACGGCTTGGGACTGGAGGCCTTCCCGCTGTCGATCTATGTACTCGAGGGGCTGATCACGCTGACGTTGTTAACCGGTATCCGGGTGCTGTCGCGCCTGCTGGCGGAGAGCGTGCGGGCCGACTCCGCTTCGAAACGTTTACTGCTGGTGGGCGCCGGGCATGCCGCCCAGATGATTATTCGCGAAACCCAGGGAGTCGAGACCGGCTATTCGGTCATCGGCTGTGTCGACGACGATCCTCTGAAGAAAGGGCTGCGGGTTCTGGGTGTGCCGGTGCTTGGTACGGTCGAGACGCTGCCGCGAGCAGTCCTCGAGCAAAGAATCGATGAAGTCCTAATCGCGATTCCGTCGGCGACTCAGATCCAGATGCGCCGCCTGGTGGAGACCTGCAAGCAGGCGGGTGCGCCCTTCCGCACCGTCCCGGAAATGGCGGAACTGATCGCGGGCCAGGTCACCCTGCAGCAGGCTCGCGAAGTTTCTCTCGCCGACCTCCTGGGGCGCAATCCGGTGAGCCTCGATCTGGAATCGGTGCGCGAACATATTCGGGACCGCGTGGTCATGGTGACCGGCGCCGCCGGATCCATCGGCTCCGAACTATGCCGGCAGATCAGGATTTACAAACCGAAGCTTCTGGTCTGCCTCGACCAGAATGAAACCGGGATCTTTCACTTGCAGAATCAACTGGAGCAGGGCGGCGAAGACCAGCGCAAAGTGTTCTGCGTCGCCGACTTCTGCAACCCGGAGCGCATGCGCAAAATATTCCAGGCCTACGGCGTGGAGATCGTTTTCCACGCCGCCGCCTACAAGCACGTACCCGTCATGGAAGCCAACGTGGAAGAAGCGGTCGGCAACAACGTGTTCGGCGTGCTGGGGCTGCTGAACGTGGCGCAGGATTCCAATTGCAGCGCCTTCGTGATGATCTCCTCCGACAAGGCGGTGAATCCGACCAACGTCATGGGCTGCACCAAGCGGGTGGGAGAATTGCTGCTCGCCGCCTGGCCCGGGGAGCGGCTGCGCTGCGTGTCGGTGCGGTTCGGCAACGTCCTCGGATCGAACGGCAGCGTGATTCCGCTGTTCCAGGAGCAGATCCGGAAAAATCAGCCGATCACCATCACGCATCCGGAAATGACCCGCTTTTTCATGACGGTCGCGGAGGCGGTGAGCCTGGTGCTGCAGGCCTTTGCCATCGGCCGGAATGGCGACATTCTGGTGCTCGACATGGGGGAGCCGGTTCGGGTCGCGGAACTGGCGAAAACTCTGGTTCGGCTCTCCGGCAAATCCAACCCGGAATTCAAGTTCATCGGCCTCCGGCCCGGCGAAAAGCTGTTCGAGGAACTCTTCTATCCCGACGAGCGGGTGTGGACCAGCGCGTGCGAAAAGATAAGCTGCACGGAAAGCGGAAGGCCCGCCTGGCCTGCGCTGAAGCGCGGCCTCGACGAACTCTACGCGGCCACGTCGCTCGGCAAGCGCAGCTCGATCCTGGCCCGGCTCAAGGAAATCGTACCGCAATTCACCTATGAGAATTGCGATCCCGACCCGAACGCGGGCAAGATTCCGTTCCGTCCGCTCCCGGGCAACGCGCTGCACGACGTCCCGCCGCTGGCGGATATGCCGGGAGCACCCTACGGAGCCTGGCGGATGAATCCCTTGCCGGGACCGGCGAGTGGTGGCCCCGGCGATTAAGTTGGAGATGAACGTTAGCGCGGAGCGGCAAGTCTGCGGCGATCAATCCGCCGCCGATGCCTTGCCTCCGGCTTCATCCCAGATGCGTGTGGCGCGCGTCTCTTTCAGCAGCAGGCTTCCCACGATAAAGGTCATGCCCGCCACAATCATCGGGTAATAGAGTCCGGCGTAAATGTTGCCGGTGGCCGCGACGGACCAGAGGCCGATCAGCGGCAGCATCCCGCCAAAGACGCCGTTCCCGATGTGATAGGGCAGAGAAAGCGACGTGTAACGAATCCTTGCCGGGAAGGCTTCAATCAGGTAGGCGGCGATGGGGCCGTAAACCAGGCATACGAAGAGAACCTGCACAAACACCAGCAGCACCAACATGGTGAGATTCGGATTCGGAGCTTCCTTGGCGGGCACCAATGTACCGGTCGCGTCCGTGGTCATAGCTGTGAGCCCGGTCGCGCCGGTCACTTTGTTGCGGGTGGACTTTACCGTGACCACGTTGTTCCCCGCGGCGCGTTCCATGGCTTTGTAGATCGGAATGTAGAAAAGGACGCCGAGCAGGCAGCCCGCCATCATGAGCTTCTTCCGCCCGATCTTGTCGGAGAGCGCGCCCACTACGGTGAAGAACGGCATGCCGATCAGCAGGGCGATCGCGACCACGATGTTGGCACTTTTGACATTCACTTTCAGGACGGTCTGCATATAGAACAGGGCGTAAAACTGCCCGGTGTACCAGACCACACCCTGCCCCGCAGTGGCTCCGAAAAGCGAAATCAGGACGTTCTTCAGATTCGGCCATTTGGTGAAGGCATCCTTCAGCGGTTGCGTGGAAGTCATGCCCGTGGCTTTGAGTTCGGCGAAGATGGGCGATTCCTTCATCTTCAAGCGAATATAGAGTGAGATGAGCACCAGGATGATGGAAACCAGGAAAGGAATGCG
>DATNMW010000118.1:0-4734 GCA_035602155.1 Bryobacteraceae bacterium | reverse complement strand
TCAGCGCCTTGTGCAAAGTTCGCGGTTCGTAGAAACTGATGTGCACCTCGGGATATGCGTAGCGCCACTTTAGAAATCGGCGACGCTGTGGCGCGGCATTCCCGGTCGTGTAGAAGAACAGTCCGCCGGGTTTCAACAGCCTGCGAATCCGGCGCAGCGTTGCCATGGGATCCGCCACGTGTTCCAAAACCTCGATAGCGGTAACCACGTCGAAGGCGCCCTCCAGAGACTCGAGTTGGCCGCTGTCCAGCGATGGAATGCCCGCTGCGGCGGCCTTGCGGGCAATGGTTCCATCCTCACAGCCCGTCATGTGGCAGGGTTCCCGTTCGCGGCAGTATCGGATCAGCCCGCCGTTGCCGCAACTGAAATCCATCCAGCGGGTGGAGTTGTCGAGACGGATCAGGGATTTGACCGCTTCCAGGATGCCGCGCCATTCATAGACACGGATGGTCTGCGCGGGGTGTCCCAGCTCAAAGATATAATCCACCCATGGGTCGGCGCCGCGGCCGGCAAAATAGTCGTCGGAATAGATGTCGTCGCGGTCCATCAATGGATTCGCGACGAACCGGAATCCGCAAGCGGGGCAGTGCCGGAAGTGAAATACCTGGGGCCGAAAGGCGCCGCGTTTACTCCCGATTGCGACTGTCTCGCCGCCGCAGATTTTGCAGGCTGTCATCCCGGCCAAGCTTTGAGCTTAACGCAGGGGACCGCGACCGGAGCTGTCTTTGGCCGGACGCCGGTTAGTGGTGGCCGCCATCGCCGCCGCCCGAGTTGGAAGGACCCGGCGAAGTTGCGGCCGCTGTGAGGACGCTGTTCGCCGACGACCAAACCTGCTCGACGTTCGCTCCGCTACTCAAGAACAGGCCCGCGCTGGCGAGAGCCACAAAGGCCATCAACAGCGTGTATTCGACCAGGTCCTGGCCGGCGTCTTCGCTAAAGAAGACCTTATAGAAGCGCCTCATACTTACCCGATGGTTACATGTACCGGCGGCGCAGACCATACTGACCTTAGTTAGAGTGGTTAGACTAATGAGGATGACGCCTTTGCCACTCTATTACGACGTCCATGGCAGCGGCGAGCCGCTGGTGTTGCTGCATGGGTTCGCGGGCGCCGGTTCGGATTGGGCCGGCCTGGCGCCGGAGTGGGCGGCGGATTTCCGCGTGATCGTGCCGGACTTGCGCGGGCATGGCCGCTCCGCAAACCCGCTGTCGACATTCCGGCACGATGAGGCGGCCGGGGACGTTGTGGCGCTGCTGGACCACTTGGGCGTGGGCGCGTTCAAGGGAGTCGGAGTAAGCGTCGGCGGCAATGTTCTGCTGCATGTTGCGACCAGATATCCGGAGCGGGTTAGTTAGTGCTGGTCAGTGCCACCACGCACTTTCCGGAGCAGGCGCGGCCGAGCATGCGGAGTTACTCGATCGACCTGCTGCCCGAAATCGAGAGAGAGAAGATGTGGCAGCGGCATCCTGGCGGGGTGCCGCAGATCGATCGATTGTTCGCGCAAGCCAGAACCTTCGCGGATAGCTACGACGACCTGAACTTCACGGCGCAGGATCTGGCGCGGATTACGGCGCGCGCGCCGATCGTCCAGGGCGATCGCGATCCGTTCTATCCGTTGCAAATATCGTGAAGGTGTACGAACGTCCAGCGGTTCTCACCATTGCCGATCACGCGGGCTGCGCCGCGCTCGCGCGCCGACTGCACCAATGACGAGACCAAGCCGCCTCCCCGTCCATAAACCATAGCAGGCCGCGGCACGATTCCCTGCACGCCATTGCGCGCGGCGTCCAGCACCAGTTGCTCGTTGGCCGGGCGCCAAGCCACCAGCGGAGTGGGCGCCAGCGGCGTGTCCTCGTCCGCGAGCCGATTGCCGGTGTTGCCCAGCACCCAGCAACCGCTGGTATAGATAAAACGGCCGGTTGAATTGAGAAAGCGCGCCGATTATGCCTGCCACACGGCGGAACGGTCCACTTCCCCTGCATCGCCGCCGCGGCGAGCGCCGTATGAATGACGGCATCGGCGTTGCGGGCGCCCTCCGCTAAGCTGGCCGGGTCCCGCAGATCTCCGCGGTGCGCGCCCAGCCCCTTGGCCGCCAGCGCGGGCGTCTGGTCGTCCGACCGCGCCAGCCCCACTCCTGCGTAACCAGCTTTCGTCAGCGCTTCGGCCACCGCGCCGCCGATGTATCCGGTTGCTCCAGTTAGAAACACTTGCATGATCGTTTAGTTTAGACCAAAGAGGTGCCCGCAGGATTGCGGACACGGCCCGTTGACGGCGTGCGCCGCGTATATAACCTTCCTTCACACCCATGTAAACAGGCGGGCGCTATATCGTAAGCATGGGAAACAGTCCCCGGATTGTAATCGTTGCTGACGCTGGAGGACCCGCGCAGGCCTAGATGCCCGCCCCAGCGCATAATTTCACCCGCCGTTCATCGTTCTGCAACATACCGGGCCTTACCATTAAATAAGAACATTTCTCAGTCGAAATGTTTCGGGACACCCAGAGGAGGCCTGGTGAAGAAAACTTCGCTGCATTTTCTGTGGAAAGACCGGAGCGCGCCGCGGCGCTATCCAACCGCTGTTTCGCTGCATGGGCACACACAGCATTCCTGGGAAAACCTGCGTTTCCTGCACGCTTTCAAACTCCCTTTACCTTTGATTCCCGCCGTACTGCGCGTCGCGGGCTGGCAGCACCGGCGCGCCACAGGGCGGGACTTGGTACTGGCGCGGGTGCTGTGGACGCCGCCGCTCGCGCCGGATGAGGCGTATCGCGTGGAGGCCCGGCAAGCCGCGAATCTCGGCCTGCAACCTATCGTTTCGCTCACCGATCACGACGATATCGAGAGCGGCTTCGCTCTGCGGCAGAGTCCGGCGGCGCCCGCCGCGCCCATATCCTTCGAGTGGACGATCCCCTTCGGCCGGACCTTCTTCCATCTCGGCGTGCATAATCTGCCGGCCGCTCACGCCCGCGCCATAGCGGCGGACCTGTATCGTTACACGGAGCACCCGGAGCCCGCCCGGCTCGGGGAGTTGCTGGAAATGCTGCATGGGCGCGAAGACCTGCTGGTGGTACTGAACCATCCGCTTTGGGACGAGGCGGACATTGGCGCGCACGATCATCGCCAGGCGCTGGCTGCACTGCTTTCCGGCTCGGGCCAATGGATTCACGCCATCGAGCTGAACGGCTTGCGATCGTGGGACGAGAACTGCGAAGCGCTGGAACTGGCGCATGCATGGCAACTGCCTGCAATCTCGGGAGGCGACCGGCACGGCCTGGAGCCTAACGCCAACCTGAATCTGACGCACACGGCCAGTTTTGCCGAATTCGTGGCGGAGATCCGGCGCGAGGGGGTGAGCGCGATACTGTTCATGCCGCAGTACCGGGAGACGCTGGGGATGCGCTGGTTCGAAACCGTCAAGGATATCGTGCGCTACTGTCCTGAAGCGCAACGGCCGCGCTGGGTGGATCGCTTCTTCTATGCGTGCGAGGACGGCGTGACGCGCCCCATTGCGGAACTCTGGCCGAATGAAGGTCCCGCGTTGCTGCGGTCGGTGTTTGCCATGCTGCGCCTGTCGGAATCGCCCAGCCTGCGCGCCGCGATGCGTCTAACGGTTCCCGACCCAGCCGAGATGCTGCCCTGAAGGCTACCGCTGAGTGACGTGCGCGGCCCGGCGGATCCGGGTTTTGGCCCCTGGTACGTACCCTGTTAGTACGCGCATGACTACTTCTCAGGTACATTCCTGCCTGATAATAAGGCTTTCCAGGAGACCCACGTGGCGAAAGATACAATCCGGGGCGACCGTCGCTTACAGCGCCGTTACCCGATCGAGTTGGATTTGGAATTCAGAATCATGGATGGCGACCAAGTCGTTTCCACCGGCGCCGGCAGGACCGGAAACATCAGCAGCGGAGGCGTTCTGTTTCATGCCGCGGAGGACGTGCCCAGCGCAACCCACGTGGAAATCGCGGTGCGTTGGCCCGCGGTTCTAGGGAACACGCCATTTCTCGAGCTGCGCATTTCCGGCCGGCTGGTCCGCAACGATTCGCAGGGCGTGGCCATGCGCATGAACCGGTATCATTTCGAGAAGCTGAGCAACCCGCGCGGCGCTTTTGAAGAGATTTTCACCAGCGCCGTGATTCAGTAGGAGGGGCCGCCGCAGCGCTCCTCGGCTGGCCCTTGGGCTTGACAATCGCTTGTGTAGCAGGACAAATTACACTAGCGGTCCAAATGCCCATACGAGCCGAATACCGGAAGTATAGTATTACGATGCGCGGTGGCGCAAGTTCCGGCTGACCATGCTGGAAGCCGCCGGCAATGTCTGCCAGATCTGCTGCCAGACGCACCGGCTGCTCAACGTGGTACATCTCTCGCACGATCCGGCGGACCGCTCGCGTCTGACGGTGCTGTGCCCCAGGTGCCACTCCAAAAATAACGCTGCGCAGCGTATCGCCATGGCCCGCCGCACACGCGCCCGCCAGCGCGGCCAACTGTGGCTGTCCGACGAGTTGGAAGTGGCGCCGGTACCCGTGCGGTTGTGGCCCATGCGCCTGCGCCAGATGGATCTCTTCTAACAGCAGGTGCAGCCTGCCCGGTTTTCGAGTGAACTAACTGACCTAACGTCTTGCCCTGATATACGTCACAGAAGTATAATTCTCTAAAGCATCATGTTCAATCGCGACCTGAGCAAGGGCAGCGCCGAACTGCTGGTTCTCACGCTGCTGGAAGCCCGCCC
>DATNMW010000117.1:0-31596 GCA_035602155.1 Bryobacteraceae bacterium | reverse complement strand
AGACCGGCCAATAGAGACACTTTAGCATTGGAACTAAGACGCCCGGCGGCGCGGCCGCTGGCGGCTGCCGAGCCCCTCAGCAATCATACTGGCCGCTAGCGGCAGCGAAAGTTCCGGGCGCGGGAATCGGATCGCCAAACTCCTTGAGCGTCAGCAGGCAGCACTTCAACGCGTCGCGGCCATTGACGATGGATTCCTCGGGGGTTTCGCCGTCCGACATGCAGCCGGGGATATCGGGAAATTCGATCAGGTACCCGCCGCCCCCGTCATCGGGGAGTGGGCGAATGGCGAAGGGGTAATCTTCCAGTTTCAGAGACTCTTTCATTCGGCGCCTTCCAGTTTGTCGATCAATGCCAGGAACTGAGAAAACCGTCCTGGTTCCCGGCTGCCGGTACGTATCCGCCCAAACGTCTAGAGATCCTCAATGCGCCAGTCGCGGGGATTGTTGCGCATCCGGCTGAGGCGCTGAGCCGCACCTCCATCTCTTAATGGTATCGTGGGCGGTACCACACGCCACACGATGACGGAGTACCTGCCGAAGGGCAGTTCTACCGCGCCAGAAACTCGCGCATATCTTGAATCACTTCCGCGGTCTTCTCGTGGATCACCCAGTGCGTGCCATCGGCCACGCGCTTCACCGTCAGATTCTTGACATATTCGTCGAGGCCGTTCAGGTTACCGGTAAGCAACGCTGTATCCTTCTCGCCCCAGATCACCAAGGTGGGTGTCTCGATCGGTTTCATGGCCGGCAACGCGGTCTCCGGTGTGCCCTGCGCGCCATCCACCGGCGAGTGCAGCCGGGCTGCGCGATAGTAGTTCAAGCCGCCAATCAGCCCTCGGCTCCAGTCGGCCACGTACTCCTTGAGATCGGCCGGCGACGCCCACGGCTTCAACAACCCTTGCAGCGTCGCGAAATCGTTCTGGCTCAAGAATTTTTCCGCCTGCGGAGAATTGAACAGGTTGAAATACGCGCTGGCCTTCTGCTGCGCGGGGTTGGTGGCCAGTTCGCGCGCGAATACCGCGGGGTGCGGCGCATTCACGATCACCAACTTGTCCAGCATCTCCGGGTGAGCCGATGCAAAGGCCCAGGCAATCACACCGCCCCAATCGTGCCCCACCAACACGAACTTGCGGGCCTTCAGCTTCATGGCCAGCGCGCGCACGTCTTCCACAATTACCGGCACGCGATAGCTCTCCACGTCCGCCGGGGCCTCGGAGAGATTGTAGCCGCGCATGTCGGGCGCCACCGCATGGTGGTCCTTGGCGAACTCCGGAAGCAGGTCCTTCCACTCGTACCAGAACTCCGGGAATCCATGCAGAAACAGGATCAACTCGCCCTTGCCCTGCTCCACGTAATGCAGCTTGACGCCGTTCACCTCGGCGTAGCGATGATGCCACTTGGTCTGCGCCATAAGGGTTGCCGTAGCCGCCAAGCCTATACTAAGCCATCTTCCGCAAAACCGCATCGGTCACCTCCTGTGTGCTGTTTCGACCGCCCAAATCCGGCGTGCGGATTTCGCCTTCGGCGAGAACCGCGGCCACCGCCTGCTCCACTTCGCGCGCCGCCGCAGGCTGTTCCAGATGTTCCAGCATCATCGCGGCGCTGAGGATCGTAGCCAGCGGATTCACCACGCCTTTGCCCGCAATATCCGGCGCCGAGCCGTGTACCGGCTCGAACATGGAGGGGAAACGCCGCGATGGGTCCAGGTTGGCGCTGGCCGCCAGTCCCATGCTGCCGACGATGATGGCCGATATGTCGCTCAGGATATCGCCAAACAAGTTCGAGGCCACCACCACGTCGAAGCTCTCCGGCCGGCGGATGAAGTTCATGGCCGCGGCGTCCACCAGCAGCGATTCCGTTTGGATACCGGGGAATTCAATGGCGACATCTTTGAACGTGCGGTCCCAGAGCGCCATGCTGTAGCCTTGCGCATTCGATTTGGTCACCGACGTGACGCGCATCTTCTTGCCGCGCTTGACGGCCAACTCGAACGCGTAGCGTATCACGCGCTCCACGCCCCGGCGCGTGAACACGGAACTCTGGATGGCCACTTCCTCGGGCTGCGCCATGTAAACGAATCCGCCCACCTGGGAGTACTCGCCTTCCGTGTTTTCGCGCACCACGACCAGGTCGATTTGCCCGCCTTCGCGCCCTTCTAGCGGCGACTTCACGCCCGGATAGAGATACGCCGGACGCACGTTGGCGTACTGGTCGAAGGCCCGCCGGATGGGCAGCAACAGTCCGTTCAGGGTAGTGTGATCGGGGATGTCCAGATGTCCCACCGCGCCTAAAAGAATGGCGTCGCAGGGCTGCAGCAGGTCGAGCGCACCGGACGGCATCATCTCCCCCCAGCGAAAGAAGTGCGCCGCGCCCCATTCGAAGTCCTGAAATGCGAAGGTGAGATCGTGTTTGCGGGCGGCTTGCTCCAGCACGCGCTTGGCTTGGGGGACGACCTCCTGGCCCACGCCATCGCCGGCGATCGCCGCTATTGTGAGGGTCTGCATGCAACCCCCATTCTACTGCCCCGCCAGCCTCCGCACGGCCACGGCCGAAAGCGCCAGGGTCACCCCCGGCCAACACTGCCATGTGCATCACGGCGCTGCCGGCCGCCGCCTGCCCCAATGCGCGCAACGAAAGCTGCAGCAGATGATACGCCGGCCATAAGGGCGCTACGCCCTGCAGCGATTTGGGCAACGGGATAAAAAGCCCGGACAGCCACATCATGGGCAAATAGACAAGGTTCACGAAACCGGGCGCGGCGGAGCCGCCGACCAGCGCACCGACCAACAGCCCGATGGCGCAGAAGGGTAAGGCTCCCAGAATATTGATCGCCGCCAGACTCACAACCTGGGTCAAGCCCAGCGGCAGGCGCGCCACCCACAGCGCCGCGGGAATCATGGTCAACATGATGATGGTATTGAACAACATCGCCATGCACATCTTCGCCAAGAAATATCCTGCGCGCGGCGCGGGCAGCGCGCGCCTGAGTTTCAGCAGGCCGTGCTCGCGCTCCATGGCCACGGCTACGCCGAATCCGAACATGCCGGGCCCCATCATCCCGAAGACAGTGAGACCCGCGAAGACCCCGATCGCCGCTTTCGGATCGTGGCGCAGGGCAGCTCCGAAAAACACCACGCCCATCAGAAGATACACCATCACAGGGATGAGCAAGAACGGGACGGCGAACGAAGGCGCGCGCAGCATGCGCAACGATTCGTACTTGGCTTCGGTCAGATAGGCGTTCATAATGCAACCTCCTGTGTGAGTTCCGTGAATGCTTCGGCCAGACCGGCGCGGCGGACTTCCAATTCCTCTAATTGTTCGTCGGCCGCCAGCAGGCGCCGTACTACGTCTTCCGCATTGCCGGCGGTGATATGCAATTGCCGCCGGTCGCGATCCACGCTATCCACGCCCGGCCATCGTGCCACCTGCTCAACCGCCAGCGTGCTGGCGCAACTGATGCGTTTGCGGCCCACGACTGCGCGTATCTCGCTTACCGTCCCTGACGCGATCAAGCGGCCCTTGGCGAGCACTACGACGCGATCGGCCAGCGCCTCCGCTTCTTCCAGATAATGAGTCGTCAGGACGATGGCGGTGCCAGCGCGGACCAATTCGCCGAGCGTGTCCCACAGCGTGCGGCGCGCTTGTACATCCAGTCCCACCGTGGGCTCGTCCAGAAACAGCAGCTTAGGGCGGCCGCAGATGGCCATGGCGAACTGCGTCTGGCGCTTCTGCCCTCCCGAGAGCTTGCCATAGGGGCGGTTCGCGATGCCCGTGGTGCGAGTCGTTTCCATAACGGCCGCGACTGGCAGCGGCGCGGGGTAGTAACTGGCTATCAGGTCGATGTGTTCGCGCACGTGCAACTCGGGCGCGAGGCCCACCTCCTGCATCATGACGCCGACTTGGCGCCGGTCGAAGAGGTGCGCCACTCCGCTATCGGGCCGCTGCAGCCCCAACAGAATCGAAATGGCGGTGGTCTTGCCCGCCCCGTTGGGGCCCAGGAGGGCGAGCAACTCCCCCGGCCGGACTTCCAGATCCAGCCCGTCGAGCGCCTGAATTTTTCCGAAGCGCTTGCACACGCCCCGCAGTTCCGCTAAGCAGTCGTTTTCCATAGAGTCGTCCAAAGATTCGTCCAACAGGCGACAGGACGCGATCCCAACCCAGGAGTTCGCGGTTTTCGGCGGAGAGCGGCAGGCTACCGGCGAACCGCGACCGGAGCCTGGCCGGCGGCCGGCTCCCGGCGGACCAGCCGATGCGCCTCCTGCGCGCCATCGCCGAGCATAATCACGCCGAGTGCGGCGAGGCCGATGCGTGTACCCACGTTGGCCCAGTGGTTGGCATCCGCCAGACCGGCGACCGGAAGGTTAGTGCCGGATACGTGTACCCACGGTCCCATGTTAGCCAGCGCAACGGTCAAAACCAGGGCAATCGCATCGGCCGCCAGACGCACCAGGGAATGCGCCCGCGTCCGCATCCACCAAGGCCGCAGCCAGCCGATCAGGCCCGACGGTATGCCGCTGAATGCGACCAACAGAATGGGCCAAAAGAAGCTGCGCCAGATGGGCGCCAACGCGATCGCGACGCCGCCGAAGTGGAAGCTCGTACGGAACCACATCACGTCGATCCAAGCCACGCTGGCGCAAACTGCAGTGAGCACTTCGGCGATGGCCTTGTAGCGGGACACCGGCTGCGGAAACGTGACGGCCTTCGCCAGCGGGACGCGCGGAAGCCGCCGGGGTTCCCACTTGAGCATCGCTTCGGGCGGGTAACGTTCCAGGATTGCAAAGACGAGGGTGATGACTCCGAACGCAAATACCGCGGACATGAGCAGCGTCCACAAGGTTTCAATCAACGCCACAAGTGGGTCGCGCCCGGACAGAATCGTTGCCGGACCGACTATCAGGATGAAGACCGACGGGAGAATCCATAGGATCACCAGTACCAGAATGAATTGGTAAACGGGAAACAGCACGGGACCGATTAAGGAGCGCTGCGGCAGATAGCCGGCTGCCACCAACATAGGATTGCCGCGCCGCTTCAGGATAGCGGCAACGCCGTCATCGTCGAGCGGGTGGCCGAGTTCGGCTTCGCGGTCCTCGATCTGGGAGCGCAGATCCTCGGCCAGTTCTGCGATGATGTCATCCTGCTGCGGCTTAGGCAACCAGCCTCTAACTGCGTGTAAGTAACGATTCAGAAGTTCCATAGTGTGACTCTTTCAGGCCATTACAGGGCCTTCGACGATTCTGGCGAGCGATGCATCGATGCTGCGCCACTCTTCCAGCAGTTGATCGAGCATGCGCCGGCCCTCGGCGGAGAGGCGGTAGAAGCGCTTGTTGCGCTTCTCTTCCTCGCGCCATTCGCTGACTAGCAGCCCCTGCGCCTCCAAGCGCCGGAGGAGCGGATAAAGAGTGTTCTCATCGATGGCCATGCCGCGGTCGGCGAGGGCTTTGCGCAGCGCATAACCGTAGTGTTCGGCGCGAAGCTGGGCGAGGACGGCGAGGATGAGGCAGCCCCGGCGCAGCTCCAGGCGGAGGCTTTCAAAATGGTCGGAGCTAGATACTGTTTGTTGCACAGTGTATATAACACACTATATGCCAACCTGTAGATGGTGTCAAGCGGTTTTTTCTTGTTGGCCTAAGCCTCGTTGCCATCTGGGTAGCTGCCACGCGGAGCGCGCCCGCTCCCTCACGGCTGCCCCTGTGCCCGGTTCAGTATGTGTTCCACGGCTAGGCCAAACCTTATAGCCTCGCAAATATCCGCCGCGTTGCCGTACAATTGAAGCCAGGAGAACGACGTGAAAAGCGAGATGGCGAGGGTGGAAAGAAGCTGGAAGCTCGGGTTAGACCCGCGCAGAAGCGCAAAATCGAATATGCAGCCAGACTCATGGGAACCTCGATTTCCGACTTTGTGATCTCAAGCGCCCAGGACGCGGCGGCGCGCGCGATCGAAGAGCATCGGACCACCACGCTACTGTCACGCGATAGCGAAGTCTTCGTCAAGGCCTTGCTCAATCCGCCGGGATCGGGCGCCCACCTAAGACAAGCAGCCCGCCGCTACCGCAAGCGCACGGGGGTGTAGTTGGCCGAAGCCGATCCGCTAGCTGCCTTTCATGTGGAGTTGCTCCACGACCGGCATGCGCGACCGGCATTCGAGTGCGGCGTGGAAGCGATGGATCGTTATCTCAGACATCGAGATTGCGCGGAAATTGCCGCGCTATTCGTATGTGCCTACTACCCTGCTCGGGAGGCTCGCGGTCGATATCCGATTCAGGGGCCGAGGGATCGGGGAGTTCCTGCTCCTGGACGCCTTTGCGGCGCGCGTGGGAGAGCGCTCACGCGGTTGCCTCAATGGCCGTACTGGTGGATGCCAAGGACCAGCCGGCGCGGCGATTCTATCTTCGCTATCGGTTCATTCCATTTCCGGAATCTCCGAACCGGCTGTGCATTCCCATGATGACGATCGGGGATCTGTTCCGTTGATGCCCTGGAGCCGCGCGGCACACACGCGCCGCCTAACGGTCCTAGCTAGTCCGGCGCAGAGAGCGCCTCGATTTCGGGCTGCACCTCAGCGGGGACAAAGGCTTGGTTGCGGCGCCAGGCCAGCACCAGGAATCCGCCCAGGATGCAGAATGGCGGCAATCCGAGCAGCACGATTCCCATGTTGAGCAGATGGGCGCGCGCCGCGTTTTGAGCGGCTGCTGTGCGATAGCACATGACGCATTGCGCCGAGCCATTCGCGGCGGCCAGAAAAAGCGCGACAAGCAGGCGTTTCATCGGGGCCTCATCATCATCAGGCGGTTGGAATCCGGCATGAATATCAAAAGCATCAGGATGATGCAAAGAATCAACATGGGGAATAGCGTGAGGAACAGACTCAGTTTCTCAAACCTCAGGTGCATGAAATAAGCGATGATCAGCGCCGCTTTGATTACCGACAACCCCACCAGCGCGGTGAGAAAGACTAGCACGGGAGGCTGCATATAGGCCAGGACGACCTCCACGCCGGTCATGAATAGCAACGCAAACCAGACGGTAACGAATGCTTTGGTGGTGGCGCCGTCAACGTGATCGACTGCCGCGGAATGAGTGCTCATGAATAGGTTCCTCTTTTGGCGCGTTTTATATTTTGGCCGACATCAGATAAACCAGCGGGAAGATAAACATCCACACCAAGTCCACAAAGTGCCAGTAGAGGCCGCTGACTTCCACGTCCTCGGCCTTGAACTTGCCGCGGCCCACGGCAAATGCGATGATTCCCAGGTAAATCAGGCCGATGACCACGTGCGTCATGTGCAATCCGGTGAGCGCGAAAAACGTGCCGCCGAACAGCGGTACTCCCCATTCGTTGCTGAAGGGCGTGACATGCTCGTTGCGGATCAGGTTCAGCCACTCGGTAAGGTGCAGCACCACGAAAGCTGCGCCGCCCGCCATGGTACCCAGAATCCAGCCGACGGCGGCCTTGCGGCGGCCGTGATTCATGGCGTGAACTCCCATGACCATGGTCAAGCTGCTGGAGAGCAGGCAAAAGGTCATGACCGTCGAAAAAATAATGCTGGGAAAGAAGTGAAACGGCGTGGGCCAGTTGGGCGTGGACAGCCGCACGTAGGTGTACGCCATCAGCATTGCCGAGAAGGTCAGCGCGTCGGAGACGATGAACAGCCACATCCCGAACTTCTTCGAATTCACGGCGTATGGCGAACGCCCTCCCGACCAGACTGAACTCATGGTTGCCGCCGAATTGCTCTCGGACATCGACAAATTACCCCCAAACGAGAAATAGAGCCATCAAGAAAAGCCAAAGGCCATCCACGAAATGCCAGAACATCGCGCTGACATCTACCGCCGTTCGTTTTCCTGGACCCAGCCGCAGGCGGAGTGCCTGCACGTCCACGTATACGAGCGCGGTGAGACCGCCTAAAATATGCAGACCGTGCGCCGCCGTCAGCAGGTAGAAAAACGAGCTGCTGGGATTGGTGGCCACGAAAATACCGGCGGCGTACAACTCCCGCCAAGCGACTGCCTGACCCAGCAGAAACAGAGCCCCGAGCAGGGTGGCCGCAGTCCAATAGCGGTTGAATGCCGTGCGCCGCCCGCTCTTGAGCGATCGCCGGGCCAGCTCCAGCAGGAGGCTGCTGACGAGCAAGACGGCGGTGTTGGCCCATACAATCCGCGGCAGCGGCGTGGCCACCCAATCGTTGGAAATGCCGCGGCGCACCACGAAGGCGCTAGTGAAAGCCGCGAAGGCCATGGTGGTGGCGGCCAGCAGCACCATCAGGCCGGTCATGGAGGCGCGGCGCGATGCGCCCCAGCCTTCCGATCCTCCCCCGCCACCGCCGCCGAAGCCGCCGCCGCGCGGAGGGGCGGGCGGTTTGACGATATCGGATGTGATGGAAGATGGCATATTCAGCTAGCTAGCCAAGGCGTTATTCCACATGCGCGACATCCACCGGGTCGGTTTGCATGATGAAGTCGCGCGCCGCGCCGGGCACGCTGTATTCATATGGGCCGTGATTCACCACAGGGTGCTGGCCGCCGAAGTTGTCAAAGGGCGGCGGCGAAGGTATGGTCCACTCCAGCGTAGTCGCGTTCCAAGGGTTCATGGGCGCCTTCTTGCCGTATTTCATGCTCCAGAAAAGATTGATGAAGAAGAGGATCTGGATCGCGGCGGTTCCATAGGCCGCTTGCGTCATGAAGTTATGCACCGGGAGCAGTTTGCCCAGGAAGTCGAAATTGGTGAAGTCCGAATAGCGTCTGGGATTGCCGGCGATGCCCAGATAATGCATGGGAGTGAAGATGCAGTAGACGCCCACGAACGTGACGTAGAAGTGAATCTTGCCGAGGGTCTCGTTCATCATGCGCCCGTACATTTTCGGGAACCAGTAGAAGGTGCCGGCGAACATGCCGAAGATGGCCGCCACGCCCATAATCATATGGAAGTGGCCCACCACGAAATAGGTGTCGTGGAAATACAGATCCAGCGCGGGCTGGCCCAGGAAGATACCGCTCAGCCCGCCGGTCACGAACAGCGATACGAAGCCCAGGGCGAACATCATGGCCGTGGTGAAGTGGATCTTTCCGCCCCACAGGGTACCGATCCAGTTGAACGTCTTGATGGCCGAGGGCACGCCGATGGCCATGGTCAGCACTGAAAACGCCATCGCCGAATAGGGGCTCATGCCGCTCATGAACATGTGGTGGCCCCACACCATGAAGCCCAGAAAGCCGATGCTCAGAATGGCGTACACCATGGCCCGGTATCCGAAGACGGCCTTGCGCGCGAAGGTGGAGAGGATCTGCGAAGTGACGCCCATGCCGGGCAGGATCGCGATGTAAACCTCGGGATGGCCGAAGAACCAGAAAAGATGCTGCCAGAGCAGCGGCGATCCGCCCTTATGGTTCAGAATCTGGTCGCTGACCAGCAGGCCGCCGGGCACGAAGAAACTGGTTCCGGCGGAACGGTCGAGAATCAGCAGCACGCCCGCGGCCAAGAGCACCGCGAATCCCAGCAGGCCCAGGATGGCCGTGACAAACCAGGTCCAGCAGGTCAGCGGCAGGCGCATCAGCGACATCCCCTGGCAGCGCAGATCGATCAGTGTGGCGATGAAGTTGATGGCGCCCATCAGCGAGGCGCCGCAGAAGATGGCAATGCTGACAATCCACAGCGTTTGTCCCAAGCCCTCGCCGGGTCCCGCCAGCGGACCGATGGCGCTTAGCGGAGGATACCCGGTCCAGCCGGAAAGCGGCGGACCCCCTTGCACGAAGAAGGCGGCCACCATGACCACCAGCGCTACGAACGTGGTCCAGAAGGACAACATGTTCAACACCGGGAAGGCCATGTCTTCGGCGCCGATCTGGATGGGCAGGAAGTAGTTTCCAAAGCCGCTCTGGGGCGCAGTGGTCAGCACGAAGAAGACCATGATGGTGCCATGCATGGTCATCAGTGAAAGGTACAATTCCGGCGTCATGATCCCGCCTTGCGCGGCGGTGGGCCAAAGCTTTGCAAACCAGGCGACTTTGGCGTCCGGATGGACCATGTGATAGCGCATGAGCAGCGAAAGACTCATGCCCACCAACACCGAAAACAAGGCCAGGAAGTAGTACTGGATGCCGATGACCTTATGGTCCAGACTGAAGACATATTTCCGGATGAAGCCTTGCGGCGGGTGATGCGCGTGAGCTAGCGGTTCGGACATATGATTATCACCGTGAATGGAATCGTCAAAACGGGGCCCCGGGGAGTCATGAGGATGGTTACTTGTTGGCGGCCTGCTCCTGCTTCCACTTTTCAAAATCGGCTTCCGCCATTACCTGCATAGTGCTGCGCATCTGGAAATGGCCGAGGCCGCACAACTCCGAGCAGGGGATTTCGTAAGTTCCGGGCGTATCGGCTTGGAAGTACAGCGGAATCTCCATGCCGGGCACGATATCCTGCTTGAGACGCAATTCCCGCACGAAGAAGTTGTGAATCACATCGCGCGAGTGCATGATCAGCTTGATGGGCTTGCCAACGGGCACTTTCAACGATGCGCTCACGATATCGTCCTTGCCGGCCGGATCCTTATCCACCAGGCCGAAGGGATTTCCGGCCGCATCGTTGACCTGTGCGAGGTCGGTTTCGCCAAACTTGCCGTCCGGACCCGGATAGCGGAACGCGAAGGCGAACTGTTTGGCCATCAGCTCGATGGGGATGGCGTTGGGATCCGGGTCGGAGAGGTGTACGGCGACCCAGATCTTGGTACCCGTCAAGACAATGCCCACGAACAGAACGGCGGTGGCGGTGGTCCAGATGGTTTCCCACTTGTTGCTGCCGTGCGAAGAACTGGCGCGCCGGCCATCGTCGCGGAAGCGGAAGATCGCCCAGCCCAGGGCGAACTGCGCGAAGAAGAAGATCACGCCGGTGATGACCAGCGTGCGCATGAACTGCGCGTCGTACGCCAAGCCGTGCTGGTTAATGGGAGGCGGGAACCACCAGACCTTGGCGGCGAAGAAATACATGACGACGACGGTCAGCACCCAGATGATCGGAGCAAGCAGCATTCTATGGATTCCCTCAGCCCTAGGAAAGCGCACCCCAGGTTTCGATGACGATATCACACTGGTTGGGAGTTCAGCAAGTATGGGTGGGTTCGTGCGGCTCGTTTCGAGCGGCGCATCGCGGCGGTTGGCTTGGGCCCGCAACCGTGGGCTGAAATGCGGCGGGGTCTCGCGCGAAGTTTACCGCCAACCCCAGCCAATCGTGTTAAGTCATTTATTTTCATATTCCACAACATCCGTTGCATGCCCGGTCGCCGGTCGTTTTGGGGCAATCGGCGCATACATTCTGAAGTGCCAAACAGGCTCTCGACCCTTCGGGCGAATCGCTACCATGAACCACTGAGCGACGAAGCCGATTCTACCAGTCTTGACATCTTTCACGAACGAATCATCTTGGGGCCGATGCCGACGAGTTCGCGCAGGCGCTCGTTCTCCGCGCGCAGGCTGGAGCGCTCCAAGCATTCCCTATGCCGTTGACGACATAATGTCTGCCATGGCATAATGAGGTGTGAGCCTGTTGCAGGCGGTAGGGCCCGCGTTGAAGATGCCACATTCGTCCGGCGTTGAAGCCTCGCGTCACCGGCACATGCGCGAGTTGCGTATTCAGCATCAGGGGCGGCCGTATCGCGTGCTTTACGCTTTCGACCCGCGGCGAGCGGCCATGCTGCTGATTGGCGGGGACAAGACCGGCAACAATCGCTGGTATGAGGAATACAGAGGAATACATACCAGTGGCCGACGCAATCTACGACCGGCATTTGCGGGAGTTGGAGAATGAGTAAGCTCGGCACGCCATAGCCAGGCGGGGTGGTTGGCAACTGGGGAGGATAAAGCTAATGGCACGGAATTTCAAGGAGCCTCAGGCAAGGATGGATGCTGCGAGCCGCGCGGAAAACGAGCAGGGCGTGCGCGACGAGCTGAAGCGGATGGCTCTGGACGAACTGCGCAGCGCCAAGAAACTCACGCAAGCCGACTTGGCCGAGATGTTGGACGTTCCCCAAAGTTCGATCTCCCGAATCGAGCAGCGCGCGGACATGTATCTCAGCACCCTGAGGAACTACATTCACGCTATGGGCGGCGTACTCCAGATTCAGGCCATATTTCCCGATGGAGGCGCGGTCGTCATCAACCGTTTCGGAGATTACGAGGATCGGATGTACGTTGTCAAGGCCAAAGCGGAAAATGGCGGCGTCTACCGGTTGCTTGCGTATCCGTTCCAGCATGAGGGATCTGTGCTCTCCACAAGGGCCTTCAAAGCTTCGGGGTTTGTGAAGACAATGAAAGCTCTGAATCTCGCGGAACCCCAAGTCTCCGGTATCCGCAAGACCTTGGAGAACGGCGGCGAAGTTGAGATTGGCGGCCGCGTGGCACAGCGCATTTTCGACGTCCCGCAGCTCGTGGCGGCCGGTTTTGAAGCAGCGGCGGCGGAGTGTTAATGCGGCTTTCCAGTGCGGTGCTCTGCTCCAGTTGGCGCCGAGACTTGGCGGGCGATCGTTATCCGGAGCGGATTAGCCGGATGCCTTTGCACAGGCGTCCGCTGTCTGGGCATGGAAACTCGCCCTCTTCAAACAGTCCGGACGAAACGAGCTGGCGCATCACATCATTGACTGCCTGCTTTATATCGCCGCTCTTCGCATAATTCTTGCGCAACCAGAAGTCGAGAGACCGCGGTTTGCGATGTGCGCTGAATCTACAGTTGGCCTGGCCCTGTATGATATACGAACGGCCGGATTCCCTCACGTGCTGAATGAGTGTGCCGACATCAAACGTCGCTCCGGGCCCGCCGTACGGAAGCCTGATCCAGCGGTCGCCGCCTGAGTCCCTGGGACCACGGGATTCTTCAGCCGCCGACGCGGCCGGGGCTTCGCTGAGGCTGATTTTGGGGGACGGCGCCTGTTGTGACTTTAACGCTTTGCCCTTCATCATCAGAAAGCGGTCGAGTCCGCGCTCGGACGGCACATTCGAAGGGTCGGCGAACCTCCAAGCACGCTTGATTGCGCTCAGAAACCTTGACAACGTCTCCAGGTCGCCATAGGTCGAGGGCCTGTTTTTCGAACGCCATCCGGGATGCGCCTCGGCAAAGTAGTGATTCATCGCCCGAAAGTTGAATTGGTCGATGATGGAAACTTCGGAGGGCCTCAGCAAGTGCAAGAGGAAGCAGACTGTAATGTAGGGGTGTCGGCCTCCCACGGCGGCGGCGATCCGGTCAAAAGCCTCTACGGTTGGACCGGTGGCAGCCGGAGACAGGTTCTGCCAGCACCGCTGAATACGCGAGATCAGCGATTCATGCTGCGATGGAATCCGCTTTTTCCTAAGGTGCCCCAATTTCCAAAGCATCGCCCTGCGGATGTCTTCGCCGGTGACGTTCCCAGGTGCGCTGAACGCACAGATCAGGTCGTCGTAGATTTTCGGCGGATACTTTCGTTCATCGTATTTTGACTCGTACTGGCCGAAACGCGGGCGGATGCGCTCGACCACACCACGCGCCTCTTCGTCGCTAAGCTCGGTCCCTTCCACCAAGCTGCGACATTTTTCGAGACCATCAAGCACGTTTGCGGCTTTCAGCTCGCGTGGCGATCGCTACCAGCGCGCGCAACGCATCATTGACCGATTTCGAATCGGGAAAAGCCTCGGCCAGCTCCGGATCAATGAGAACGACGTTGACTCCGCGGCGATACCTGCCGACGTACTTGCCGCGGACGCCGCCGGAGAAATCGTACTCCGCTCGCATCTCACGAGTTCGCGGCTTAGAGGGAGGCTTCTTCATAATTCCGTCTCTCATGCTTGGTTGCGGGGCGAGCGCTAATCAGGCGAATACGCTCTCCTCTAATAGTATGAACCACAATCACGAGAATTCGGTTGCTGGACATCCCGATAATGACGAAGCGCTCTTCATCAATGCTTTGGTCCGGTCGGGAATCGTGACCGACAGCGGGTCGTCGAATCCTTTTTCGGATCCCACTCAAATGCGATTCCATACATTTACTTCCCCCGGCTGATCCCCAGCGCCCGAATCCGCTTATGCAAATTCGTCCGCTCCATCCCCAGCGCGCGCGCCGCGCCCGAAACATTCCAACCAGCCTCCTCCAGCGCCCGCAGAATATGATCGCGCTCGGCCGATTCGCGCGCCTCTTGCACGCTCGATCGCGGACCAGGGTCCCGCTGCAGGCGAATCTCCACTGGAATCGCGTCGCGCGTCAGACGCTCCCCCGCCGTCAGGATCGCCATGCGCTCGATGGCGTTGCGCAGTTCGCGCGCATTGCCGGGCCAGGTGTGGGCTTCCAGGATCGGGTAGACCGAATCGTCCAGCATCTTGTGTTTGAAATTGTTGCGCGCGCAGAAATCGTCGAGAAAATACTCGGCCAGCAGCTTGATATCCTGCGGCCGCTCGCGCAGCGACGGCACCCGGATGGGCACTACGCTGAGCCGGTAATACAGGTCCTCGCGGAATTTGGACTGCGCCACCAGCGCGCTCAGGTCGCGGTTGGTGGCCGAAATCACGCGCACCGCCACGCGAATCACCTGTTCGCCGCCCACGCGGTGAAACTCGCCCTCCTGCAACACGCGCAGCAGCTTGGCCTGCGACGCGCCGTGCAGGTCGCCCACTTCATCCAGGAAAATCGTGCCGCTATCGGCCAACTCGAACTTGCCGCGGCGCGCGCCGGCCGCGCCGGTGAACGCTCCCTTCTCGTGGCCGAACAGTTCGGTTTCGATCAATTCCGTCGGGATGGCCGCGCAATTCACCTTCACGAAAGGTCCCGCGGCGAAGGGGCTGTTCTGATGGATATGCGCCGCGAGCAACTCCTTCCCAGTGCCGGATTCGCCGATCAGCAGCACGCGCGCATCCGATCGGGCCGCCATGCTGGCCTGCTCCACGGCGCGCTGGAACGCAGGGCTGGAGCCGATCATCTTGGGACTGATGCCGACCAACTCGCGCAGGCGCTCGTTCTCCGCGCGCAGGCTCGAATGCTCCAAGGCGTTCTTCACAGCCAGCAGCACTTTGTCGCGGCTAAGCGGCTTCTCCAGAAAATCGAAGGCCCCGGCGCGGGTAGCCTCCACCGCGTCCGCGATGGTGCCATGCCCGGAGATCATCACGGCGGGCGCGGGATTGCCGTTCTGCCGCACCGAGCGCAGCAGGTCGATGCCGCTGCCATCCGGCAGCCGCACGTCGAACAGGAACGCGTCGGCGCGCTCCGCATCGGGGTGCGCGCGAAACTCGCGGATCGACCGGCACACGGCGATGCCATAGCCTTCGCGCTCCAGAATAAGACGCAGCGAACGGCCGATATTTTCTTCATCATCCACGATCAGGATGCGCTTCAATGCCATTGGACGCCACGGGCAGCAGCACGCGGAAAGCGGCGCCGCCCAGTTCTCCTTTCACCAGCACGATGTCGCCGCCCGTCAGCAGGGCGCCCTTGCGGGATATGGAAAGCCCCAGCCCCATGCCGCCCTTCTTGAACGAAATGGAAGGCTGAAACAACGATTGCCGAATTTGTTCGCTCAGGCCTGGCCCCGAATCGTGCACTTCCACCAGCGCGTTGCCGTTGTTCACCGCGGTAATGCCCAGGATGCGGCCGCCGTCGCCGGCGGCTTCTGCCGCATTCTCCAGCAAGTTGGTGAGGATGCCTTTCACCAGATCCTGGTCGGCCAGCGCCGTGGGATGGCCGCCATCCAGGCGCAGATCGTAAGTCAACTCCGGGTGGCCGCTCTTCAGAAAGGCGATGCGCTCTTCCAGCAGCGCGTTCAGATCCAGCGCCACGGGCAGCACGGGAGGCTCGGCGGCGAATTGGGAGAACGCACGCAGGCGGCGCTCCAGGCTCTCCACCTCCTCCACCACGATCTGGGCGGCCTGCTCCATGAACACGCGGTCGCGCTCGCCGTAACGCGCCAGCATCTCCTCCACGGTGAGACGGATGGGCGTAAGCGAGTTCTTTACCTCGTGCGCCATCTTGCGCGCCAGGGTCCGCCAGCTTGCCAGTTGCGTCAGGTATACCAGGCGCTCGGTGGAGCGTTGCAGGCGCTCGGCCATGTCGTTGAAGGCGCGCATGGCGCGGCCGATCTCGTCGTCGCTGTGGGCTTCCACGCGCGTGGTCAGGTCGCCCGCGGAAAGTTGCGAAAGTCCGGCGGTGAGCTGCTGAATAGGGCGGCTGATGCGATGCGCCAGGTACACCAGCAGCACCAGGGAAGCGAGCCAGACGGAAGCCGCCAACAGCACGTAGGTGTAGGTGAACCCGCGCAGCAAATCGCGGGATTGGCGCTTTTCCACAATTTCGCGGGCGTTGCGATATTCGCGCGAGAGCTCCTCCAGACCCACGCCGCCCAATGCCGTGGACCACTGCCAGACATCGTCGCCGCGCCGCGACAGGTATTCGATGTGGTCGCCATCGTTTCCGGATCGGAAAAAACGCTCGGTATCGCCGCTTTCGTAAAAGCTCTTTACCGGCGCAGGCCACTCGGATTGACGGGCCGCAATGTAACGCAACGGCTCCAGGCGGCCGCCGATCGCGTCGTTCTTTAGAGCGTCGCAGGCGCGCTGGTACAATTCTTTGCCGGTCTTTTGCAGGGAGCGCGAGAGCCGGTCCAGTTCGCCCGTGGAGGCATAGCTGAGACTGCGATCCAGCAGGGATGTTGTAATCCACAAGGTGGCGGCGAGGGGAACCAGAGTGGCTGCCAGAAAGATTCCGATCAGCCTGTTGCGCAGCCGGTTCACAGCGCTCGCGCGGCGCGGCCCACCAGCCGCTTCAGTTCGCCCAAGCGCAACGGGCCCGCGTCCGCGGTCCACTCGGGCTGTTGGTCGCGCGGGCGCCGGCTGAAGATCTCGATGAGCCGCGTCAGGTTGAGGCCGGACTCGCCGATCACCGCGGCTTCGTCTTTGGGCTCGGCTGCGCGCAGCTCGAACCGCAACCAAAAGGGACGATCCTGCGGCAGGCCCGTAGAACTGATTGCGACGTTGTCCAAGCACCAGGCTTCCGCCGCCGTAGCCGACAGGTGTGAAATCGTACGCTGGCTCTCGCCGAGCTTCGTGACTGAGAACTTCTCTTCCCACAGGTCGTAGCTGAATATGAAACGCTCGGGTGTCCGGCGCAAGCTGGTAGTAAAGTTATCGGTGGTGAGGGTCAACTGGGTCAAGAACACCACCGCCGCTCCGTCCTTCAGGCGATCCAGCGGTTTGCCGGCCAGGAAGTGCAACTGAGGGGCCGCCACACGCAGATCGTCGCCATCCCAGGCAACGCTCAGGCGCTCACCGGCCCAGAGGCAAGACGCAGCTATAGCCACACCGGCCAAAAGCCAGCCCCTGCGGCTGATCGTTACCACTTCCTTACGGTCGTGGCTCAGTCTTTCGCGTTTGGCTCGCGCCATTCAATAGTTCATGCCCACCATGAAAACCGGTTCAATGTGGCCTTCTTTGATCGGGAACGCCAAGGCGGCGTACATGCCGTTCTGGCGGATGCCCACACCCACCGAATGCCGTAACACCGCTGTCTCTCCCTGATCCCATATTGCGCCACTGTCGTAGAAAACGTCGAAGAGCCGGTACCGGTACTCCGCCGTGTTGGCCACCATGCGGCTCCCGCCCAGCGGATCCAGTTCAAATCTGTTCCACCCGCGGAGCATGGTGCTGTTACCTAGTATAAAACGTTCGAAGAGCGGCGCTCGACCGCTGATTTCTCCGCCAGTGAGGTCGTCCACAAACTGGTTATGGCCCCAGGTGTAGGCGTAGTGCGCGTCTCCCTGATGACGGGTGTAGCCGAAATCGCTGCCTAGAAGATTGGTGGCCGCGCGCAGGCTGTAACCTGCGTCCCATTCCTGCTGGTTGGCGCCGGAGCCCTCCACGCGCCGATGATAGCGCAGAGTAGTCACCATCGCGTTGGCGGACTCCGTTCGCGCGGCCGGAAACTGCGATTGAAACCGTTCAAAACTGGTGCCTACGGTCAGGTTGACGAGCCCCGAACCGCTCTTGGCCAGCACGAAAGTCACCACCGGCTCGATATTCTGGCGGGTCCGGTAGATCCCGGATGTGTCGCTCTCCGCGGTCGGCTGGTCCAAGGCGTTCGCGGTGGCCTGATCCCACTGCTCGTGGTAGCTCTCGAAATCCAGACGGAACCGTACGCGATCGCCGACCAGGCGCTTGTCTTCGTAGCGCGCGACGATGCCGGTATACCGTTCGGCCAAATTGTCGCCGTCGCTCACACCCCCAAACGTAAAAGCCTGCGATCCCAATGTGGCGGTGCCTTCCGCCAGTCCGGAGAAGCTCCCGTCGGAACGGTAAACAAGTTTCGGTATCGAGGCGTCGAATTTCGCAGGCGTACCGCGCACGTCGAACACGACCCGCACGTGTTCCGGCGTCTGCCCGCGCAGCAGGCGATGCGTGACCGCGCGCACGTGCAACTCCTGGCGGATGCGGGTCGCCAGATCGTCGAGCGCGGCCGGATTCAGCTTGGCGCCCACCAGCCTTTTCAGCTCACCGCGCAGGCCCGTGCTGATGCCGGAGGGATTGTCCCCGGCCAGCTCCACGCTTTCCACCGTGTAGCGCGTGTTTACATTCACCTCCTGCTCCGGATTGCCGGCCAGGAGCAGGCTGCTCCCTAAAATCGAGGCGAGCCAGAGCAATTTCATGGGCGGGAGCGATGCAGGTAGTAGGCCAAACCGAAGTTGCTATGATGGAACAACTTAAAAGAATCGGGGCTGTGACTGTGCTTCACAGGTGTGGGGAGGATCTCTTTTGGGGGCCCGTCTCGATGCTGCGGCGCCCTGTTTTATAACGCTTTGGCCAACTCCGCGCCAAAAGCGGTCTTGGGGGCCGCGTCCTTGCCGCGCCGCGGCTTGCGGCCGTTGCGCTGCTGCTGGGGACGTTCCGCGGTCGTCGCCGGTTTGCTGTCTTTGCCCTTGGAAGGCTGCGCCGGATTAGCCCGCAACAGCCGGTCTTCCAGAGGAGCGCGGTCGAAGCGGCGAATGATCGCCTGCATCTCGTCTGCGGTTGGCGCTTCCAAAAATGCGAAGCCCTTGGATTCTTGCGTTTCGTGGTTGCGGATGACTTTAACCGAATCCGATACCAGATTCTCGGCGGTCAGCCACGCTTTAATATCGTCGGCAGTGACCCATGTGGGCAGGTTGCCTAGAAAAACAGTGAAATTCATTCAGTGATTTGTTATCTCCGTTGGTTGGGTTTGTGGCACTTCAAGGGAAGGATTCCGCTCTTGCCACCTAGATGGTATCAGACCGGACCGGTCGAGCGCAAACCGATTTGCTTCCCGGAAAACACCTTAGGGGCTGCCATCGGATAGTTTGGCCCCCCTTGCAGCCAGGTCTTTCGCCACTCGCGCTAGGCTGGCGAGAGCGCGGCCCGCAGTCCGGGGCCTCTCCGCAATTCGGAGCCGCCGCGGACGCGGGACGTCGGGCAGCGCGGGCGGGACGGCTGGACCGGTATAATCGAAGTGCGCGCAAGTGGAAATCCCGTGCCGATGACCGATCTCGAATTGCTTTCCAAGGGAGTGCTCGCTGGATTGGCCATCTCGGCGCCAGTGGGGCCGGTAAACGTTTTTTGCATCTCCCGTACCCTAACGCAGGGCCGCATGGCCGGCCTGATGTCCGGACTGGGGGCCGCCACGGCGGATACGGTATACGGCGCCATCGCCGGCTTCAGCATCAGCTTCGTCATTCAGTTTCTCGTTCGGGAAGAATTCTGGATACGCCTCTGCGGTGGAACCCTATTGATCGCGATCGGTGTGCTTTATTACTTCAAGAAGCCGCAATCGCTCGCCAACGAAAGCCCCAGTTCGGTGCACACGGATTACATCTCGGCATTTTTCCTGAATCTGACGAACCCTACCACGGTGCTATCCTTTCTCGCGATACTGGCGGCTTTGGGGATGGGTCATCACAGGGCTCAGTGGCTCACAGTGCTCTTGGTGGCGGGAATTTTCAGTGGCGCCATGCTGTGGTGGATCGTGCTATGCGCCGCCACGAGCCATTTCCGTGAACGGTTCGACCAAAGCGCCATGCTCTGGATGAACCGCATCGCCGGCCTGGCCATCGGTGCATTCGGGATACTCACTGTGGCCCTAAGCCGTTGGCACGTCAAGTAGCCGTGGGTGCCCTTGGAAGGCGGTTTGCGGGAACCGCTCAGGTCACCTGCCTCGAAGCCGGTCGATCTTGCGGCGGTCGCGTTTCGAGGGCTTGCCTTCCCGCAGCGCTTCAAAATGCGGCGTCGCGCGTCGCTCTTCCGCCAACTTCAGCCGCAGCTCCCGGCTCGCCTCGGTCTCACGGTAAAGTGTCTGCGCAACCGTCGCCGGGCCGCGCGTGTCGCCGAGGGCCAGGATCTCCACCTGAAAATCGCCGCTGTCGTTCTTCACCTGCAGCAGGTCGCCGGCGTGGACCTCGCGCGCCGGCTTGGCCGATTGTCCGTTGGATTCAATCCGGCCCAGTTCGCATGCGCGTGCGGAGAGCGCCCGAGTCTTGAAGAAGCGTGCGGCCCAGAGCCACTTGTCGATTCTCACGCCATGGCCTCGGCGCGGTTTCGCGGGTCTCGGATATCGTCAGGCACGGCACGCAGGGTGTCGGCAACTGCCAAAATCAGTAGAGCTCGCATATCGTATATTCAATAGAAGCTCACTACCCATGAAACCACAACCTACATCGCGAACCACCCTCGCCGTACTAGCCGTCGCCGCCTGCGCGCATCTCGCACCCGCGGCCCAGACTTGCGAAACCTTGAATAAGCTGGAGCTACCCGCCACGGCTATCGCCCGCGCGGAGTCCGTGCCGGCCGGCGGCTTTACCGTGCCCAACGGCAAAGCCCTACCCAATCTGCCGGCCTTCTGCCGCGTGACCGGAGTGATCAAACCGTCGTCCGACTCGAACATCTATTTTGAAGTCTGGATGCCGCCCAACTGGAACGGCAAGTTCCAGGGCGTGGGCAATGGGGGATTCGCCGGGATGATCGGCTACGACCAGTTGGGCTTCGCGGTCTCCCACAACTACGCCACCGCCGCCACCGATACCGGGCACCATGCCGAGGGCACGGACGCCTCCTGGGCTCTCGATCACCCGGACAAGATCGCCGATTTCGGCTATCGCGCCATACACGAAACCGCCGTCAAAGCCAAGGCTGTCCTGCATGCATTCTACGGCGAGGATGCCAAACACTCTTATTTCAGTTCGTGCTCCAACGGCGGCCGCCAGGCGCTGATGGAAGCGCAGCGCTACCCGGAAGATTACGACGGCATCGTTGCGGGCGCACCCGCCAACTACTGGACGCACCTGCTGGCCAACGCCGCTTGGGACAATCTGGCGCTGCTCGGCGACAAGGATAGCTACATTCCACCGAAGAAGCTGCACGCCATCCAAGCCGCGGCCCTGGCTGCTTGCGACACGCTGGATGGGGTGAAGGACGGCGTCATCGAAGACCCGTCGCGCTGCCATTTCGATCCCACGGTGCTGCAATGCCAAGGCGCCGATCAGGATACCTGCCTCACCGCGCCGCAGGTGGCCGCGCTGAAGAAACTGTACGCGGGCGGGCACAATGCGCACGGCCAGATCTTCCCGGGCTACTCTCCTGGCGGCGAGGGCGAATTCGGCGGCTGGGCCGTGTGGATCACCGGGCCGGCGCCTGAGCGCAGCCTGATGTATACATTCGGCACCCAGTTCTACAAGAACATGGTGTTCGACAGCGCCGCCTGGGATTATCGCACTTTCAATGCGGACCGCGACACCAGGGCTGCCGACGACAAACAAGCCGGCAATCTGAACGCCACCGATGCCAACCTCAGCCGCTTCCGCGAACGGGGCGGCAAACTGATCCTGTATCACGGATGGAGCGATGCGGCCATCGCGCCGCAGAACACCATCGACTATTACGATAGCGTTGCCGCGAAGATGGGCGCGCAGCAGACGGCGACGTTCGTGCGGCTCTTTATAGCGCCCGGAATGCAACATTGCGGCGGCGGCTCGGGGCCCAACAGTTTCGGCCAATATCCCGGCGCCGCGGGAGATCCCGATAGCGATTTGGATGCCGCGCTGGAGCGCTGGGTGGAAAAAGGGATGGCGCCCGAGCGTATCGTGGCTGCCAAGCGCAAGAGCGACTTCGACCCCACCAGCGCCATCGTGCGCACACGCCCCTTGTGCGCCTATCCGCTGGTGGCGCACTATCAAGGCAGCGGCAGTACCGATGATGCCGCCAACTTCGTGTGCGCCAAGCATAACTAAGGGGACAGGCTTCAGTCTGTTTGGTCTTCCTCATCGGTGTGGCCGCTTGGAGCGTGCAGCAGGTCGGCCCGCCGCCGGAGGTTCCGCCTACCGCACCCTGGTGTATTTGCGCACTTTTGCGCGCGTGCCGCATCCCGTCGGCACCGCGGCGCACGATGCCGTGCGCGATTACATCGTCCGGCAACTCCTCCACTTCGGCGTGCAGCCGGAGGTGCAGACCGCTACGTCCGTGAGTACCCGCTGGGGTTCGCCTTAGGGCGCCGTCACCGTATATGCCGCCACCGTATATAACGTCATCGCGCGATTGCGTGGTGCCTCCAACACCAAAGCGGTAATGCTGGCGGGCCACTATGACTCGGTCTCCGCGGGACCCGGCGCGAGCGACGACGGCCATGCCGTGGCGCTGGAACTGGAAACCTTGCGCGCGTTGCCGGCCAGCCCGCGCGGCCGCAACTCCTTCCACTGGCGTTGCGCGTTGCCAGCGGCAAGCGCCAGGAATGCCTGAAAATTCTCCGGAACTTCCGGCTTGCGGCCCAACTCCAAGAGCGCCAGTCCGGAGTTGTACGCCACGCCCGGATCCTCCTGCCGTAGCCCACGCAGCGTCCTCAAATATGGAAGCGCGATGGCGAACTGTTCCGCCTCGCAATAGATGCGACCCAGCAAGTTCAGTGCGGGCACATGCTGCGGGTACAAGGCGAGGACCTTCTTCAGCACACACGCGGCTCCCGGAGTGTGCAGGCAGTTCGCCTGATTCCGATTCTCCTCCTGGCGTGCTCCAGCTTCGCGAAGCTTCAGCTCACTTCTGCGCCGTTCCTGTTTCTTCGCGTCCGTCGTCAGTGCTCCTTTCCCTTGGTCTTTAGAACAATCGGCGTCCCGCGAAAGCCGAACTGCTTGCGGATCTGATTGACCAAATACCGTTCGTCGGAAAAGTGCAGCGGCGCCGCCCGGTTGGTGAACAGCACGAATGTGGGCGGGCGCACGGACGCCTGCGTGATGTAGTAAATCTTGCGCTCCTCGAAGCGCAGCCGTTCCACGAAGCGATTGAGCTCGCCAGTGGTGACGCGCTTGGTGGCGGATTCGTAAACTTCCCGAATTAGTCTGAAGATCCGGTCCACGCCCGCGCCCGTTTTCGCCGAGAGGAAGGCCACCGGAGCGTATTCCAGAAACTTCAGATGGTCGCGCACATCCTGCTCGAAATCCCGCTTCTTCTTGTCCGCGATCAGGTCCCACTTGTTGACGCACAGGATCACACCGGACCCGCCTTCGTGCGCGTAGCCGGCGATGGTGGCGTCCAAGCCGAGTACGCCCTCGGAGGCGTCCATCAGCACCAGCACCACATCGGCCATGCGGATGTTGCGGCGCGCCATGACCACGCTCAACTTCTCCGCCATGAGCTTGGTCTTGCCCTTGCGGCGGATGCCGGCGGTGTCCACAAAAGTGTAGCTAGCGCCGTTATGCACGACGGTTTCGTCCACGGAGTCGCGGGTAGTGCCGGCGATGGGCGAAACGATGACCCGGTCCTCGCCGGTGAGCGCGTTGAGCAGCGTGGATTTGCCTACATTGGGACGGCCGATGATGGCCACCTTGACGGAGTGGACCGGCTCCTCGCCGGGCGCTGTTTCGGCGGGCAGCGCAAAACCTGCCGTTACGTGATCGATCAGGGCGTCCACACCGATGCCATGTTCCGCGGAGACCGGGAAGATGTCGCTGATTCCGAGCGAGTAGAAGCCGTGCGCCAGGTCTTCGCGCGCCCCGGTATCCGCCTTGTTCACGGCCAGCGAGATGGGCCGGCCCAAGCGCAGCAGCATGCGCGCAAGATCGCGGTCGGGCGCCGTGATTTCGGAGCGGCCGTCCACCAGGAAGATGATATGGGCCGCGGTCTTCAGGGCGGCGCGCGCCTGCTTCAGGATCTGGCTGGGGATGTACTCGGCATCGTCCACCACGATGCCGCCGGTATCGATCAGCTCGAAGGGGCGGCCGCGGTAGTCGGTGAGGCCATGCAGGCGGTCGCGGGTGATGCCGGGCTCGTCGCCCACGATGGCGCGGCGCTGCCCCGTAATGCGGTTAAAGAGGGTCGATTTTCCGACATTGGGGCGGCCCACGATGACTACCGTGGGGAGGGTCTGGGGCATGTGAGTCTTATGATAGCAGCCGCGAGGGGTGGTGGCCGTTCGGTCGCGGCTTGGGGGCGTCTTGGACCGAGCGAAGCCAATAAGTGCTTTGTTTTCTGTATTTTTGTTGGGGAAGCCAAAATGATCGGTAGCTTGATAGTTTGAGGGAAACTGCACCCTTGGCCCTTCATGTATACGATTCTGTCGCCGATGTTGGGCATTGTCCGGAGCATGCCGATTTCATGCTCCACAACACTCGCGGGGGGCTTTGACGAATTCATATTTCAATTGGCTAGCGTTGACGCATGCCGACGATGCCCCAGGGGGCGCCCACGAACGTGGTGCCGACGATGCCGCCAAGCCCGCGCTCTTAGGCCCGGACCTCTTCGATCGGCTTGACAGGCGCGATCCGCGCGACACGTTCCATGATTTTCTTGTTTTGCTCAGCCCTCTTCAGGTCGTAGGCTGCCTGCAACCGCATCCACAACTCCGGCGTTCCGCCAAACAGGCGGGCCACCTTCAGGCACATGACCGTCGATAGCGGCTTGCGACCCGCCAGAATGTCGTGCAGCATCTGGCGGGACACGCCCAAAGCTTTTGCGGCGGTACTCACCGACAGGCCGGAATACGGCAGGATGGCTTCCTTGATAATCTCGCCCGGATGGATGGGCGGCAGTCCGTTCTTCCTCTCCATAGCTTCCTCTCTAATGGTAGTCTTCAAAATCGACATCCGACGCGTTTTTCACTCGACCAACCGGGCACCAACGCCGATCCCATGCTCCGCGGACACCGGGAAGATATCGCGGACGCCTGGCTCCGTTTTCCCGCCCGACATCGTCCCGCCGGTCTATCTTGTGGCGGGATGCCAGCCCGCGGCCGGCGACCGTTATCGTGACCGGTTTTCGCGACCGGAAGGCACCCGAGCCGGTCTCCCGCGCGGGCAGGCGGCCTTCGCTGTTTCGGAGGATCCGGCCACGGCGCGCCGTGCGCCGGGGCTGGCCGCGGAACAGCGCAACGGGGAGTCGGAAGCAACGTTCCAAGCGGATGCCGATAGCTACGAAGCGCTAAGAGCCGGCCGCTGATGAGCACGGATCAACGCCGCTAAGACAAACAGAAAAGATCGGTGTTATCTGTGGTCATCCGCGGCTCACGTCGCCCTCTACTCGTGCCGCAGCGCGTCGATCGGATCGATACGCGCGGCGCGGCTGCTGGGAATCAATCCGGACAGCGCCGCGACCAGAACCAACGCCAGCGATGCGCCAGCGTAAATCGCCGGATCGGCGGCCTTCAACCCGAAAAGCTGCGACTCGACCAGCCGGCCCAGCGCCAACGCCAACGGCAGCCCGATGGCCAAGCCGAAGATCACCAGCGTGCCAACGTCCTTCATCACCAGCCACAACACGTCGCGCGGCACCGCGCCCAGCGCCACGCGGATGCCAATCTCGGCCGTGCGGCGCGCCACCGTGTAGGCCACCAGACCATAGAGTCCGATGCCGGCCAGCAAGGTGGCCAGCGCGCCGAAGGCGCACGAAAGGATGGCGATCAAGCGGTCGATCTCGATCGATTCGGCGACCTGGATTTCCACCGGTTGCATGTCGAAAACCGGCAGGCCGGGATCCATCTGTTGCACCAGGCGCCGGATTTGCGGGCCCGGATCGGCCGTCTCGCGGCCGCCGCGCACGTAGAACTCCATGCGGCCGAGGCTTTCCTCGTTGGTATAGGTGGAGTAGACGGCCGGCTTGGGGGTCTCGCGCAGGCTGCCGTGCTTGAAGTCGCGCACCACACCGACGATCTCGCGATCCGGCAGGCGCGTATTGCTGGCGCCGAACATCATGTGGCGGCCGAGCGGATTGGCGTCGCCGAAGTAGCGCCGCACAAACGCCTCGTTCACCACCACTACTTTGTCCGGCGATGCGAGATCGCGCTCCGTGACTTCGCGGCCGCGCACCACAGGCGTGCCCAGGGTGTGAAAATAGCCCGGACCCACGGCATGCCGCGAAACATCCATATCCTCGTCCTCGCGCGCCTGATAGCCTTCCACGGTAATGTTGCTGCCGCGGTTGCTGTTCGTGAGCGGACCCGGGCTGGCGGCGCCGGCGGCAACCACGCCGGGCATTCGAGTGAGCCGCTCCTGCAAGTCGCGGAACAAGGCGAAGCCGCGCTCCTTGGCGTAACCATTCAACGATGGATCGATGGCGAAGGTAAGCAGCCGCTCCGTGCGGAACCCGGGGTCCACGTGCAGAAGGTTGAACAGGCTGTTGGCGAACAGGCCGGCGCCCACCAGCAGCAGTAACGAGAGCGAAAGCTGCGCGACTACCAGAATGCGGCGCACGCGCGCGCCTCCGCCGGCGGAAGCCAGCGCCGCCGACTGCTGGCGAAGGGTGGACGCCACCTCGGCGCGGCTGGCTTGCAGCGCCGGCGCCAAGCCGAACAGTAGGCCGGTGAAGGTGGAAAGCGCCAGCGTAAAAACGAGCAGGCGAACGTCCAGCGTGGCCGCGATCCATCCGCCGGTGGCATCCGCGGGAAGCATGCGCAGCAGCGCGGCGGTGGTCCACACCGAAACCAGCAGACCGAGCAGACCGCCGGCTAGCGCGATCACCAGACTTTCGGTCAGAAGTTGGCGCAGCAGGGATCGCCGGCCGGCTCCTAAGGCCAGGCGGATAGCCATTTCGCGGCGGCGGGACGCGGCGCGCGCCAGCAACAAGTTCGCCACGTTGGCGCAGGCGATCAGCAGCACCAGGCCCACCAGCGCCATCAGCGCCACCAGCGGTTTCTGCCACTCCTCCCGCAACTGGTTGATGCCTTGCGAGGCGGACTGCAACTCCAGTTTTTGGCCAAGAATAACCTGGTTGGCGCGCTTGCTGCGCTCGGGGAACTGTTTCACCTGAGCTTCCAGAACCGGCCGGTAGACAATTTGGATGGCGGCCTGCGCCTGTTCCGGCGAAATGCCCGGTTTCAAGCGCCCCAGAATGTTCAACCAGCGAGACTGGCGGTCGGCAAGGCCGTCCCACGTGGGCGTGATTTCGCGCTTCATGGCGATGGGCGCGAACACCTCGGGATTCTCTCCCGAGAGCACGCCACGGAACCCCGCGGGCGCGATCCCGATCACGATCATGGGATGGCCGTTGATGGCTACCTTTACGTTCAGCACGCCGGGCTCGCCGGCAAACCGCCGCACCCAATAATCGTGGCTCAACATGACCACGGGATGCGCGCCTGGCGCCCCGTCATCGTCCGGCGTAAGCGCGCGGCCGATCGTCGCCGAAACGCCTAGCACCTCGAAAAGATTGCCGGAGACCACCTCGGCGCGGGCACGCTCGGTTTGGCCGTTCCAGGAGACGCTGACCGGAACGCCGGCGCGCGCCACGACTCCGCTGAACACCGCGCCGCGGTCCCGCGGATCGCCGCCCAGATCCCGGTACATCGGATAGGAGAAGACGCTCTGGTTATTGTCCGATGAGGACATGCCCGAGCTGTGGTCGTCCACATGGAAGACGACTAGAGCTTGCGGATCGCGCACCGGCAGCGAGCGGTACAGAACCTGGTCGAGCAGCGAAAAGATGGATGTATTGGCGCCGATGCCGAGCGCCAGCGACAGCACGGCGACGGAGGTAAACAGCGGACTTCGGGTCAAAGTTCGGAGGGCAAAACGGAGATCGTGTCCCATGTGTGCTGAAGTCCACAATAGCACTTCAGCCGCCATTGGTTACCCTTGGTTGGCGCGTTGACCGCGTTACAGGCGGGTATCACTTCTGAGCCGATTCGTCCGGGCGCCGCGGCATTTCATCGCCTTCCCGAGGCGCGCTGCCGCCCCGCCGCCGCATGATCAGCCGACACCTTCTCCGCCACCGCCGTGGCTACGAACTGATTGATGCTCGTGCGGTCTTCACGGCTCAACCGCTCCACTGCCTCTTTGAGCGACCGGGGCAGCCGCAGTGGATAAGTCTGAGTCTCTCTCATAATCCGATCCGCATTATCGCCTCCCGCGGGAGCGGGGCCTCCACTCCAAATCGGGCCGGAGCCGCTCCAAAGTCCCGCCGATTGAATGTCACCAGCGCGTTCGCCCGGCCGGCTCCTAGAATGAAAAAGAGATCAGTAATGAAACCCGCGCTGCCTCGGGACGTAATCGCCTCGGCTCCGCTCCACCCAGCCCGATTTGCTGCGATTGCGCCTATCACCATGGCTCCAACGAGAGCCGGTATCTTCCATAGGATTGCGGTTACCTTCATTTGGACGCGGAGCCAAGTCTATCATGTTTTTGGGGGAGCCTCGCTTTACGCGAATTCCAGCCGCGCGGCAAGCAGGCTACTGCGACATGATGGGCAGGGCGCAACACGGACTTCAATGGAAAGTACAGGCGGACATTACTTGCGTCCGCGCCTGGCGCACCAGGTGAATGGCGGGAGTGGGGAATAGCAAAGCGCGAGCCGCGCAACGGAAGGCGGCGCGGAGAGCTGCTGCGGGGCTGGTGCGTCTTGGTTCTTGCCGGGGGGTTCCGCCTGGCCCCCGGCTCGTTATCGTTGGCGGGTGCGGCCTCGCTCGTCGTCTTCCTCGCGCGTTCGGTCGGCGTCGATGCGGTGCTGCTTGTCCCTTTCTTGCTGAATCTTGCGACTGTTTTCCTTGGCGTGCAACAACCGTTCGGCGCGGGCGAGCCGTTCCTGCTTTCTGAGCCTCCGCGATTTCCTTCGTCGTCGTCGGCGCGGGCTTGTTGTCGCCGATAAGGGCGGCTAGGGCCGGCTAGGCCAACACAAAAAGCAGGTCTGGAGATCCGCTTGCAGGCGTGGACGCCCGCCCACATTTCTACAAACTACTCATACCGCAACGCCTCAATCGGATTAATCCGCGAAGCCTTCATAGCCGGACAAATCCCAAAAATCACCCCCACCGCCATCGAAACTCCAAACGCAATCAACACCGAAGCCGTAGTCACAATCGTCTTCCACTCCGCGGTGCGCGCAATCAGCCATGCCAGAAAAAAACCGAACCCGATCCCCAACAGCCCCCCGGCCACTGAGATCAAAACCGACTCCGTCAGGAACTGCCGCACGATGTCGTTGCGCCGCGCCCCCGTAGCCCGCCCGCCGCCTGCCAGTGAGCATCCGTCTTACCGTTTCCTTGCGCGATTGCCTCCGGAACGTCCCGGAATGCGATCACCAGGACTCCCGGCTTAGCCCCCTATCGAAACTCGCTGGATATACGAACGTGCGCATGGCTCCTTTACTCCAAGTCTTTCTGGCTCAGGCAAAGTTGCTTGAGCATCTTGTGATAGGCGCGACTTGTCAACTTCATCCTTTAGGTTGTACCCAGCGAACTGCCACGTCGCGCCGCTTGTCCAAGGCTTGAATGCATCGCACAAACTCGTTGCCACTCACGTTCCGATTACCGGACAAAATTGTCCTACCTGCAACCGCAACTGGCCGTTCGGCGTGCCCGGCGGCTGGCATAGGCCGGGGATATACCACTCAGTGGCATGCACCGCGAATGCCACTGAGCTACACTGGAGAAAACCATGACCACCGACGAACGCTTCGAACGCATCGAACACGTTACCGTCGGCATCGCCGAAGAGCGGCGCAAAGACCGCGAAGAGTACCGCAGCCTGTGGCGCGACACACAGCGCCAGCTCAACGACCTCACCGGAAAGGTCGCCGACCTGGGCGACCGCATCGCCGAGATCGCCGAGGAATCCCGCGCCGCCGACCAGCGCTTTGGCGCACGCATGGAAGAAGCCGACCGGCAATCCCGCGAACGGGACGCCCGCTTGGGCGACCGCATCGAGTCGCTCGCCTCGTCGATAGGCGCCCTCATCGCCCGCCTGCCACCGCCCGCCGCGTAGCACGATCACTTAGTTCATACCCCCAAAGGAGTACTACCCGGCCCCGAATTAATGCGTGGAGCTTCTCCGCAAGGTGAGCGAAGCCGGACGCGTCCAGGAAGTACCCGTCCCGTTGCACGACGGATCGCTCGAAGGCGCGACACAGGGCCGACAGACCCTCGATCGACCTTGGGACCGACGTCCGGGAAAACGGTGGAAATATTGTCCAGGCCCGCGCTCGCCTGGGGAAAATGGAGCAGATCGAGCAGCGTCAGCTCAACCGAAGAGATCTTCACCGAGCCCGTATCGGTCTTGCGCTCTTCGATTCCCGAGGCGATGGCCGGCATATCTTTCTCTGAAGTAGAAGGCGATCTTCGAGCGGCCGGCCCGCACCTCCCGCATCTGGCGATTCGTGACGACCTGGAATTCCATCACCGCCTGATGAGACGCTCCGTGCAGCTCGGCGGCCTTCAACAAGCCCACATAGTAGGGCCGGTTCGCATGCCGCATCAGGTCGTCAATGAAAGATGCGGGCGGCGGACTCCCGAAATTCAGGTAGTGGGGAGGAGCGATGACGTAGAAGCCGTGGCGCAGGTTCAGAAGCCGATCGCGTTTTTGCAGTTTTTCGGCGGCGTCGAGGAAACAATAGCGGTACAATTAGGTTTCGGACTCTCAAGTCCCAATGCTCTATTCCCAAGCCGATGGAAAAACGGGGGAAATCGTCATGACCAACCTGATCTGCTTCTTGCTGGTAGTGCCATTCGCCGCACTTGCCCAGCCCCCCCTAACGACCGCTCAAATCGCTAAGAAAGTCTCGCCATCCGTGGTGGTCATCCAAGGCAAGACCGATGCCGGCGACGTTCTGGGAAGCGGGTTCATCATCTCGAAAGATGGCGAGATCGTCACGAATCTCCATGTCATTAGGGACATGAAGGCGGCCAGCGTCCAAACGAGGACTGGCGAGATATTCGATTCCATGTCCGTCCTAGCCACGGATGAGCGCCGTGACCTTGCGATTGTTCGGGTGGCCGGGTTCAATCTTCCCGTTCTCGATTTGGGAGATTCTGACACACTGACAGTCGGAGAGCCGATAGTAATGGTCGGGAGCCCAAATGGTCTCGAAGGAACCGTCACCGCTGGCATCCTGAGTTCGGTACGGGATACCGGCGACGGGTACAAGGTTCTGCAAACTGATGCTGCCATGAATCCTGGGAACAGCGGCGGGCCATTCGTTAATAACAAAGGTCAGGCCATCGGCGTGGCATCGTTCAAATTGCGAACGACAGAGGGACTGAATTTTGCAATCCCGATCAACTATGTGCGTGGGTTGTTGAATAATCTCCACGAGCCGAGAACATTGGAACAGACGCGGGCAGGATCGAGCTCAATGTCGAGAGGAAATAACCAAAGCACTGGCTCGTCAATAAA